>JAOPZW010000378.1 GCA_025963905.1 Solirubrobacterales bacterium | reverse complement strand
CGGCCTGCCGGGGGAAGACCTTGTCGAGCAGCACGCGGTGGACCTCGGGATCCGCGTCGGCGCAGGCGTCGCGCAGGACCGTGAGCTCGAAGTCCAGGTCCGCGGCGGCGCGCAGCGTGGAGAGCACCACTCCGCTGGTGGCGATACCGCACAGCACGAGCGAGCGCGCCTCCCGCGCGCGCAGGAGCACGTCGAGATCGCTGCCGGCGAACGCGCTGACGCGGCGCTTGGTCACGACCGGCTCGCCGGGGAGGGGGGCGAGGGCCGGATGGATGGTGGTGTCGTCCTCGAGCATGCCGCCGGCGTCGTGCAGTGCGGCGAACGCCCGGTTCCGGGGACTCACCTCCGGATGCCCGGGCCGGAACGCCACCCGCACGAAGATCACGGGCATCCCCGCGTCGCGCGCCGCGTGGACGGCCTCGGCCGCCCGGTCGACGACGTCGGCGGGGTAGCGGTCGGCGATCCCGCTCTGGAAGTCCATGACGAGGAGGACGGTCGTCGATCCGGTCATCCGCTCCCGATCGTAGCCCCTGACGCCTCCACCGTGATCGCGCGGGACGGGCAGGTCGCAGCGGCCTGGCGGACGTCCTCGTCCAGCTCGGGCGGTGGATCGTCGTCAAGCAACAGCACGAAGCCCTCGTCGGACTGGTCGAACACATCCGGCGCCGCCAGCACGCACTGGCCGGAGCAGACGCACGCATCCTGGTCGACGACGACCCGCATGCTCACCAGGTCACGGGCAGCTCGTAGACGCCGTAGACCAGGCCGTCGTCCTTGAACGGGATCTGATCCAGATCGACGGCCCGACGCAGGCTCGGGATGCGCCGGTACAAGGTTCCGTAGACGACCTGAAGCTCCACTCTCGCCAGCGGTTGGCCGAGGCACTGGTGCACGCCGAACCCGAAGGCGACGTGCCGGCGGGCGTCGCGGTGGACGTCCAGCCGCTCGGGGTCGGCGAAGGCCTGCTCGTCGCGGTTGCCGGCGACGGTGGAGATGATCACGCCGTCCCCGGCGCGGATGGTCTGATCGCCGATCTCGATGTCGGCGAGGGCGACCCGCCGCAGGCCGAAGTGGACGATGGTGAGGTAGCGCAGGAGCTCCTCGACCGCGCCGGCAACGAGCCTGGGGTCGTCGGCGTCGCGCAACGCGGCCAGCTGATCGGGGTGCTCCAGGAGGGCGAGCGTGCCGAGCGCGATCATGTTCGCCGTGGTCTCGTGGCCCGCGATCAGGAGGAGCACGCCGATGTTGGCGGCTTCGCGGCGGGTCAGCTCGCCGCTCGTCACGTGCTCGACCGCCAGGCGGGACAGCAGGTCGTCGCCCGGGGTGGCGAGCTTCTCCGCGATCAGACCGTCCAGATAGCCGCGCAGCCTTCCGTTGGCTTCTCTCGCCGCCTCCGGCGACGACTCACGATGGACGATGATCCTGCTGTTCGCCTGGAAGAAGTCGTGGTCGGCGTAGGGCACGCCGAGCAGTTCGCAGATCACCAGGGAGGGCACGGGCAGAGCGAACGCCTCCACCAGGTCGACCGGCTTGGGGCCGGCGAGCATCTGGTCGATCAGGCCGTCCACGATCCGCTGGATCGCCGGCCGCAGCGCCTCGACCCGCTTGACGGTGAATCGCGCCGTCACCATCCGGCGCAACCGGGCGTGCTCCGGGTCGTCCATGTTGATGAAGGTCTGCGACGACTTCTCGCGCTCGCGCGCAGCCAGGGTGTTGTGGGGAAAGCCGGAGCGCTCGGGGTCGTGGCTGATCCGCGGGTCGCCGAGCAGCGCGCGCTGCTCCGCGTAGCGGGTGACGAGCCACGGACGGCTGCCGTCCCACAGCCGGACCCTGGCGATCGGGGCCGCGGCCTGCATCGCCAGCACGGCTGCGGGCGGGCTGAACGGGCAGCCGGCCGGCCTGGGCATCGGGAACCCCGGGATCTCGGCCGACGCGTTCGCCACGCATCGAGCTTCCCGGACGTTCGGCCAGCCGAGAACCGTCCCGGCGACCGGCGCCGCGCGTTCCTCGGATCAGCTCAGCCGAGCTCTGCCGCGAGGGCGCGCCCGGCGATCCGCCCGGAGAACAGGCAGCCGCCCAGGAACGTCCCCTCGAGCGAGCGGTAGCCGTGTACGCCGCCGCCACCGAAGCCCGCGACCTCGCCGGCGGCGTACAGGCCCGGCAGGGGCTCGCCCGAGGCACGGAGGACGCGGCTCGACAGGTCGGTCTGCAGGCCGCCGAGGGTCTTGCGCGTGAGGATGTTCAGGCGCACGGCGATCAGCGGGCCGGCGTCGGCGTCGAGGAGGCGATGCGGCGCGGCGACGCGGGTGATGCGGTCGGGGAGGTAGCGGCGCGCTCCACGGATGGCGGTCACCTGCAGGTCCTTGGTATACGGGTTGTCCATCTCGCGGTCCCGGGCGACGACCTCGCGCTCGACCGCCTCGAAGTCCAGGAGCGGCTGGTCGGTCAGGCGATTCATGCCGTCGACCAACGCGCGCAGGTCCCGCTCGACGACGAAGTCCGCGCCGTGGCGCTTGAACGCCTCGACCGGCTCGGGGGCGCTGGAGCCGACGCGGGCCTTGAGCACGGCGCGGAGGCTCTTGCTCGTGATGTCGGGGTTCTGCTCGGAGCCGGAGAGCGTGAACTCCTTCTCGATGATCTTCTGGTTCAGCACGAACCACGTGTGGTCGTGCCCGGTGCCCATGATGTGCTCCAGCGTCCCGAGGGTGTCGAATCCCGGGAAGAGCGGGACCGGCAGGCGGCGGCCGGTGGCGTCGAGCCACAGCGACGAGGGCCCGGGGAGGATGCGGATGCCGTGCATCGGCCAGATGGGATCCCAGTTCTGGATCCCTTCGGTGTAGTGCCACATGCGGTCGGGGTGCGTGACGTTGCCGCCGGCGTTCTGCGCGATCTCGATCATGCGGCCGTCGACGTGCGCCGGGACGCCGGAGATCATCCGCTTCGGCGGCGCGCCGAGACGCTCTGGCCAGTTGCGCCGCACCAGGTCATGGTTGGCGCCGATCCCGCCGGAGCTGACGATCACCGCCGCAGCGCGCAGCTCGAAGTCGCCGATCTCCTCGCGTGAGCTCGCCTGGCCGCGCCGGCAGGAGTCGGCGGCGAGGACCTTGCCGGTCACGCCGTCGATCGCGCCGGCGGTCGCGGTCAGGCCGTCGACGCGGTGGCGGACGCGCAGCTCGACCAGCCCGCGCTTCTGCGCGTCGCGCACGCGGCGCACGAACGGCGCGATGATTCCCGGCCCGGTGCCCCAGGTGACGTGGAAGCGGGGGACGGAGTTGCCGGGTCCGTTCGCGTCGTAGCCGCCGCGCTCGGCCCATCCGACCATCGGCAGGACGCGAACTCCGTGGGCACGCAGCCAGGAGCGCTTCTCGCCGGCGGCGAAGTCGACGTAGGCCTCGGCCCAGCGGCGCGGCCACTCGTCGTCCGGGCGATCGAAGCCGGCGGTCCCCAACCAGTCCTGCCAGGCGAGCTCGCGGGAGTCCTTGATCCGCATCCGTCGCTGCTCGGGACTGTCGACCAGGAACAGGCCGCCGAACGACCAGAACGCCTGGCCTCCGAGCGACGCCTCCGGCTCCTGGTCGATGAGCAGGACACGCCGTCCGGCGTCGGCGAGCTCGGCCGTGGCGACCAACCCGGCGAGGCCGGCCCCGATGACGATGACGTCTGCTGGGGTGGTGTGGCTGTTCTGGGACAAGCGCCCAGCATCGCCGGAGGCGGCGCGCGCGACCAGGGACGCCGATCCCAATGACGCAGGGCACGGTTGTGCACGATGCACACCCCTCGGGGTCGGGTGCGCGATCATGCGCCCGTGCCGCTCGACGACCGCGATCGCGAACTGGTGCGGAGCCTGCTCGGCCGTCTCGACCTCGAAGCCCAGGTGCGGCGCGTCGAGGATGGCATGCGCGACATGCCGGAGTACCTGCGGTTCGTGGACGACGTCGACAGCGACCGCGCGCGGGACCGGGGGCGGGCCGCGATCCGCTGGAACGTCGAGACGTTCCGGCGCTGGCTGGCCGACGGTGAGTTGCCGCCCGACGCCGAGCTGGAGCGCCTTCGCGATCTCGTCGGCGTCCGGGCCGCCGAAGGGCGGCCGCCCGAGGAGGGATTGGCGGTCTACCGGCGCGGCCTGCGGCTGGGCTGGGACATCCTGCACGAGGCCGCCACGCAGCAGGAGCGCGTCGCCCTGAGCGGGGCCGTCGACCTCTTCCTGGCCTGGGTGGACCTGGTCTCGAAGGCCTTCACCGAGGCCTACGCCCAGGAGCGCGACGCGCTGATCTCCCAGCACGAGCGCCGCGCCCGGACCCTCATCGACCGGCTCGTGACGCAGACGCCCCCGGGCTCCGAGGACCTGAGCCTCGCCGACATCCTGGGCTTCCGCCTGGCGGACCGCTACCGGCCCTTCGTCGCGGTCATCGCCGGCGGCTCGATGGCCCAGCACACCGACCTCGCCGCGCGGTTGCGGACGCACGGGGCGCTGGCCGCCACCGAAGGCCGCCGCGTCGTCGGCCTGTCGCACGATCCCGTGGCGTGGGAGGCGTTCGGCTTCGGGACGCGCCTGCTGACCGCCGAGGGGCCGGCCACCCCGCCCGTCGATCTCGGCGACGCCCTGCAGGACCTCCGCGCGGTCGCGCGCATCGGCGAGGGCGCCGGGGCGCGGGGTCGCCTGGACCCCGCGCGCTACGTCCCGGAGTTGCTGCTGCAGCGCTCCGGGCACATCGCACAGCGACTCGACGAGCGCGTCTTCGGACCGCTGCTGGGCGCCGGCCGCCCGGAGCTCGCAGCGACGCTCCGGGCGCTCGTCGAGCACGGGTTCGAGCGCAGGGCGACCGCTGCCGCGCTACCCGTGCATCGCAACACGCTGACCCATCGCCTGGCGCGCATCAGCCGGCTCACCGGCCTCGACCTCGACGACGTCGACGACCGCGGTCTCATCTGGCTCGCGGCGCGGGCTCACGGCGCCACCGTGGCGGCGCCGACGAGTTTCGCCTCGTGGAGGCGAGGCCCGTCGGCGAATGCCTGATCCTGCGCTACGAGCCGGCGGTGGGCCGGACGGTCAGCTGACGCTGCCGGCCTGCGCGGGCGGGAGGTAGCGGTCCACGACGCGGTCGTAGTTGAGCCGCAGCAACCGGATGACGTCGCGCACGTCGTCGTCATCCTCGATCCGGCGCGCGGCGGGCCCCTGCTTGCCGGGGAAGACCGGGTGGTGGGCGATCCGTCCCTGCTCGAACAGCTCGCCCCAGATCGGCTTGGGGAAGAAGAAGTGGGCGGCGTGGTCGCCGTGCAGGTGGCCGATCTCCTTGTGGCCGACCGTGAAGGCGAACTCGCCGCGGCGGCCCGGGCCCGGCTCCACGCCCGGCCACGCGGTGACCTCGTCGGTGATCTGCCGGCTGGCGGTTCGTGTCTCGGTCATGGGGCCATTGTGCGCCTGCCGGGGGTCCCGATTCCAACGGGCAATTCGTCCTAGGCCCTGCACCGCCCCGAGCGCCACAAGCTGGGAGGACTCTCATGTCGCGCTTACTGTGGCTTCACTGTGGCGGCGCACGATTAGGATCGAGATGCGGTCGCACGTGGCACCACCAGACGAGGCGCTGGCCTCCGGGCCGGCCGAACGGTCCCCGGCCGCACGCTCGCTCGCGCGGCTCGGACGTCCGGACCGCTGGGGCGGGACCGAGGGCAACGAGCTCCTCACGAGCGCGACGGCGGCGGTCCTGACCGTTCTGCTGGCAGCCGAGGGGCTCACGATCCTCAACATGGGCGGCCTGCGGACCGCGCACATGTTCGTCGGCCTGGTTCTCATCCCGCCGGTCCTCGTGAAGCTCGGGAGCACCGGGTATCGCTTCGCCCGCTACTACACCCGGTCGAGCGCCTACCGCGCGAAGGGGCCGCCGCTCCTGGCGCTGCGGCTGCTGGCGCCGGTCCTGGTGGCATTGACCATCGCGGTGCTCGTGAGCGGGGTGCTGCTGATGGTGGCCGGACACAAGTCGGACACGCTGCTGCTGATCCACAAGGCGAGCTTCATCGGGTGGGGGGCGGTGTTCGCGGTGCACTTCCTCGCCTACATCCCGCGAGTCGCGCGCTCGCTGTCCGCCGGCTTGGGAGCGGCGCGCCGTGAGGCGGTGCCCGGCGCCGGCCTGAGGGCGATGCTGCTGGCCGCGGCGCTCGGCGGCGGCGTGGCGGTGGCGATCGCGCTGCTGCCGACGATCGAGGCCTGGCAGCGTTAGCTCGCGAGCCCTAGTTCGCGTGCTTGGAGCCGCGGATGATCGCACAGAAGTTCGGCGGCTCGTAGCCGGGGAGCTTCTCGGCCAGCACGTCGGCGTTGACGGTGCCGAACGCCGTCTCGGGCCGATGGGCCATCCCGTCGGCGAAGGCCTGGATGATCGACTCCTTGAAGTCGACCCGCGGGTAGGCGGCCAGGACGGCGTCTCGGTCCTCGGGTGAGATGTCGTCGTAGCCGAATCCGAGCACGTCGAGCTCGACGCCGGCGGTGACCAGGGCGACCTCGGGCTCCTTGTGCTCGGGGATGCCCGGCGTGGTGTGCAGGGCGATCGCGTCCCACACGATGCGCAGCGCTTCGCCGGTGACGCCGTGGCCGGCGAGGAACTCGCGGGCGGCGTTGGCGCCGTCGACCTCGAAGCGGTCGTCGGCGCTGCGGTGGCCCTCGACGAGCCCGATGTCGTGGAACATCGCCCCGATGAACAACAGCTCGGGGTCGTAGCCGATGCCCCGCCGGCGGCCCTGAAGGGCGCCGAAGGCATACACGCGGAGCGAGTGGTTGTAGAGCAGGTCGGGCTCGACGCTGCGAATCAGCTCGTTCGCCTCTCGCGCAAGCCGGCTGTCGGGGATGGCGATGTGGGAGGTGGCGGTCATGGCACAGCCAGTATCGCGCCGCGTCCGTCGAAGCCGGGAGCGTCCGGGTGCCCGAGGTGAACGCCGACGGCGATCACGCGTTCGGCCTCCCGGATCGGCGGCGCGGGACCGCGGTCGTATGGTGGGTCGCACCTCGAGCTCGGAGAACCTCCATGGCCCGGATCGACCCCCGTCAGATCGGCGTGCATGACGGCAGCACCGCGTCGTCGTCGCGGTCATCGCCGCCCGTCGAGCCGGCGTTCCCTAGCTGGCGCGTGGGCTTCCACTACGACAGGCCGAGCGCCTTCGCCGCCCACGCGTGCGCACCGGGCGGAGGGCGCCGGCGCAACGGCCGGCGCGGCTCGCGCGGGCCGCGGCGCGTGCCGGACGATCAGCTCGCTTGGTGAGCGAGCCTTCCTCGCACGCGATCACACTTTTTTATCGCCGCTTGCTGTGGCTGGCCTACGTTGGCCCGGGGGGAACGCGACAGGAGGTTCCCATGAGCACGAACAAGAAGCGCCCGCCGACCACGACGAGCAGTTCCGGCATCCCGGTCCCCAGCGACGAGCATTCGCTGACGGTCGGCCCGAACGGCCCGACGGTGCTGCACGATGCGCACACCGTCCAGAAGATCCAGCAGTTCAACCGCGAGCGCGTGCCCGAGCGGGTCGTCCACGCCAAGGGCAGCGGCGCGCACGGCTTCTTCGAGGTGACCGAGGACGTCACCCAGTGGACCAACGCGAAGTTCCTCTCAGAGGTCGGCAAGCGCACGCCGATGTTCGCGCGCTTCTCGACCGTCGCCGGTGAAATGGGCAGCGCCGACACGGTGCGTGACCCGCGTGGCTTCGCGCTGAAGTTCTACACCGAGGAGGGGAACTACGACCTGGTCGGCAACAACACGCCGACCTTCTTCGTCCGCGACGCCACGAAGTTCCAGGACTTCATCCACTCGCAGAAGCGCCTGCCGGACACGGGCATGCGCTCGAACGACATGCAGTGGGACTTCTGGACGCTCTCGCCGGAGAGCGCCCACCAGGTGACCATCCTCATGTCCGACCGCGGCACCCCTCGCACGTGGCGCAATATGAACGGCTACAGCAGCCACACGTATTCCTGGGCGAACGCCGCCGGCGAGCGCTTCTGGGTGAAGTACCACTGGAAGACCGTTCAGGGCATCGAGAACTTCGCGCTCGACGAGGCCGATGCGATGGTCGCGCAGGACCCCGACTTCCATCGCCGCGACCTGTGGGAGTCGATCGCCCATGGAGAGGCGCCCGAATGGCGCCTCGAGATGCAGATCATGCCCTTCGACGACGCCCGTTCCTACCGCTTCAACCCGTTCGACCTGACCAAGGTCTGGCCGCACGGCGACTACCCGCCGATCACGATCGGCCGCATGGTGCTCGACCGGAACCCGGAGAACCACTTCGCCGAGGTCGAGCAGTCGGCGTTCGCCCCCTCCAACCTGGTGCCGGGGATCGGCCTCAGCCCCGACAAGATGCTGATGGGCCGGATCTTCTCCTACCACGACACGCACCTGCACCGGATCGGCACGAACTACGAGCAGCTCCCGATCAACGCCGCGAAGTCCCCCGTCCACACCTACAACAAGGACGGGGCGATGGAGTACCTGCACTCCGGGGCGCAGCCCCCGTACTACCCGAACTCGTACGGCGGCCCCGAGCCGGACCCGTCCAAGGCGCTGCCGAGCTGGTGGGTCGAGGCCGGCGAGATCGGCTACTACGCGTACGAGAAGCACCGCGACGACGACGACTTCATCCAGCCGGGCACGCTGTACCGAGAGGTGATGGAGCCGGCGGACCGCGAGCACCTGGTGACGAACATCGTGGCCCACGCGAGCGCCGGCGTCTCCGCCGAGGTCCAGACGCGCGTGATCGGGTACTGGACCAACGTCGACGCCGATCTCGGCGCCCAGGTCGCCGCCGGCCTCGGGCACGGCAACGGTTCCAGGGAGACCCCGGTCCGGGCACCGGGCACTCAGCGAGCGGACTGACCCGCCCACCTTCCGCCTCCCGGCGGCCCCGGTCATGCATGCATGACCGGGGCCGCCTTTTTTGTCGGAACTGCCCCGCGGGCGGGTCCGGGGGCAGGACTAGGGACTCACACTGGGGCCTCGCGGATGCGGGGGCGCGCCCGCGGCGGAACACTCGCTGCATGCCGCACGCACTGTCGCCGCTCCCGTTCACCCCAAGTCGCATTCCAGCTAGCTGGGGATCCGGGATTGCAGCCCGCAGGCAGCCCGGTTGGGCGCTGGCCGTGCAGACAGTTCGTCGTTCGAGCGGAATCCTCAATCCATCGCCCCGCGAGTCCGGTGAGCACTGCAGAGGAGCGTCGGAAATGCCTTCCACAACGATCGCGATGGACCAGTGGCGGAACGCGCCCCGCCCCGCCCGCGCGTGCGGGCACGTCCACGACACGACGAGCCGGTACGACCACGCGGGGAAGCGGCTCGACTTCCTGCTCGTGTGCCCGGTCTGCGGCACCGAGACGGTGATCGAGACGCTGGACTACGAGCCGCATTTCGAACCGCTCGGTGCCAGTGTCCATGCGCTCCCGCCGCGACGCGACCCGCAACCGGTTCGCCGCGCCGCGTGAGCCTGGGGCGGATCCGACGATGGAACCCACCTTCGACACACTGCGGTCCCACGTCGCGCGGCTCCGCGCAGAGCGCGACGCGTATCTCAGCCAGCGCGACGACCTCGCCAACGCCATCGGCGCGCACTGCCTGTATCACCCCGAAGATCCCCACGAGGCCGACAGCGAGCTCTGGAACGCCTACGAGTACGTGATGGGTCACCAGCTCGCAGGCAGCCCCACCCGCCGTCGCCCCGTCCGCGATTGAGGCGATGACGGCCCAGCACGTCCAGAGCCTGCGGCCGCCGCCCCCCGAAGCGTCCGACTACGAGATGGCGCGGGGCACCCGCCGGGCGCTCGCCCTCCTCTCGGGGAAGTGGTCGGTGGAGGTCCTGTATCTCCTGGCCAGCGGCACCCGCCGCTACAGCGAGGTGCTGCGCGAGGTGGGGGAGATCTCCAAGAAGACGCTCACCCAGACGTTGCGCACGCTCGAGCGCGAGGGCTTGGTCGTGAGATCGGCCTACCCGGAGATGCCCCCGCGCGTCGAGTACTCGCTGACCGCGCTGGGCTGGAGCGTGACCGAGCTGCTCATGGCCCTGTACGAGTGGTCGGCCGAGCACCTCGCCGAGCAGCCATCGCCCCAGCGCCGTGCGCTCGCGCCCCGCGAGTTCGCGAGGCTGCGGTCGGTCCCGTAGCTCCACTCTCCTGACGCTTGCGCTGGGCCTTGGCCGTCGCCTCATCCGCGGCGGCTTTGTCGTTCCCGGGCGCCTGCCGCCGGGGCGCCTGGTCCGATGTTCACTTGCATCTGGCATATGAATCAGGTTTCATATCGCCCCCGAGCAGGTCGAGGATGTCCCAGGAGGAGGAGGTAAGGCCCGTGACCCGTGGTCCGTCCGTCGGCGCCGTCACCGGCGCGCAGCAAACGCCCGCACATGCCCCGGTTTCGAGTGCGCTGCTCGAGGTGGATGAGCTCCGCGTCACCTATGGCGGCGCCGTCCTGGCGCTCGACGGCGTGAGCTTCTCCGTCCCGGAGGGCGGCACGGTCGCGCTGCTGGGCGCCAACGGCGCGGGCAAGACCACGGCCCTCCGCGCGGTGACCGGGCTCCTGCGCTTCCACGGGGGCCAGGTGACGGCCGGCTCGATCCGCTTCGCGGGCCGCTCGATCGCACGGGCCGACGCCGCCACGCTCGTCGGCTCCGGCATCGGGCAGGTGCTCGAAGGCCGGCGCGTCTTCGCCGACCTCACGGTCGCGGAGAACCTGCGCGTGGGTGCCTTCGCCGGCCGCGCGCGCCGCCGCGAGCGTGAGATCCGCCAGGAGCTCCTCGAGCTCTTTCCCATCCTGGCGGAGCGCGCCGACCAGCCCGCCGGTCTGCTCAGCGGGGGCCAGCAGCAGGTGCTGGCGATCGCACGCGCGCTCATGGCCCAGCCGCGACTGCTCCTGCTCGACGAGCCCTCGCTCGGCCTGGCTCCCCGGGTCGTCGCGGAGATCGGCCAGGCGCTGCGGACGATCAACGAGCGAGGGTGCGCGCTGCTCCTGGTCGAGCAGAGCACCGCGCTCGCCATGCGTGCGACCGAGCACGCCTATCTTCTCGAGACCGGACGCATCCGCACGCACGCGTCGACCGCCGAGATGCTCTCCGACGAGCGGGTGCGCGCCTCCTACCTGGGTGCGCCCGCTGTGCTCGGGCACCCGGAGGAGGTGACGCGATGACCCCGAGCACCACGCCGATGCTCGAGGTCCGCGACCTGGCGCTGCGGTTCGGCAGCGTCACCGCCTTCGAGGACCTGACCTTCGACGTCGGCCGCGGCGAGCTGTTCGCGGTGATCGGGCCCAACGGGGCGGGCAAGACGTCGCTCTTCAACGTCCTGTCGCGCGCGTACGTGCCGACCGCGGGCAGCGTGCGCTTCGACGGAGCCGACCTGCTGCGCCTGCGCGTCTCGGCGCTGGCCGGCGCGGGCGTCGCGCGCACGTTCCAGAACCTCGGGCTGTTCGGGGAGCTGACCGTGCTCGAGAACGTCCTCATCGGGCGCCACCACCTGATGCGCTCGGGAACGCTGCGCAGCGGGCTGTGGCTGGGCTACGCGCGGCGCGAGGAGCGCCGCCATCGCGCGGCGGCGATGGAGGCGCTCGAGTTCGCCGGCATCGGCCGGCACGCCCACGTCCCGACCGGCACCCTTCCGTTCGGCATCCAGAAGCGCGTGGAGATCGCGCGCGCCCTCGCCATGGAGCCCAAGCTGATGCTGCTCGATGAGCCCGTCGCCGGCATGAGCGTCGCCGAGCGCGAGGAGATCACGGCGCTCGTGCGCCGCCTGCATCACGAGCGCGACCTGACGCTGCTGCTCGTGGAGCACGACATGGGGATGGTCATGCGGATCGCACAGCGCGTGCTGGTGCTCGACTTCGGGCGCATCATCGCCATCGGCACGCCGGCCGAGGTCCAGCGCGACGAGCGCGTGATCCGCGCCTATCTGGGCGAGGAGCTCGAGCCCGCCCTCGCGGAGGCGCCCCGATGACCGCGTTTCTCCAGCTGCTGTTCCAGGGCGTCGCGCTCGGGTGCATCTACGCGCTCGTCGCGCTCGGCTTCACCGTGGTCTACCGCGCCAGCAAGGTGATCAACTTCGCCCAGGGCAGCCTCCTGCTGGTCGGCGCCTACCTCGTCTCGTTCCTGGCCACCGATCTGAACCTGCCGTTCGTGGCGGCGGTGGTCGGCGCGATCGCGCTGCTCGCGACCGGCGGCGCCGTGTTCCAGATGACGGTCCTGCGGCGGATGCTCGGCCAGCCGGTGTTCGTCCTCGTGATGATCACGATCGGCCTGAGCATCGTCATCGACTCCTCGATCCCGGCGATCTTCGGCGGCAACGCCCGGATCCTCGGCGATCCGTGGGGCGCCTCGGCCGTGCACGTCGGCGGCGTCACGCTCAACTGGGTGCGGATCTGGACGGTGGTCTGCACCGGGCTGATCCTGGCGTTGTACTTCGCCTTCGACCGGTTCTCGCGCTACGGGCTCGCGATGCGCGCGACGGCCGCGGACGAGGAGGCGGCGCTGGCCGTCGGCGTGCCCGTGCGGCGCGTCTACGCGCTGACGTGGGCGATCGCGGGCGGCGTCGCCGCTGTGGGCGGGCTGTTCCTCGCCGGGTTCCCCAGCTCGGTGAACCCGTCCCTCGGCGACGTCGCCCTGCGTGCCTTCCCGGCGATCATCCTCGGCGGCCTCGATTCACCGCCCGGCGCGGTCGTCGGCGGCATCACGATCGGGATCGTCGAGGTCATGTCCTCGGGCTATGCGCCCGGATGGCTGGGCAACGACTTCTCCTCCGTCGCGCCCTACGTGGTGATGATCCTCGTGCTCCTGAGCAGGCCCTACGGCCTGTTCGGGACGCGGCCGGTGGAGCGGGTATGAGCATGCACACCTCCCACCGGAGGCGCTTCGGCGTCACGAGCGCGGGGCTGCTCGGCCTCGCGGTCCTCGCGATCGTGCTCCCGTTCGGCCTCAACGCGGGCCAGCTGACCACCGCGACATTCGTGCTGATCGCGGCGATCGGCGCGCTCGGGCTCAACGTCCTGACCGGCTACACGGGCCAGATCTCGCTGGGCCACGCGTTCTTCCTCGCCGTCGGCGCGTACACCGCCGGGGTGCTGGGAGGCAACGACCATCTGACCGCGCTGATCTGGCTGCCCGCCGCCGGCGTGGTCGCGGCCCTGTGCGGGGCGCTCGTCGGGCCGACGGCGCTGCGCCTCCGCGGCCTCTACCTGGCGATCGTCACGATCGGCCTGGTCTTCATCGGCCAGCACATCTGGTTCAACGTGCCGGCGATCTCCGGCGGCCCCGGCGGGCGCTCGTTCCCGGCGGTCGCGTTCGGCCCGTTCGACTTCTCGGCCGGGCAGCAGCTGACGATCGGCGGGCTCGTCATCGACCACAACGGGCTCTACTACTACCTCGCGCTGATCATCCTCGCGGCCGCCATGCTCTTCGTCTGGAACCTGGTGCGCGGCCGGCCGGGACGCGCGATGCAGGCGGTCCGCGACCGCGAGATCGCGGCGGCGATCATGGGCGTCGACCTCGCCCGCACCAAGATGAGCGCCTTCGTGATCTCGTCGTTCCTGACGGGTGTGAGCGGCGCGCTGTACGCCTCCTACCTGTCGTTCGCGACCCCCGGCCAGTGGAGCGTGCTGCTCTCGGTCCAGTACGTCGCGGCGATCATCGTCGGCGGGATCGGGACCGTGTGGGGCGCCCTGCTGGGCTCGATCGTGATCTTCGCGCTGCCCGCGGTCCTGCAGTCGCTGATCCCGCAGTCCTCGTCGGGCGGGCTGCCGATCGACGACCTCACGTCGATCGCATACGGGGTGCTGATCATCGTCTTCTTCGTCCTGGAGCCGCACGGGATCGTCGGGCTTGGCCGCCGCGTCGCGTCGCTGTGGTCGCGCATCGGTCTGCGTCCCGGCAAGGGCGGAGGGCTGTCACAGGAAGCCCAATCAATCGAAAACAGGAGCGAGGCGACATGGGCAGGGTGAAGATGCGACCGCTGGGTGCAGTCTGCGCGGCGGGAGCGATCGCGATGGCGATCGGAGCGTGCGGGACCGGGTCCAGCAGCAGCGGGGCATCCGGCGGCGGAAGCAGCGGGGTCACGACCGGCCCGGGGGTCGACGCCAAGGCGAAGACGATCTCGCTCGGCGTCCTGAGCCCGCTGTCCGGGCCCGTGGCGGCGATCGGGAAGCCGCTGACCGCCGGCCAGGAGACCTACTTCCGCGCGGTGAACGCCGCCGGCGGTATCGACGGCTGGAAGGTCGATCTCGTCGAGCGAGACACGAAGTACGACCCCCAGACCGAGGTCCAGGCCTACAACCGCATCGCCGGGAACGTGGCGTTCATCGCGCAGTCGCTGGGCAGCCCGACGACCAAGGCGATCCAGCCCCTGGCCAGTCAGCAGAAGATGCTGATCGGAGCGTCCGCGCAGGACTCGTCGCTCGTCACCGATCCGGTGATGGCGGTGATCGGGACGCCCTACGCGATCGACAATGCCAACGCGCTCGACCACATCGCCAAGCAGAAGGGCGGCAAGAACGCGAAGGTCGGGATCATCTACCAGAACGACGCCTACGGCCAGGACGGGTTGCGCGGCTACCAGGCGGGCGTGAACACCTACCACCTCCGCAGCGTCGCCGAGACGACCTACAAGAGCGGCGACACCGATCTCACGGCGCAGGTGCAGAAGATGCGATCCGCGGGCGCGCAGTACGTGTTCGTCGTGGCGACTCCCAGCGTGGCCTCGACGATCGTCGGCACGGGCGCCTCGCAGGGCTACAACCCGAGGTGGGTGTTCCAGGGCCCGGCGTGGTCGGAGTACCTGATGTCGTCCGACGGCACCCCGAAGGGCAAGCCGACCGCGGTCGCCAAGGCGCTCGCCTCCAGCGTGTGGGTGCTGGGCTACGAGGCGCAGTGGGGCGACAAGAGCGCGCCGGGCATGGCGAAGTTCCTGGCCGACACCAAGCGCTTCGCGCCTTCGCAGATCCCCGACTACTACTTCATGTACGGGTATGCCCAGGCGAAGGTCGAGACGGCGATCCTGCGCAAGGCGATCGCGGGCGGCGCCCTCACGCGCGCGGCCATCCTCGACGCCAAGCTCCACCTCGGGACGGTCGATCTCGGCGGTCTGATGCCCCCGGTCGACTACACCCCGGGCCTGGGGCCCGCCTCACGGATGAGCGAGATCTCCAAGGTGAGCTCCACCACCCAAGGGTTCCTGAAGGCCGTGCGCGGCTTCTTCGTGGGTGACGCCGCCAGGAGCATGACGTTCAAGGCATCGGGCTGATGTACGCCAGGCACGCGGTGGGGGCGCCCGTCGGCGCCCCCACCTACGCTGTAGGCGATGACGGCATCGGCGGGCTCCGCATCGGCCGAGAGCGCCCGGCGGGCGACCGGGCGATCCGCCGGCGAGCTCACCCTGGGACGGTGGGTCCGCGACCGGGCGTCGATCACGCCGGCGCGGATCGCCATCGAGTACCGCGGCGAGCCCACCACGTACGCCGAGCTCGACGCGCGCTCCGAGCGCCTGGCGGACGCGCTTCTGCGCCTCGGCCTACGCCGGGGCGACCGCGTCGCGTCGCTGACCGGGAATCGCCCGGAGCACGTCGAGCTGTTCTTCGCCTGCGCGAAGGCGGGGCTGGTGCTGGCGCCGCTCAGCTGGCGGCTCGCGCCGGCCGAGCTCGCCTACCAGCTGACGGACGCCGAGCCCGCCGTGCTGTTCGTCGAGCCCGAGCGGGACTCGCTCGCCGATGCCGCGCTGCAGGCGGCCGCCTCGACGCCGCGGCGGCTGGCGCTCGCGCGCGCCGAGCTCGACGCGCTTGCGCCGGCCGGGGCGACGACGACGCGGGACGCGCCCGCGGACGACGACGACCTGCTGCTCCTCTACACCGCCGGCACCACGGGACGCCCCAAGGGCGCGCGGCTCACGCACCGCAACTGCTTCTGGACCAACCTGAGCCTCGATCGGACGGCCGACCTGAGCGCCACGGACGTGGTGCTGCAGATGCTCCCGCAGTTCCACGTCGGTGGCTGGAACGTCCAGCCGCTGCTCGCGTGGTGGAAGGGCGCGACGGTGGTGCTCGAGCCGAAGTTCGACGCCGCGCGCGCCCTGGAGCTGATAGAGAGCAGGCGTGTCACCACGATGATGGGCGTACCGGCCAACTACCTATTCATGGCGGGCGAGCGGCGCTTCGGCGACGCCGACCTCTCCAGCCTCCGCCGGGCGATCGTGGGAGGCGCGCCGATGCCCGAGCCGCTGCTGCGCGCCTGGCGCGACCGCGGGGTGGAGATCGTCCAGGGCTACGGCCTCACCGAGGCGTCGCCCAACGTGCTGTGCGTGCCACCGGAGGATGCGATGCGTAGGCTCGGCTGGGCCGGCAAGCCCTATCCGCACGTCGAGGTGGCCCTCGCGGACCCCGAGTCGGGTGCGCCGATCGACGGGCGCGGCAGCGGCGAGCTGCTCGTCCGGGGGCCCGGCGTGTTCGCGGGGTACTGGCGTGACCCGGAGGCCACGCGCGCCGCCCTGCGCGAGGGCTGGCTGCACACCGGCGACATCGCCGAGCGCGACGACGAGGGCTTCTACCGCATCCGCGACCGGATCAAGGACATGTACGTCTCGGGGGGCGAGAACGTCTATCCCGCCGAGGTCGAGGCCGCGCTGCACGAGCATCCGGCCGTGGCCGACGCCGCGGTCATCGGGGTGCCCGACGAGCGGTGGGGCGAGGCCGGCGTCGCCATCGTCGTGGCGCGCCCCGGCGCGCGGGTCGACGAGCAGGACCTCATCGCCCATTGCCGCGCACGCCTGGCCGCATTCAAGGCGCCCCGCGTCGTGCGCTTCGCCGAGGAGCTCCCGCGCTCGGCGTCGGGCAAGCTCCTCAAGCGGGAGCTGCGGGAGCGCTACTCACCGGAGGGGACCCGTTGACCGACATCAAGGCCCCGGGCGGTGCCGAGGGGACCGCGCCGCGCGGCGCTCGCACCGAGCGCGGCGCGCGCACCCGCACACGCCTGCTCGAAGCGGCCGAGCAGGTGTTCACCGAGCTCGGCTACCACGAGGCCTCGATCGTCAAGGTCGCCGGGGCCGCGGGAGTCGCGCCCGGAACTTTCTACCTCTACTTCGCCGGGAAGCAGGAGATCTTCGACGAGCTCGTCGAGGACCTCAACCGGCGCGTGCGCCAGGCCATGGCCGACGCCGCGTCGCGCGGGCGCACGCGCACGGAAGCCGAGCGCCTGGGATTCGAGGCGTTCTTTCGCTTCACCGCCGAGCACCCCGGCCTCTACCGCGTCATCCGCCAGGCCGAGTTCGTCTCGCCCCAGGCGCTGCGCCTGCACTACGGGCGCATCGTCGCCGGGTACGTCCGCGGCCTGGAGGACGCGATGGGGCGTGGCGAGATCGCGACCGGCGACCCCGAGGTGCTCGCGTGGGCGCTGATGCGCGTGGGCGAAATGAACGGCCTGCGCTGGATCCTGTGGGGAGACACCGACGAGATCCCCGCGCACGTGTTCGAGGAGACGATGCGGTTCGTGCAGCGCGCGCTGGAGGCCCGGCCGTGAGCCCGTCGGGTGGGGCGCCCTCAGCGTCGAAGCATCGCCACGACGCCGGCGAGCTCGCGGATCGAGCGCTCGGCGATCGGGCTGACGACCAGGATCGCCTCGTCCGCGCCGGCGTCGGCCAGTTCGCGCAGCGTCGCGGCGATCCGCTCCGGTGACCCTTCCACCGGCGGTGCATTCGGCGTGATCGGGCGTTCCCCGGCTGAGCGGTCGAGGACCACGAGCACGCACGCGCTGCGAAGGATCTCGCCGGGCTCGCGTCCGGCTTCGCGTGCCGCGTCGGTGACGCGATCGTTGAGCCTGGCGAAGCCTTCCGGCGAGTTGCCGTAGTCCTCGTACCACGTGTTCCACGCATCGACGTGCGGCAGCGTCATGGCCAGCATCCGGGGCCCGTTGCTTCCGACCATCAGGCGCGGGCGCCGGGCCGGCGCCGGCACCAGCACGGCGTCGTCCGCCTGCCAGTAGCGCCCGCGCAGCGTGACCCGCTCGCCGCCCAGCAGGCGCCGGATGATCGTGAAGGCCTCCTCGAACCGCGATACCCGGTGGTCGAAGGGCAGGCCGAACGCGCGGAACTCCGGCTCGTTCCAGCCGGCGCCCAGGGCGAGCACGAAACGGCCGCCGCTGATCTCGGCGATGGTCGCGGCCATCTTCGCGACGAGGCCGGGCGGATGGAATCCCGCGCAGGCGACCAGCGGCCCGATGTCCACCCGCTCGGTGGCGGCGGCCAGCGCCGACATCAGCGTCCATGCCTCCCACGGCCCGCGCTCCGCCCGGCCGTCGCCGCGGTAGAGCAGGTGATCACCGATCCAGATGGAGTCGAAGCCGGCCGCTTCAGCCGCTCGGGCCATCGCGAGGTACTCGACCCAGGGGAAGCGACGCTCGACCTCTGGAAGCTGGATCCCGATGCGCACGACGGAGGGCGACACTAGCGAAGCGCGATAGGCTTCCACGCCGCCGATGGCTTACGACGAGGATCTCGCCAACCGCCTGCGCGAACTGCTCGCCGACGAGGACGCTGTCACCGAGAAGAAGATGTTCGGCGGCCTCGCGTTCCTGCTGCACGGCAACATGAGCGTCAGTGCCTCGCGCACCGGCGGGCTGCTCGTCCGCATCGACCCGGCCGGCACCGACGCGGCGCTCGCGCGTCCCCACGTGGCGATGATGGAGATGGGCGGGCGAACGATGGACGGGTGGCTCATCGTCGCGCCCGAGGGGCTGAAGACGAAGCGCGAGCTCGCCGCGTGGGTCAAGCGCAGCGTCGCCTTCGTCAAGACGCTGCCGCCCAAGTAGCCGGCGGGAAGCCGCGCGCCCGCGGCCACATCATCCGTACATCTCGGCTCGTCACGCTGGCCGCGCTTGGCAAATCCGACAAAGGAGAACGAATGACCAAGCGCATCCAGAAGGTGTTCCTCACGGTCGCGGCGCTCGGCGCCCTGGCCGTCGGCGCATCGGCGATCGCGTCGGCCCAGACGCCGGCGCCGGTGAAGCAGTCCGCCACTCCCACCGCGCAATCGGGCGCCCCGACGACGCCCGACGTCGCCCCGAGCGGGACGGCGGGCACGAAGGAGGCGCCCGGCACCGAGGTGCCGGACGCCACGGACACGCCGGACGCCACCGGTTCGGCAGGCGCCAGCGATCCGGCGGGCGCCAACGACACGCCGGACGCCAACGAGGCGCCCGGCACGGAGTCGGCCACGAACAGCGACGGCCCCGGCGGTCACGCTGACGAGCCCGGCAACCCGACGGCCGACCACCAGGCCACCGGACAGGAGTAGCGGCCAAGGGCGCTCCCGGCCTTCGGCCGGGGGCGCTCGCCCGCTCGTTGATTGACCTGGCGTTCGCCGTCCGTTGACCACCCGGTGACCTGACGCGATGAGAGTCGGCCCATGCGCGTCTTGATCGTCGAGGACAAGGTCAAGATGGCCAGCCAGCTCCGGCGCGCATTGCGCGGCGAGGGGATGGCGGCCGATGTCGCGATCACCGGCGAGGACGCGCTGTGGATGGCGGAGGCGACGGACTACGACGCCCTCGTGCTCGACGTGATGCTTCCCGGCATCGACGGCTTCGAGACCGTCCGGCGCCTGCGTGCCGGGGGACGGTGGGCGCCGGTGTTGATGCTGACGGCCCGCGGAAGCCTCGACGACCGGGTCGCCGGGCTCGACGGCGGCGCCGACGACTACATGACCAAGCCCTTCGAGCTCCGGGAGCTGACGGCCCGCCTGCGCGCGCTCGTGCGCCGGGACCCGGTCGCGCGCCCCACGGTGCTCCAGGTCGGCGCCCTGCGGCTGGACCCGGCCAGCCGCGACGTCTGGCGCGACGGGCACGCGATCGAGCTCGCCGAGAAGCCGTTCGCGGTGCTCGAGACGTTCATGCGCCGGCCGGGGGTCACGCTGACGCGCTTCGCGCTGCTCGAGTCCGCCTGGGACCACGCCTACGAGGGGCGGTCGAACGTCGTCGACCAGCAGGTCAGGGCGTTGCGCGATCGCATCGACCGGCCGTTCGCCGTCACGAGCATCGAGACGGTTCGCGGGCGCGGCTATCGCCTGCGCGAGGACGGCGGACGGTGACCCACCTGCCCGTCCGCTGGCGGCTCACGCTGGCCTTCGCGTGCGTCATGGCGATCGTCCTGGCGGCGACCGGCCTGTTCGTCCGCGAGCAGCTCGGGGCCCATCTCGACCGCGCCCTCGACGCATCGCTGCGCGCCCGCGGCGCGGACGTCGCCGCGCTCGCGCAGCAGTCGGACAGCGGATTGGCCGAGGCGAAGCACGCCGGCGTGCTCGGCCGGCGCGCCCAGCTCGCCCAGCTCATCGACGTGCGCGGGCGGGTGATCGACGCGTCGCCCGGCGTCCCCAGGCAGCCGCTCGTGGATGCCGCTGCGCTCGCGCGGGCGCGCAAGGGCAGTGTCGGCATCAGGCGCACGGAGATCGTCGGCGACGAGGCGGTCCGCCTCCTCGCCGTCCCGATCAGCGCGCAGGATCAGCGCCTGGTCGCCGTGGTGGGGCAGTCGCTCGAGGAGCGCGACCAGGCGATCGCGGGCCTGACGAACGTGCTCCTGCTCGGCGGGCCGATCGCGCTGGTGCTGGCCTCGCTGGCGGGCTTCGCGCTGGCGGGCGCCGCGCTGCGGCCCGTCGAGGTGATGCGCCGCCGGGAGCGCGCCTTCATCGCCGACGCGAGCCACGAGCTGCGCAGCCCGCTCGCGATGCTCCGGACGGAGCTCGAGCTCATGGCGCGCGACCGGCCGAGCGGCGCCGAGCTCCAGACGGCGACGGCGTCGGCGATCGAGGAGACCGAGCGGTTGGGCCGGCTCGCGGACGACCTGTTGCTCCTGACCCGCGCCGACAGCCGCCGCTTCGCCCTGGACCTGGCGCCCGTGCCGGCCGGCGAGCTGGTCGCCGCGGCGGCTGCCCGCGCGCAGCGCCGGGCAGCCGCCCGCCAGGTGCGGATCGGCGTCGCCGGCGAGGCCGACACGCCGCTCGTCGCGGTCGATCGCGATCGGATCGCGCAGGCCATCGACAACCTGCTCGACAACGCGCTCCGCCATGCCGCGAGCGAGGTGGAGCTCTCGACCCGGGTCGCGGGCTCGAGCGTCGAGATCCACGTGCTCGACGACGGCCCCGGGTTCCCACCCGAGTTCCTCCCGCAGGCGTGGGAGCGCTTCTCGCGCGCGGACGCCGCCCGCACCGACGACGGCGCCGGCCTCGGGCTCTCGATCGTCCGGACGATCGCCGAGGTGCACGGCGGGCGGACCGAGGCGTCGAACCG
>JAOPZW010000371.1 GCA_025963905.1 Solirubrobacterales bacterium | reverse complement strand
CGCTCCTTGAAGCCGTCGATCAGGCCGCCCAGGGCGCGGAAGAAGACGCCGAGGTCGTCGAGCAGGTCCACGCCGGTGAGGCGCCGCAGGACCGAGAAGACGACGCCCGTCCCGCGCCCGACGACCTTCGCCGCCAGGCCCGTCGGCGCCAAGAAGACCTTCAGCGCGCGGCCTTCGAAGAAGCCCGTGAGGCGATCGGGCGCGTCGAGGAAGTCCAGCGCGTTGCGCGAGGGCGGTGTGTCGAGGACGAGCACGTCGAAGTTCCCCGAGCGGTCGAGCTCGTAGAGCTTGGCCACGGCAGTGAACTCCTGCGAGCCGGCGACAGCCCCCGAGAGCTGCTGGTAGATGCGGTTGGACAGCACCTCGTCGCGGGCGCGCTCGTCGGGCGAGAGGCGGTCGATCAGCTCGTCGAAGGTCCGCTTGGCATCGAGCATCATCGCCCACAGCTCGCCGCGCATCTCCACGCCGTGCCCCGAGAAGCGCTGCGGGTCGACGAGGCGCGGCTCGTTGCCGAGCTCCTCCATCCCGAGCGAGTTCGCCAGCCGCTTCGCCGGATCGATCGTGACCACGGCCACGCGCTGGCCGGCCGCCGCCAGGCCCATCGCGAGCGCGGCAGACGTCGTCGTCTTGCCCACCCCCCCGGAGCCGGCGCAGATGACGATGCGCTTGCCGGCGAGGCGCCCGTCGAGGGTCATGGGGCACCGCCCTCGAGCATACGCGACAGCGCCGTGAGCGCCTGCACGCCGAGCTCGGGCTCGAAGACGAACGGGAGCGTCACGACGGGCGCGGCAACCCGCCGGCGGAGCCGGGCGAGCTGCGCCTGCTGCGTGCGGTGGCGCGCGTGGGCCGCCAGCGCGGCCGCGACGGGCGCGTGCCCGGCGTCCAGCCCGGCGACGGCCCGTTCCTCGCTCGCGGTGAAGCGCCCGGGCAGCAGGCCGTTGGCCACGACGAGATCGACCGGCAGGCCCACGCGCTCGCGCAGCGAGCGCTCGAGCGCCAGCGTCTCGTTCACCGGCATCTCCTCGGGGCGCGCCACCGCGACGACGCCGGTGCGTGCCGGATCGGAGAGCATCTCGTCGATCGTACGGGCCTGGCGCGCGATCCGCCCCACCCGTGCCGTCTCGGCGACGGTCCGCGGAGCGGTCAGGACCGCCACGCCGTGGCCCGTCGCGGGCGCGTCGAGGACGACGAGGTCGTAGGGGCGTCCTCCCGGCGTGCGCCGGGTGTCCTGGGCGAGCTCCCACACCTTGCCCACCGTCAGCAGCTCCCGCAGGCCGGGGGTCGCCGCGGCGAAGTAGGTGAAGATCGAGCTCGAGGCGAGCAGGTCGGCCATCGTGCGGGAGGGGAGCTGATCGCCGAGGTACTCCTCCATCGCCGCCTGGGGGTCGATCGAGATGTGGTGCAGGCCGCCGGCGAGCTCGTCCTCGTGCGCGCCGCTGCCGCCCAGTGCCCGCGAGAGGTCATCGCGCGCGGCCACCTCCGCGAGGATCGTGCGCAGGCCGCGCCGCGCAGCCGCCAGGCCGAGCGCGGCGGCCACGGTCGTCTTGCCCACGCCGCCCTTGCCGGTGACGACGACGAGCGCCTTGGCCAGCAGCTCATCCATAGAGCTCGGCGGCGGTGCTCGCCGGCGGCGGAGCGGCGGCGTGGTTGGCGAAGTCCTCGGCGCCCGGACCGCCTGCGGCCCGGAAGGCCGCGCCGGCGGCCGCCGCGTCGTAGGGCGTGACGACGTGCTCGACGCCTGGGCCGAGGAGCAGCCAGTGCGCGCCCGGGACGCCGAACGGCAGGCCGACCGACCCGGCGTTGACGACGCGGGTGGCGCCCACCCGGCGGTCGAATGCCGCGTGCGTGTGGCCGCACACGACCACGTCCTCGCGGACTCCGGCGAGCATCTCGGCGATCCGCTCGCCGGGCGTGGCGTCCGTGATGGTCTCCTCGTCCGAGCGCGGCGAGCCGTGGACGAAGCGGACGCGACCGAGCCCCTGCACCGCGACGGTCTGCGCCTCGGGCAGGCCCCCCAGCCACGCGCGGTCGTCGTCGTCCAGGCGCTGCGCCGCCCAGTGGGTGACGGCGTCGTCGGCGAGCGCGGCGGCCACCTCGCGGTCGGCGTTGCCCCGCACGTGCAGGGCGTCGAGCCCGCGGATTCGCGCGACCGTCTCGGCCGGGAGCGGGCCCCAGGCGAGGTCGCCGCCGAACACGAGCACCTCCGCGCCGCGATCGCGTGCGGCCGCGAGCGCCGCCTCGAGGGCCGGCAGGTTCCCGTGCACGTCGTAGAGCGCGGCGACGCGCCGGGCGGCCGGAGCCGGGATCAGGCCTCGCCGTCCCAGTAGTCGAGCTGCTGCACCCGGAAGACGGCCTTCAGCCCGCGGATCGCCACCTTGCCCGAGCGGGGGTAGAAGCAGATGTCGCCGGGGTCGCGCTGGCCGTAGGCGAGCAGGACGAGCCCGTCGGGCCCGGCGCGGAAGGCGTGGGCCACGCCGGTGCCCGCGGGCCGCGCGACGGCGCAGCCGGCGCGCACGGGCTCGGGTGCGTCGTCGCCGAGCAGCAGCTCGCCAGAGCCCTCGAGGACCACGAAGAGCTCCTCCTCGGCGGTGTGGCAGTGCGGCGGCGTGCCCAGCGCGCCGGGGGCAACGGTGACGTGCTTGAGGCCCGTGGCCACCGAGCCGGCCGCCCGTCCGAGGTCGCGCCGGAGGACCGCGACGTCGCCCTGTCCCCAGTCGCGCGCCTCCACGTCGCTCAGCGCGACGATCGTCTCCGGGCGCTCGGCCTCCACCGCCGGCCAGTCCAGCGGACCCGCGGCGGCCTCTTGCTGGTAGGGGTGGGCGCCGTCGGGCAGCCAGCGCGGCCCCGTCCACATGACGCCCGCGCGCGGCAGCCAGGCCAGGTTGGACGCCGCCCGCTCGCCGAAGGCCAGCACGTCGAGCCCGTCGTCGCCGGCGAGCAGCGTGTGCGCCTCCTCGTGCGTTCGGTGCACGATCGCGTCGCCGGGGCGGACCGGGTGGCCCCTGCCGTCCTGCCAGCTCAGTCCGTCGCCGCGCAGCACGAAGAAGATCTCCTCCTCGTCGGCATGCACGTGGACCGGCGTCGAGCGTCCGCCGGGGGCGATGTCGCAGCGGCGCATCCCCAGGCGCCGCGAGCCGGCGGCGCGGCCGAGATCGCGCCAGCGCGCGCGCAGGTCGCCCACGTCGACGACGCGCGGCGCGATGTCATCCCAGTGCGTGACCATCCGGCGGCGATGCTAGACGTCCCGGGGCGTGAAGGATTCGCTCCTGCCTGTCCGAATACAGCGCACGTACGGGTCCGACCCCAACGCACTGGAGCTCCCGTGGAGAGCAAGGCTCAGGTCATCGTGTTCGCGAATCAGAAGGGCGGCGTCGCCAAGACGACGACGACGCTCAACCTCGCCGTCGCGTTCGCCGAGCGCGGCAACCGGGTGCTGTGCGTCGACATGGACCCCCAGGGCAACCTGACGATGTCCCAGGGCATCGACCCGGACGGACTCGAGCTGTCGATGTTCGACGTGCTCGTCCACCACACCTCGATCCGCGAGGTCATCCGCAAGCGCGAGATCGACGTCGCGTGCGCGTCGATCGATCTCGCCGGCGCGGAGATCGCGATGTCGACGCAGATCGGCCGGGAGCGCTCGCTGCAGAAGGCATTCCAGCCGATCCTCGAGGACTACGACTTCATCTGCATCGACACGCCGCCCAGCCTCGGGCTGCTCACGATCAACGCGCTGACGGCCGCCGACAAGGTGATCGTCCCCGTCCAGTGCGAGTATCTGTCGATGCGAGGCCTCATCCAGCTGCAGAACACGCTGCAGATGAT
>JAOPZW010000253.1 GCA_025963905.1 Solirubrobacterales bacterium | reverse complement strand
GGCCCAACGCGCGACTGCGCCTGGTCGACGCCCAGGACCTGAGCGAGAAGGCGTGGGTATTCGGCACCCAGCGCGCGACCGTCGCCCGCGACGGCTAGCTGGACTGGAACACGCTCGGGTTCGGCTCGGCCAACGGCAAGGTCTTCCAGGAGACGCAACTCGCCGGCCCCGGCGCGCACGGCACCGTGACCGGCGCGTACGCGTCGCGCGGGCGCCAGCACCTGGACTTCGACACCCTCCAGGAGCACGCCGCGCCCGACACCACCAGCGACCTCGCCTTCCGCGGCCTGCTCGCCGACCGCTCCAGCGCCGTCTGGCGCGGCATGATCAAGGTGGACCGCGACGCGCAGCGCACCGACGCCTTCCAGGAGTCGCGCAACCTGCTCATCTCCAAGCGGGCCCACGCGGACGCGATCCCGGGCCTGGAGATCCTCGCCAACGACGTGCGCTGCACGCACGCGGCGGCGATCGCGCAGATCGACAAGGACCAGCTGTTCTACCTGCGCTCCCACGGCCTGCCGGAGACCGCCGCCCACCGGCTGGTCATCGAGGGCTTCCTGCAGGCGCTTGTCGAGCGCTTCGAGGAAGGCCCGGTGCGCGAGGCCGTCGGCGCGGCGCTCCAGCGCCGGCTCGAGTCGGTGCTGGGCGAATAGGCGGGCGGCCCGCGAGAGTGCGGGCGGCGGCGCCGGCGGCGCGGGCGCCGGCCCCCGGGCTAGTAGCCCAGCCGGTCGAGGACGCTGGAGCCCCGGCGCTGCTCGGGCTCCTCGGTGCCTTCGGACTTGTCCTTCTTGCGCTTGCCCTTCGGCTCCTCGATGACGAAGCGGATCTGGGCGCCGACGCGGCCGTCCTGGGCCTTGGCGAGATCCGCGCGTGAGACGCGGTCGGCGCGGTTCTCGCGGTCGGCGTCCCGCTGGGCTCGGCGCTCGTCGCGCTGACGCGCGCTGCGGACGCGCGACTGGCGGTCGGCGGCCTCCTCCTTGGAGAGCGTCACCGGCCAGATGTCCTCCGGCGAGGCCATCGACACCTGCTGCGCGGCGAGCGCCTTGCCGACCCGGCCGGCGCCGAGCGATCCCGCGGAGATGTTGCGCGCGCGGATGCGCCATTCGCCGTCGTCGGACACCAGCTGCGAGATCTCCTTGCGCTCACGGTCGGCGAGGACCGAGAAGGCGTCGCGCACGGCCCGGCGCGATCCCTGCTGCTCCATGATCGACTGGGCGGCCGCGCGAAGCTCGTTGATCGGGAGCGGGCCGGCCTGGCGGCGCGGCTGACGCGCCTGCCGCGGCGGGCGGCGATCGCCCTCCCGCTTGGGCTTGCGCGAGCGAGCCCGCTTGCGCTTCGGCTTGTCGCCGACCTCGCCTGACGGCGGGGCCGCCTGCTCACCGGCGGGCACCGACTCGGCCGGCGCGGCCTCCGCCAGCTCGGGCTCGGCACTGGCGGGCTGCTCGGCCGCCGGCTCGGGCACGGCCGGCTCGGACGTGAGCTCGGGCACGGCCTCCGCGGGCGCGGGGTCGGGAGTCGCCTCGTCGGCCGCGGGCTGCCCGGGCGCGGCCTCGTCGGCCGCCTGCTCGGGCGCGGCCGACCCGACGGCGGGCTGCTCGGAAGTGGGCTCGGGCTCCGGCGTCGCGGTGGGGCGGTCGCCCTCGAAGGGGGGTGGGGTGGTCGGATCGGCCATGTCCCGAGACGTTGTATCGCGCCACGGCGTGCCGTGCGGCGCCGCTATGGTCGGGCGCCGTGACGGACATCCGCACACCGGCCACCACCGATGAGGAGCTGCTCGGCGCGGAGGTCCCGACGGTCGCCGTCGAGCGCACCGAGGCCGAGCGCCTCCAGCGCATCCACGACGAGCTCGTCACCGGGTTCAAGGCTCTGCAGGCCGTCGACTGCGGTGTGTCGATCTTCGGTTCGGCTCGCACGCCTCCCGACCATCCCGACTACGCGCTGGCCCGCGAGGTCGCACGACGCCTGGGCGAGCGCGGCTACGACATCATCACCGGCGGCGGTCCCGGCATCATGGAGGCGGCCAACCGCGGGGCACGCGAGGCGGGGGCGCTGTCGGTCGGCCTGACCATCGAGCTGCCGTTCGAGGAGCGCGCCAACGACTACGTCGACATCTCGCTCGTCTTCCACTTCTTCTTCACGCGCAAGGTGATGTTCGTGCGCTACGCGGCGGGGTTCGTCGTGTTCCCCGGCGGCTACGGGACGCTCGACGAGCTGTTCGAGGCGCTCGTCCTCATCCAGACGGGCAAGATCCGCCACTTCCCCGTCGTCCTGGTCGGCACCGCCTACTGGCGCGGGCTGCTGGACTGGATCCGCGAGCGCATGCTGGCCGAAGGGATGATCGCGCCGTCCGACGTCGGCCTCGTCCAGCTGACCGACGACCCCGACGAGGTCGTCGCCCTGATCGAGGCCGGGGCGTCGCGGCAGGGCCGGCGGCCTCAGCCTCCCAGGGGTACGGTCACCCGCGGGTAGCGGGCGCACAGCTCGTCGACGAAGGCGGCCATCCGGTCCGCGAGCCGCGCGTCGGCGATCTCCAGGACGTTCTCCGCGTTGAGCTCGCCCGAGCGCGAGAGGTTGAACGAGCCTGCGAACACGACGTCGTCGCAGACGGTCACCTTGGCGTGCATGTAGTCGTGGACGGCGCCGGGCCGGTACGGCGTCGAGGGCTTGCCGGCGAAGCGGAAGCCGTCGAGCACCCGCGCGAGCACCGGCCCCTTCCACCGCGAAGCCGGGTTGGCGCGCCACTGCTGGAAGACCTGGGCGACCTGCGTCGCGTCGCAGACGCCGCGCACGTCGACGCGGGCCTCGCCGAGCACCTCGGCCAGGGTCCCGAGGATCGGTCCCGCGGTGAGCACGGGCGAGGCGATCCGCACGCGCTGTCGCGCGGCGCCGATCGCCTCGGCGATGCGGTGCGACAGCTCGGGCCCGCGGCCAGGGCAGAACCACGGACGCACGAGCGCGCCGTCGACGGCCACCGCCGCGGTGTCGAAGGCTCCGCCGCCTTCCACCTCCCCGCGCCTCCAGAGGTCCTCGAAGTCGCGCGCGTACGCCGCCGCGAGCGCGGGGGACAAGACGGTCAGCAGCACGTTCTCCTCGCGCGTCCACGAGTCCAGCGTCCAGTTGGCCGACCCGGTCCAGACCGCCTCGCCGTCACGCACGGCGTACTTGTGGTGCATGAGGTCCGGCTCGCCGGGGATCGCGCGCAGCGGGACGCCGAGCGCCTCGAGCAGCGATGGCTCCGTGCGCGGCGGCGGAGGCAGCGGCTTGCGCGCCCGGGAGCCGTCGGCGTTGAACGCGATCCGCACGGCCACGCCTCGCGCGGCGGCGCCGCGCAGGGCGCCGGCGACCGCGTCGCCCACCGGACCGGGCAGGCGCACGTCGTAGAGCGCGAGATCGAGCGTCCGTCGCGCCGCGCCCAGCCAGGTCACCAGCCACGCCGCGATGTCGCCGGCGGCCTGCCCGCCGTCGGTGAGCGCGCGCGCCTGCAGCGCCGCGGTGGCCTCGGCCATCCAGGGCTACGCAGCAGGCAGGGAGGCCAGCGCGGCGCGCAGATCGTCGACGTCCTGGAAGTTCAGCCCGAGCGTGTGGACGTGGCGGTGGCGCACGATCCCCTCGCCGTCGACGACGAAGGTCGCGCGGCGCGTGCCGATGACGGGCGCCGTCACGCCGTAGCGCTTGGCCACCGCCTTGTCGACGTCGGCGAGCAGCGGGACCGTGAGGCCGTGGTGGGCGATGAACGCGTCGTGGGAGTCGACGTCCTGGTGGGAGATCCCCACGACCACCGCGTCGAGCTCGGCCATGTCGTCGGCCCGGTCGCGGTAGGAGCAGAACTGCTTGGTGCACACCGGCGTCTCGTCACCGGGGTAGAACAGCAGCACGACCGGGCTGCCGCGATGCTTGGACAACCGGAACGGGCCTTCGGTGCCGGGGATCTCGAAGTCGGGGGCGGGGTCGCCCACCCGTGGGCCGGAAGCCATGGCGTGCAAGGGTACGGGACCGGTGGACGCCTGGATCCAGCAACACGCAGCAGCGATCGCCGGGCGGGCCGAGCGCGAGCTCGAGGCGCTCGTCGCGGTGTCGTCGCCGTCGGGCGACGTCCACGGCGCCGAGGAGGCGGCCGCGGTCGCCGCGGCGCTCGCGCCCGGCGAGGCGGCCATCGAGCGCCTGGCGTGCTCGTCCCCCGGCCACGCGCCGGACCTGCTCCTGCACATGACCGGCAGCGGCTCGCGCCGGATCCTGCTGCTCGGCCACCTCGACACGGTCGTCGCCCACGCCGAGCACCGTCCGCTCCGGCGCGACGTCGACCGTCTCGTCGGCTCCGGCGCGGTCGACATGAAGGGCGGCGACGTGCTCGCCCTCGGGGTCCTGCGCGCGCTTGCCGGCCGCCGGGAGGAGATCGCGGAGGCGGCGCTGCTGCTCGTCTGCGACGAGGAGTGGCGCGTCGGTCCGTTCGCCCACGTCGAGCGCTTCGCCGGCTGGGACGCGTGCCTGTGCTTCGAGGCCGGCCAGCTCGACGAGGACGGTCTGGACGCGGTCGTGGTCCGGCGCAAGGCGGCGGGCACCGTGCGCGTCACCGCCGAGGGCCGCTCGGCGCACTCGGGCTCGGCCCCCGACAAGGGCATCAACGCGCTCCTCGCCCTGGCCGGCGCCGCCCAGGCGGTCGCGGCCCGGCACGACCCCGGCGGCCCGCAGCACCTGACGGCGGTGCCGACGGTCTTACGCAGTGGCGACGCGTTCAACGTCGTCCCCGCAGAGGGCGAGCTGATCTGCGACGTCCGCGCCGACTCGCTGGATGCGCTGCGCGAGGTGCTCGATGCCGTGCCCGCCGCGGTGGGCGGTGCCACGCTCGAGGCGCGCCTCGTGCGCCAGTGGCCCGGGATGGACTCAGGCGCCGCCACCGTCGGGCTGCTCGAGCGCGCGGCGCGCGCCTTGGGGCGCCCAATCGTCGCCGGCGCGCGGGGCGGGGCCAGCGATGCCAGCCACTTCGCCGCGACGATCCCGCTCACCGTCGACGGCCTGGGACCGCGCGGGGGCGGCGCCCACGCCCCCCACGAGTACGTGCTGGCCGACTCGCTGCGCTCCCGCGCGGAGGTCGCGCTGGCACTCGCGGACGGCGTCCTGCGCGCCGGCGAATGACCAGAACACGGCACGAGATCGTCCAGAACACGGCACGAGATCGACCAGAACGCGGCACGAAATACCCGGTGTTTCCAAGGAGGAATCAACGGTTGTCATAACGAAGTCGTCATCCGTCGGACAACTTCGCTAGGCTGCCGCAGTCGTTGTGACCAGCCGAATCCTCTTCGCCCCCCGGCGGTGAGGATCGGGGGAACCATCGGCCACCGCTAGGTGGCCAGGGGCGAATCGCCGCCAGTGTGCGGCGTAGCGCGGCCCTTTTCGCGCGAGCCCGGCAGCTAACCCCGTAGGCGCCCAAAAGAGGGGGTTTTAGCCGTCGTGCCGTCGTTCCGCCGCCGTGTAGCCGTATCCGCCTTCGCCACACTCGCGCTCGGCGCTCCCGTGCTGGCTTCGAGCCTCGTCGCCGCCCCCGCCATGGCCGCCCAGCGCCTCGGCGACCGCGCGCTGCGCGAGGGGGACAGCGGGCCGGACGTCGCCGAGCTCCAGACCAAGCTCGGGAAGGCCGGCTTCAAGCTCACGGGCGATGGGCAGTTCGGCGCCGACACGACGACCGCGGTCAAGGCGTTCCAGCGCGTGGCCAGCCTCTCCGCCAGCGGCGTCGTCGGCAAGAAGACGGTCGCCGCACTCAACAGCGCGCTGAGCGCCGGCGCCGCGGACGCGGGTGCCGGCGGCTTCGACTCCAGCACCTCCAGCGCCGGCAACCGCAGCCTCGGCGATCGGATCCCGGTTCGCCGCGGGATGAGCGGGCACGACGTCCGCGTGCTCCAGGACTTCCTGCGCCGCGCCGGCATACAGAGCGTCACCGTCGACGGGCAGTTCGGCAGCGGCACCGCGCGCGCGATGCGCTCCTGGGAGCGCCTGGCAGGACGCACCGTCGACGGCATCGTCGACGCCGGCGACATCGACGCCCTGCGCCAGCAGGTCGGCGCCGGGCGCATCAGCGCCGATACGCCCTTGCGCCTGGCCCCGGGCGATGTCGCGACGGTCGGGCCCGACGGCCTTGCCACCGCCCCAGCGAGCGCGCCGGATGTCGTCAAGCAGATCATCGCGGCCGGCAATGTCATCGCCACGAAGCCCTACCGCTACGGCGGCGGGCACGGCAGCTGGGACGACTCGGGCTACGACTGCTCGGGCTCGGTCTCCTACGCGCTCCACGGCGCGGGCCTGCTCGACTCCCCGCTGGCCTCCGGCGACTTCTTCACGTGGGGCCTCGCCGGGCCCGGCCTGTGGGTCACGCTGTACACGAAGTCCAGCCACATCTTCATGGTCGTCGCCGGACTGCGCTTCGACACCAGCGGCCGGAGTACCGCCGGCACGCGCTGGCAGGCGGATATGCGCTCGGCTGACGGCTATCAGGTCCGCCACCCGGAGGGCCTGTAAAAGGCTGCGATGACTCCTGGCGTAGGCCCCCTTGCGCCGGGACGAGCAGGTCGTAGGACAGGACGGTGACCGCAAGCCCCCCAGCGGTCACCGTCCTCTACGACCCTGATCGCCTCGCCGGGCTCACGCGGCTCTCGCGGCTCACGCGGGGAACCTGAGTCCGACCCGGGGTGTAGACAGGTCGGTGGTGGGCCGGCCACCCGACACGGAATCGGATCTTGTAGCTCGGGCACGCGGGGGAGATCTCGGCGCCTACGAGTCGCTGGTGCGCGCACATCAGGACATCGCCTTCCGCACCGCGTGCATCGTCACGGGATCGGCCGCCGACGCCGAGGAGGCGACGCAGGATGCCTTCATGAAGGCATGGCGCGCGCTCGGGCGGTTCCGGCCCGATGCGCCGTTCCGGCCGTGGCTGCTGACGATCGTCGCCAACGAGGCGCGCAATCGGCGCCGTGCGGCAGGACGCCGCGCCGGCCTCGCGCTACGTGCGGCGGCGGAGCGGCCGATGGGTGACGCGGCCCCGTCGCCCGAGGCCGCGCTGCTCCTGGGCGCCCGGCGCGGCGAGCTCGTCGAGGCGCTGGGCGCGCTGGACGAGC
>JAOPZW010000327.1 GCA_025963905.1 Solirubrobacterales bacterium | reverse complement strand
CTGAACCGAAGCGCCTTCTGTCACGCGCACGCGACAGCGGCCAGGCTCGAGGTCTGCTATCCGCGAAACCGGGCCAAGACGCCGCGCGTTCCCAAGGATGCGGCTGCGTGGCGTCACCTTGGTGATGACCGGCGTGACACGTCCCGAGCTACGGAGCTCGGGTTGTGGGCACGGAGCGTGGGCGGTCTAGACTCGCGCCGATGCCGGCCTCAACGGTGGGCTCTCTCGTAGGACGCGAGCGTGAGCTCGCGCTGCTGGACGCCCTCCTCCACGACTCGCCTGCGGGGGGCAGCGCGCTCGTCATCCGCGGCGAGGCGGGGACCGGCAAGTCGGCGCTGCTCGATCGGGCACGGACGGCGGCGGCTGATCTCAGACGGCCCGTGCTCCGGGCTGTTGGCGTTCAGGCCGAGGCGCGTATGCCGTTCGCCGGGCTGCATCACCTCGTCCGGCCCGTGCTCCATGCGTCCGACGCGCTTGCCGCCGTGCAGCGCCAGGCGTTGGCGGGCGCGTTCGGACCGGCGGATGGCCATCCGGAGATCTTCCTGGTGGCGCTGGCGACGCTCAGCCTCCTTAGCGACGTTGCCGCACAGGAGCCGGTGCTGCTGGTGATCGATGACGCGCAGTGGCTGGACGGTGCGACGCTGGAGGTGCTGAGCTTCGTCGCGCGCCGGCTCGAGTCCGATCCCATCGCCATGGTCCTGGCGGTTCGGACGGGGTTCGACGTGCCCATCGACGTGCCGCCGGCCTGGGAGGTCGAGCTCGACCGCCTCGACGACGAGGCCTCGGCCAACTTGCTAGACGGTCGCTTCCCCGAGCTGCGCCCGCTGGAGCGCGAGCAGGTGTTGGCCTTCGCGGCGGGTAACCCCTTGGCGCTCTTGGAGTTGCCGCACGCCTTCGCGTCACGGATGCCGGAGCCGGGCGCAGCCGTGCCGCTCACCAAGCGCATGGAGCGCGCCTTCGCGAGCCGGATCCTCGATCTCCCCCTCGTCACTCGCGAGCTCACGCTGGTCGCCGCACTCGACGAGCAGCTGTCGCTCGCGGACGTGCTGGCAACGACGTCCCGGCTCGTGTCAGCGCCGGTCACCCTGCAGGATCTGGCGCCGGCGGAGACTGCGCGGCTGCTCGTCCTCGACGGCGCGGCGGTCCGGTTCGGCCATCCGTTGATGAGCTCTGCGGTGCGCCAGACCGCAAGCACCGCGCGCAAGCATGCCGCGCACTCGGCGATTGCTGAGACGCTGGCGACGGAGCCGGTGCGCAGCGTTTGGCATCGGGCTGCCTGCGCTCTCGGCCCGGATGAGCGGCTCGCAGCGCAGCTTGAGACCGTCGCTGCGGAGCTGAGAACCCGGGACGGCGCGCTGGCCGTGGCCGGGTTGCGGCGTGCCGGCGAGCTGAGCTCGACGCCGGTGCGCGCTGGCCGGCGGCTGGTAGATGCCGCCGAGGTGGCCCTAGAACTGGGCCGCGACGACGAGGTCAGGCAGCTGCTCGACCACGCGGACCCACTGCCGCTCGACCGCCGCACGCGCCACTCCCTGCTGTGGCTCCGCGAGTCGCTGCGGGAGGCATCCGGCGCGGCGACGGTGCGCTCGACGGTGGCGCTGGCAGAGCAACTGATCGCCGAGGACGAGATCCACCTCGCCCTGCAGGCGCTCTTCACCTCCGCGGTGCGCTGCTACATGTTCCGCGCCGACGCCGACCTCTCAGGCGCCGTCGCGGCGGCCGCCGCGCAGCTCGACCTGCCGGCGCAGGACTCGACCGTCGCGGCGATCAACGCGCTCGCCCAGCCCGACACCCGCGGCCCCGACGTCGTGGCGCGGCTCGCGTCGGTCACCCCGGACGGCGTGGCCGCCGCGCAGCCTGACCTGGGCGCGGCAGCGGAGGGCCAGCATCTCTATGCCCTGGCGTTGACGTGCATCGGCGAGTTCCGCCTGGGCGTCGGGTTCCAGGACGCGGCGATCGCGGGGTTTCGCGCGCAGGGCCGGCTCGGGCTGCTGTCGCGCGCCCTCGGCTCGCACAGCGTCGTGCGGCTCGGCCTGGCCGACTGGCGCGCCGCCACCCAGGCCGCCGACGAGTGCCTGCGGCTGTCCGGCTACGTCCTCGGATCGCCCGACACCGCCACGGACGGCGAGCGGGTGCTCAACGCCGGCTCGTGCCTCCTCGTCCTCGGCACGGTCGCTGCCCATCAGGGCCGCTTCGATCGCGCGGCCGAGCTGATCGACGAGTCCGATCGGGTTCACGGCACCATCGGCTCCAACTACTGCATGGCGCTGCTGCAGGCGGCGCGGGCGTCCCTCGCGCTCGCCGCCGGCCGGCCGGTGGAGGCCTTCGACTACGCCATGCGGATCTACGATCCGGACGACGCCGCGCACCACGTCGCCGTGGCGCGCTGGGCGATCGTCTTGCACGACCTGGCCGACGCGGCAGCCGCCAGCGGCAACACGGCAGCCGTCATTGAGCTCCTCGGGCCGCTCGGGCGCGGAAGCGGTACCGACGAGCACCGCGGGGCCCTCGCGTACGCCGACGCCGTCCTGGCCGCGGAGGACTTCGAGACGCAGTTCCAGCGGGCGCTCGCGCTGGCGCCACCGTCGAGGTTCTTCCTGGCCCGGCTGCAGCTCGCCTACGGCACACGCCTGCGTCGCGGGCGCAGGGTCGTCGACGCCCGGACGCAGCTGCGCGCCGCCGCCAACGGGTTCGACGCGATCGGCGGCATGCCGTGGGGCGAGCGTGCCCGCCAGGAGCTCCGCGCGTCGGGCGAGACGATCCGCAGCCCCTCGCGCGACCGGCGCGACGAGCTCAGCCCCCAGGAGATGCAGATCGCCCAGCTGGCCGCTCAGGGGCTGACCAACCGCGAGATCGCCGCGCGACTCTTCGTGTCGCACCGCACCGTCGGCTCGCACCTGTACCGCATCTTCCCCAAGCTCGGGATCTCCTCGCGCGCCGCGCTCAGCGCCGCGCTGGAAGACGCGTCGCTCGATGCAGTCAAATGACTGACGAGGCGGCCGCGGCACCGCCCGTAGGTTTGGCGCCGTCTGCGATTGCGGACCGCGCCCAACCAGCCGAAGGAGAAGTCGATGTCATTGGTCGCTGCCAGCGCCCCGGTGCTCGAGCCTGCCGCGCAGGCCTTCGTTGAAGCGACGTCGAAGCAACCGTTCCTGTTCGAGCTGCCGCCCGAGCAGGGCCGCGCCGCGGTCGACGAGGTGCAGGCCGGCGAGGTCTTCAAGCCGGAGGTCGAGGAGGAGTGGATCGCCGTCAGCGGCGGGCCCACTGGCGAGGTGCCGGTGCGCTTGGTCAAGCCTCCGGGAGCAACCGGCTCGCTGCCCGTCATCCTGTACATCCACGGCGCCGGCTGGGTGTTCGGGGACGCCCACACCCATGACCGACTCGTTCGCGAGCTGGCCGTCGGCGCCGGCGCGGCGGTGGTGTTCCCCGAATACGACCGCTCGCCCGACGTCCGGTACCCGGTGGCCATCGAGCAGAACTACGCCGCCGCCCGGTGGGTGCATGCCGAGGGAACCGCCCGCGGGCTCGATCCGGCCCGCATCGCGGTCGTCGGCGACTCCGTCGGCGGCAACATGTCGATCGCCGCGACGCTGATGGCAAAAGAGCGCGGGGACCTGCGGTTCGTCGCGCAGGTGCTGTTCTACCCCGTCACCGACGCGAGCTTCGATACCGAGTCCTATCACCAGTTCGCCGAGGGCTACTTCCTACGCCGCGACGGTATGCAGTGGTTCTGGGACCAGTACACCGCCGACGAGGCCCAGCGCGGGGAGATCACCGCATCGCCGCTGCGTGCGAGCACGGAACAGCTGAGAGGGCTGCCGCCCGCGCTGGTCATCACGGGCGAGGCCGACGTCCTGCGCGACGAGGGCGAGGCCTACGCCAACAAGCTGCGGGCCGCCGGCGTCCCCGTCACCGCGGTGCGCTACCAAGGGATCATCCACGACTTCGTGATGCTCAACGCGCTGCGCGAGACCCACGCCGCCCAAGCGGCGATCACACAGGCGACCACCTACCTCCGCCACGCGCTGTCATGACCGACACCATGTTCAGCGGCGGCGTCGAGGAGCGCGTCGCCCAGATCAACGCGTCCGGCCGGGTCCCCGTGGTGTTCGTCCACGGCCTGTGGCTGCTGGCCAGCAGCTGGGACCGCTGGGCGGCCACGTTCGACGCGGCGGGCTATGCGCCGCTGAGCCCAGGCTGGCCAGACGACCCGGACACTGTCGAGCAGGCCAACGAGGATCCCGAGGTCTTCGCCAACAAGACCGTCGGCCAGGTCGCCGACCACTACAAGCAGATCATCGGCGCGCTGACACAGAAGCCGGCCCTCATCGGCCACTCCTTCGGCGGGCTGATCGTGCAGATGCTCGCCGGGCGCGGCGTGGCGGCCGCGACCGTCGCCATCGACCCCGCGCCGTTCCGCGGCGTCCTGCCCCTGCCGCTCTCAGCGCTGAAGGCCGGGCGCCCGGTGCTCGGAAATCCGCTGAACCGCCACCGGGCAGTCCCGCTCTCCTATGAGCAGTTCCGCTACTCGTTCGCCAACGCCGTCGACGACGGCGAGGCGAAGGAGCTCTACGACACCTTCGCGGTGCCGGCGCCGGGAGTCCCGCTCTTCCAAGCCGCAGCCGCGAACCTCAACCCGCTCACCGAGGTCAAGGTCGACACGCACAACCCCGACCGCGGACCGATGCTCATCCTCTCCGGCGAGAACGACAACACCATCCCCTGGGCACTGGCCAACGGCGCATACAAACGCCAGCAGCACAACCCCGGCATCACCGAGATCGTGGAGATGCCGAACCGCGGGCACGCATTGACCATCGACAAAGGCTGGCGTGAGGTCGCGGACACCGCGCTGACGTTCGTCCAGCGCTTCGTGTGACCAGACACTTCGCGATGAGATGACCACCTGGCGAGTCGGTCGCCACGGCGACTGGCCCGGCCAGACGCGTCCCGCCCCGGCGAGACGCAGCATCGCGCGAACGAGCGTCGCTTCCGCATGGATGCGAGCGTCGCGGTCGGCGCGCCGGCGACTATCGCTCGCGACGAACACCGCCAGTCGCGCCGCCAACGACGCCACGCCCGCGACAGCGGCAGCGCGACCCAGCTGCGCCGGCGCCATGCCGTATCGCCAGCGCGTGCCGTCGCCTACGCCGCGCGAACCTCGAACTCCGTCAGCGTCACGGGACCGAACGAGGTGATCAGCGCCACGTCGACGGCGTCGCGGCCGCGCCCGACGATCACGCGTCCGATGCGGCAGCGGTTGTTGCGGGCGTCGAAGGTGTGCCAGGCGCCGTCGAGGTAGACCTCGAACCAGGCGGCGAAGTCCATCGGCTCGGCGGGGAGTGGGACGTCGATCTCGGGGATGTAGCCGAAGACGTAGCGGGCCGGGATGTTGAGGGCGCGGCAGAACGTGATCGCGAGGTGCGCGAAGTCGCGGCAGACGCCCTGGCCGGCGCGGTAGGCGTCGACGGCGGTGGTCCAGGGGTTCGACGCGCCGGCGACCCATTCGAGGTGGCCGTGCGCGAAGTCGACGATCGCCTGGACGCGCTTCCAGCCGGGCAAATATGCTTCCGCGGTCGCTGGCTAGAGGGGTTGGAGGACGATCTCGCGTGGTTATCATCGAGGCGGCGGCGTTCTACGACAAGCGGGCGGCTGGCCGCTCGGTGCCCCGCTTGACGCGTTCGGCAAGACTTAGCGGCCATGGCCCAGACGCCCATGCCGCTACCCGACGCGCTGATCCTGCTGGGCCTTGATCCGCACGGCGAGCTCCTCACCGCGGATGTAGAGCGCGCCTACCGCCGCCACACCCCTCGCGCCCACCCTGACCGCGGCGGGACGCGCGAGGCGTGGGATCTGCTCCAGCAGGCGCGGCGTGTGGCGCTCGAGGCCTGCGATGGCGTGCCGGCGCTGCCGCCGGGGACGGAGCTTGTCCGACCCGGCGATGCCGCCTTGGAGCGGATGAGCATCCGGGAGATCGCCCTCGCCGGACAGCGCGAGCTGGCGCTGGTCCGGCGCGCCCAGGAGGCCGCGGCGACGGAGCGCACCGTGATCCGGCGGCGGACCAGCCGGCTTGCGCGAGCCAAGCGGCAAGCGTGGACGATGGCCGTCCTCGCTGCCCTGACCGCCGGCCTCTTCCAAGTCTTCCGGGTCATTACTGCCGGTGATGCCGCCGCCGACGGAGTGGCCGTAGCCGCGGCCGTCATCGCCGCCGTAGCCGGCGCGGTCGGAGCGCTGCTCAAGATGCGCGCCGACAACATCGCCCAAGCGATCGAGGAACTCACCGCCATGCTCGGGGACGTCGACGATCACGGGGCGTTGCTGGAGTCGGTCGCGGCTGTCGGAGATCCCGACGGGGACCTGGGTGCCGGCCGCTGGTGGCCTCGCGCGAGCCTTGAGGAGGCGCTCCACCGATGGTCGGTGGTGCGGCCGGACCTGCCGTCGCGGATTATGGCGCCCTACGAGGAGTTCGGGCTGCTCCCGCAGCGGGCCGAGCTGCGGCCGCTGGCCGCGTTAGTCGGCCCGGCCGATACAGCGGAGCTCGTCATCGCGAAGGCTCTCGAGTCCGGGACGCTGGAGGAGGCGAGAGGCGACGGCGGTAGGCGGTATACGTGGGGGCGGCGCTCGGAGTAGGCGGGCTCGGTTAGCGCCCGCCCGCCGGGGTCGATCGGCGCCACGGGCGCGGCCCCCTCGAGCTTTCGCCCGGGCTGGATGACGGTCGCGAGGAACCGGCGGCCCTCTGCCGGGCCCGCCAAGAGCTACGCGAGCGCGAGCCCGACGGTCTGGAACGCCTCGTCCATCCAAAGGTTCTCTTGGACAGCCACGCGGCGCGGACGATGATCGGGGCGCTTCGGCCTGGACTCGATGCGATGCAGTTGGCGTGCCAGGACTTGGTGACCGCGGCGTGCTTGGGACGGCGGGTGGCTCGACAGGAAGCCGTAGACCTCCTGGTCGCCAGGGCAGGCTCTCGGGACCGTCGGCGTCGCGGGATTCCGCCACCCGCCCTTGGCGCTCATCCTGCGCCGCGGTGCATGATGGCGGCAGCGCAGAAGAGAGCGGGAGCGACTGTGGGCAGCACTGAAGTGACCGGAGCGCTTGACGATCGCTGAGCCGCTGATCTAGCGTCCACACATGGGCCGCCTGGCAGTCGAGGACTCCATTGAGCGGCTTCTGGCTGCTCGAGACGACGCTGAGGACGACCTACTCTCCGACCAGGCGATGGCGTTTTCCCTCGCGGCCGAGTCGGGCACCGACGGGTACGGATTTGAGAACATCGTCGGGGTCGGGATAGCGGAGCGGCTGACAAACGGACATCCGATTGGTCAGCCGGCCGTGACGGTCTACGTTGCGCGGAAGGCCCCGCCGGACGAGGTTGTCGGCGCCGCCCTCGTGCCGCCGGAGTACGAGGGTGTACCGACCGACGTAGTGGAGAGCGGCGAGTTCGTTGCCTTCACCGAGCGTGGGCGATATCGGCCGGCGCCCAGCGGCGTGTCGGTCGGACACCACAGCGAAGACGCCGGTACTCTCGGGTTCCTGGCCAGCCATCAGGGTGAGTTCGTCCTTGTCAGCAACAATCATGTTCTCGCGCTGACAAACGACGCCGCGCCGGGCGACGCCATTGTGCAACCGGGGCATGCGGACGGCGGTAGCGATTCCGACCGAATCGGCACGCTGAAGCGCTTCCACCCACTCGACTTCGCCGGACGCAACATGATCGACGCGGCGATCGCGACCGTGGAGCGTGACATGGTGTCGTCCGAGATCTATGGCATCGGCGCGTACTCTGCACAGCCGCTCGAAGCCCAGGAGCAAATGCTCGTGCGCAAGGTCGGCCGCACGTCCGGTGTGTCCCGCGGCATCGTCCGCGACATCCATGCGAGCATCAAGCTTCGGTACCGGCCCGGCGTAGCGCGTCTGCAGGAGCAGGTGATCGTGGAGCCGCGAGACGCTCAGGCGTTTAGCGAAGCCGGCGACTCCGGCTCGCTTGTGATCGAGGAATCGAGCCGGTGTCCGATCGGCCTCCTCTGCGGCGGCACACCCGGCTACTCCGTCGTCAACCGGATCGACCGGGTACTCGATGGCCTGGGGCTATCCTTGTCCACATGAATCTCGACGCGGTAAAGCAGGTCAAAGAGCGCTATGAGGGCCAGCTGATGTCGCTCGACTTCGTCCAAGGCGTCGGCATCAGGCAAGCAGACGGCGAACCCTCCATCGCCGTCTATGTCGATCGCGCGGACGCGAAGAACAAGATTCCGAAGACGCTCGACAACGTGCCCGTAGTCGTCGAGCAGTCAGGCGTTTTCGAGGCGCAGTAGGCCGATCAGGGCAGCAGGGCTGCGGCTGGCGCGGTCTTCGCCGCGTCCTTCGCGTCTTTGGCCTCCAGGAAGACGCCCGCTCCGACGAGCGCAAGGCCGAAGAACATGACGGCCAGACCGACGCGGAAGCGCGCTTCGAACTTGTCCAGGAACGTGCCAATCTGCTTGATCAGCTCTGCGGTGTCCTCGACGGCGCCCTGCGCGGTGGCCAACTCCTGAGGCTTCGGTGCAAATATCAGGAACAGCAGACCCGCGGCCATGAAGGCGAGCCCCGCGATTACGAGTATCGCGCTCAAATCCATGATCGGACTCTGCATGAGGCGGCGACTTGATGCAAGTTCGCTCGCTCGGGGCCCCGCCATCGTTCGCATTGGCATCTATGTACGGGTTCTCGCGGCTCCATGCGGGATCCCGAGTGGCCGCCCCACCATGTGGCTTCCGGCCAGCGTCCCGCTACCCACGGCGCTTCCACCTCGCCCACTAGCGCGACGCGGGGATCTCAGGCCACCTCTGGCAGGCACCTGCGTCCTTCACAGAGACGAACAGCGGCTGGGGGGCGCCGACGATGGCACGCTGCCGACAGCGCCGGCGCGACCCGAGCTGCGCTGGCCCGATGCCGTTCGCGGCCAGCGCATGCCGCCGTCGCCTACGCCGCGCGGACTTCGAACTCGGTGAGCATCACGGGGCCGAACGACGTGATCAGCGCGACGTCGACGGCATCGCGGCCGCGCCCGACGACCACGCGGCCGACGCGGCGGCGGTTGTTGCGGGCGTCGAAGGTGTGCCATGCGCCGTCGAGGTAGACCTCGAACCAGGCGGCGAAGTCCATCGGCTCGGCGGGCAGGGGGACGTCGATCTCCGGGATGTAGCCGAACACGTAGCGGGCCGGGATGTTCAGCGCGCGGCAGAACGTGATCGCGAGGTGCGCGAAGTCGCGGCAGACGCCCTGGCCGGCGCGGTAGGCGTCGACCGCGGGGGTCCAGGGGTTCGACGCGCCGGCGACCCACTCGAGGTGGCCGTGGACGAAGTCGACGATCGCCTGGACGCGCTCCCAGCCGGGCGCGAGGTCGCCGAAGCGCTGCCATGCCTCGTGGCCGAGCTCGTCGGGGAGGCAGAAGCGGCTGGGCATGAGAAACGCGATGTGCTCGTCGGGCAGCGCCATCATCGGCGTCTCGGGTGTGGCGGGGGCGATCCGGTCGGCGGGAGACGACAGGACGACGTCGGCCTCGTAGACGATGCGTGACGTGCCCGCCGGGATCGTGATCCGCTCGCAGCGATTGGCGTACCCGTCGATGTAGCCGTGGTGGTCGGCGGCGGTGTCCCAGCGTTCGGCGCGGACTTCCGCCTGACCCCCGGACGGCGCGACCTGGAGCACCGCCGAGACCGGCTGCGGCGTCTCCAGGCCGAATGTGCATCCAACGGTGAGGGCCAGCGGCCTGGTGTCGTCGACGGGAACGTCACGCACGCTACCGCCCGCGGTCAGGCGTCGTGGCTCACACCCTCCAGCGGGTTCCCCACGGGCGTGACGCCTTCGAGATCCGCGACGTCGTCGGCGTCCAGGTTCACGCCGGCCGCGGCGAGGTTCTCCTCGAGGTGCGCGACCGAGGTGGTTCCGGGGATCAGCAGGATCCGCTCGTCGCGGTGCAGCAGCCATGCCAGCGCGATCTGCGATGGGGTCGCGTCGTGCTTGGCGGCGACCCGCGCAATGATCGGGTCGGCGGCGAGCTTCGCCGGGCCGCCCGTGAACGCGGAGCCGAGGGGGAAGAACGGCACGAACGCGATGTCGCGTTCGCGGGTCAGCTCGAGCACGTCCTCCGAGGTGCGGTCGAGGATGCTGTAGCCGTTCTGCACGCCGGCGATGTCGACGAGCTCGAGCGCCTCCTCGGCCTGTGCGCGCGACACGCTGCTGATGCCGATCAGCTCGAGCTTGCCCTCGCGGCGCAGGTCCTCCAGCGCGCCGAGCTGCTCGGCCAGCGGCACGTCGGGCCCGCCGTCGCCCTCGAGCAGCCGCAGGTTGACGAGGTCCATGCGCTCGACGCCGAGCGATCGCAGGTTGGCCTCGACGCCCGCGCGCAGCTCCTCCGGTCGCAGCGCGGGCAGCCAGGCGCCCTGGTCGTCGCGCCGCGCGCCGACCTTGGTCACGAGTCGCAGGCCGTCGGGGTAGGGATGCAGCGCTTCGCGGATGAGGTCGTTGGTGACGTCGGGGCCGTAGTACTGCGAGGTGTCGATGTGATCGACGCCCAGCTCGACCGCCCGGCGCAGCACGGCCAGTGCCGCGTCACGGTCGCGTGGCGGGCCGAACACGCCCGGACCGGCGAGCTGCATCGCGCCGAAGCCGATGCGCCGCACCGGTCGGTCGCCCAACATCGATGTCTTGGTCTCAGTCATGCCATCAGGGTGCGCTACCGTCGAACCAGCCACAAGAAGGGCATCGATCCTGGGACTCGCACCACCACCCTCCGACGCGCGGCGCACCGAGCTCGCGGACTTCCTCAAGCACCGCAGGGCGCTCGTCACCCCCGAGAGCGCGGGACTGGAGGCCAACGGCCGCCGGCGCACGCCCGGGCTGCGGCGCGAGGAGGTCGCGCAGCTCGCCGGCGTCGGGGTGTCCTGGTACACGTGGCTCGAGCAGGGTCGTGACATCAAGCCCTCGCCCCAGGTGCTCGACGCCCTGGCGCGGGCGCTGCGCCTCGACGCTGCCGAGCGCGCCCACGTGTTCCACCTCGCCCGTGTCGAGCTGCCGCTGCCGGCCGGCGACTACCCGCGCGAGGCGCCGCCGGAGCTGCACGCCGTCGTCGAGGGCCTGATGCCCAACCCGGCGTATCTGATCGGTCCGCGGGCCGATGTGCTGGCGTGGAACCGCGCCGCCGCTCGCGTCATCGGCGAGCCGCAACGGGCGCCCGACGGCCGGCCGAACGTCCTGTGGTGGCTGTTCACGAGCGACGAGCGGCGCGATGAGCAGTCGCGGTCGACAGCTCGCAACACGCTCGCGCGCTTCCGCGCCGAGCACGCCCGCCGGATCGGCGACCCGGACTTCGCCGCCCTCGTCGATGCCCTCGACCGCGCCAGCCCCGAGTTCCGCGACCTCTGGCCCCGCCACGAGGTGCTCACCGAGCAGCTCGGCACCAAGACCATCGAGCACCCGGAGCTCGGCACGCTTCGCCTGCATCACCTGCAGTCGGTGCCGACGAGCCACCCGGACCTGCGGCTGACGCAGTTCGCGCCGGCGGACGACGCGACGAGAGCCGCGCTCGCGAGGCTCTAACCCGTCTACGGCTCGGCCGCCACTGCGCTGCCGGGGCCGCCGAGCGGCATCTCGATCAGCAGTGTGGTGCCGCTTCCCGCGGGGCTGGTGACCTCGAGCCTGCCGCCGAGCGCCTCGATGCGATCGCAGAGCCCGACCAGTCCCGACCCCCGGGCGGGGTCGGCGCCGCCGATCCCGTCGTCACGGATCGACAGCTGGACGGTCGCATCGTGTGCGTCGAGCTCGACGCGCACGACGGATGCGTGCGCGTACTTGGCGGCGTTGGTCAGCGCCTCGGACACCACGTAGTACGCCGCGACCTCGACGGGCTCGGGCAGCCGCTGCTCGGCGCGCAGGTCCAGGTCGACGGGGACCGCGGAACGGCGCGCCAGCCCTCGCAATGCCGGCCTCAGACCGCCTCGCGACAGGACCGCGGGATGGATCCCCCGCGAGATCTCCCGCAGCTCCTCCAGCACGCCGGCCAGGCCCCGTGCCGTCCGCGCCAGCTGGGCCTGCAGCTCACCCACCCCGGAGGGCCGCCTTGCCTGCGCTGCCTGGAGCTCGAGCATGAGCGCCACCAACCGCTGCTGGGTGCCGTCGTGCAGATCGCGCTCGATCCGCCGCCGGGTCTCATCAGCGGCGGCGACGATTCGCGCGCGCGAGGTCGCGAGCGCGGCGCGGCTCTCGGCATTCGCGATCGCCGTCGCCACCAGCTCGGTGAACGAGGCGAGGCGCGTCTCGGTGTCCGCCGGCAGGGGCTGCTTCAGACTCGAGCCGGCGGCGATCACGCCCCAGATCCGACCCTCGACCATGATCGGCGTCGCGAGTGACGAGTTGATGCCCGCTTCGCCGGCGGCGACACCGATCGGGCCGGAGGACCAATCGGCATAGTTGTCGATCCGGGCGGAACGACCGGTCTCCAACACGATCGTGCCGAGGTTCTTCCCCTCGAGCGTCCGCCGGCTCCCAACGGGAAAGTGCTTCTCGGCCCTGCCCCACGATGCGACCCAGGTGAGCGTCCCGTCCGACTCGTAGCGGCACATGCTCGCCAGATCGACCGAAAGCAGCCGCCCGACCTCCTCGACCACGGCCGCGAAGACCTCCTCGGGCGGCGTCCCACGGGCGACGAGCGTCGCGACCCGCCGCAAGGCCGCCTGCTCCTCGACGAGCACACGCAGGTCGTCATCACTCAACGGCGACCCCCGACGTGTGCTCCTCGACGAACCGGCCGATGCGCTCCAGCGCTCGCTGCGCATCCGGGAGGTAGGAGAAGTCGTGCCAGAGGTGGACCATGTCGGGCCAGACCTCGAGCGTGACGTCGACGCCCGCGCCCGTCGCCTTCTCGGCGAACGCGATGGTGTCGTCGCGGAAGACCTCGTGGTCGCCGACCTGGATCAGCAGCGGCGGGAGCCCCGCGAGGTCGTGGTTGAGGGGCGACTCCTTCGCGAGATCCCCATCCGGGAGGAACACCGGGACGAGCTGACGCACCAGGTCGTGGGTGACGAAGCCCTCCTTGCCGGCGTTCGTCTGCCACGAGGCTCCCTGGAGCTCGAAGTCCACCATCGGAGAGATCGGGACCGCCGCGGCCGGCAGCGGATGTCCGCCGTCGAGCAGCGCCAGGAGGACGGCGCAGACAAGCCCGCCGCCGGACGACTCGCCGGCGATGACGATGCCCTCCGGCGGCGTGCCTTCATCGATGAGCCAGAGGTACGCCGTGACGACGTCCTCCACCATCGCGGGATACACGTGCTCGGGAGCCAGGCGGTACTTGGGCAGGAACGCGCAGACATGCGCGACGCGGGCTGCGCGCTCCGCCGGCGTGGTGACCGACGCCGGGCTGCCGAGCACGAAACCTCCGCCGTGCAGGTACATCAGCACGCGTCCCCGCACCGCGCCAGGAGGGGTCAGCAGGACGGCGGGCACGCCGCCGGCGTCGAGCTCCTCGCGTTGAACGTCGTTCGGCAGCGGTCCGGACCAAGTGGGGATGACGGCGGCGTCGAGCCGGCGCGTCTCCTCGAGATCCTGGGCGCCCGCGAGCGCCACCTTGAATTCGGCCTGCGCCTTGAGCGCACGCTCCAGCTCTGGTCCTGGCAACGCCATCTCCGCGGCGGATCTGGACTGTCGTAGCGGTCGTGCGACCGACGATAACGCCGGGATCCGGCCGGAACCAAGAGACCCGAGCCGGTGCGGTCATCCCACGCGTGACAGCGCGGCCAGGCCGGCGGGAGGTCGCCGAAGCGCCCTCGCGGGGGGCGCTACCGCCGGCCGGTGCCGAAGAGCCTGAGACCGCGCAGGGAGCGCAACCAGGCGGGCAGCTCGGGCGGCGAGGGCTTCGCGCGCTGCGCCTCGCTCAGCGTGCGGACGTAGAGCACGGGCATGCGCCAACGCTACGACGCCCCCGGTGTGCCGATGTTCGACTGACGGGCCAAAGATCGACAGGCGATGTTTGGCCCGTCCTCACTACCCCCGCCGAGAGCCGGTTCCTAGGGTGTTTCTCGCCCTAGGGTTCCGCTGCCGACCACCGGCAGGCCTGGTCCGAGAGGGCAGGCTGGCACCGCACATAGCCAGCTCACACGGAGGGACAAAAGCCCGGGAGACATCGTGATCTTCCGGGCCTTTCGCATTTTGAGAGGGGTTTTCGGACGTGGAACTGATCGGCAAGGCAGCGCTCATCGTCATCGACGTGCAGAAGTCGTCGGAGAGCGAGGAAGACTTCGGGATCCCCCACATGCCCGGAGGACCGGAGCGCGTCGCGCGCATCCGGGAGGTCATCGCCGCGGCCCGCGCGGCCGGCGTGCCGCCGATCTTCATCCAGGAGGTCCACAAGCGCACGCTGCTCGACTTCGGGCGTGAGCTCGACGGCACGGAGACCGTCCACTGCCTGGAGGGCGACAGGGCGACCGAGCTGGCGGAGGGCCTCGAGCCGCTGCCCGACGAGTACCACATCCGCAAGCGCCGCTACTCGGCGTTCTTCGCCACCGAGCTGGAGCTGGTCCTGAAGTCTTATGGCGCCGAGACGCTGATCCTCGTCGGCGGCCTCACCGACGTCTGCGTGCACTACACGTTCGCCGACGCCCACCAGCACGACTATCACCTGCGCGTGGTGACCGACTGCGTCGGCGGCTCGTCGATCGAGGCCCACGACGCTTCGCTGCGCGCGATGCGCTACCTCCAGCGCGACTGCTGGTGCACGAGCGACGAGGTGCTCGGCACCCTGGCGCCGCTGGGGGCGGCGGCGTGAGTGACACGCCGGTCCTCGACGTCGAGGACCTCCACGTCAGGTTCGCCGCGCCCGGCGGCGACGTCCACGCCCTGCGCGGTGCCTCGCTGCAGGTCCGCCGCGGCGAGGTCGTGGGGCTCGTCGGCGAGTCGGGCTCCGGCAAGAGCGTGCTCGGCCTGACGGCGCTCGGGCTGCTGCCGCGCGACCCGCACCCGCGCGTG
>JAOPZW010000283.1 GCA_025963905.1 Solirubrobacterales bacterium | reverse complement strand
GGTCGCAACCCGGGCCAGACGGCACTCGACGATCGTCACCTCTGCACGGGAAGGGCGCGGCGCGTCCATCGTGCTCAGAGCCGGAGAACGACTGGTCGTTCGATGAGGGCCCCGCTGACGTTCGCGTGGGGCAACGTCGTCTTCGCGCGGGACATCGACGACGCGTGGGCGCTCTACCGCCTTGATGTGCAGTCGTACGCGGGACTCACCGCGAATGGCAAGCACGAGACCCTCGAACGCCTCGCGGGCTTCGCATACGGCATCGAGGCCGATTTCCAACTGCTGCGGGTCACCTCACCGTGGTCCCCCGGGGCGTACGCGGCGTCGGCGAACGCGGGGCGAGACCCCCAGCACGCGCGCGCGGCAGCACTCACGGACTACCTCACCCGTCACGAGCAGGTCTTGGGCGACGACGCGCCTCTGCGCCCGGCCGTCTTCGTCGCGGTCCGCCTCCCTCGGCGACGCCCCGCACACGACGACGGCCCATGGCCGCGCGTGGCGCGCGCGCTTGGACTGCGCGACGCGCGAGGCATCACCCGGCGGCGCCTCGACGAGCTGCTGGGCCTCGAAGCACACACGTTCGCGCGCGTCGAGGACCACCTTCCCTGCGACCGAGCGAGCGCGCACGAGTTGCAGTGGCTTGTCTCGCGCGGGTTCGCTCGCGCCGTCGCCGAGCCGCAGCTGGACTCGGCCTACACCCCGCAGGCGCTCGTGATCGACGCCCCCGCCGAACACGGCGGGGGCCGCTTCGTCCCGCTCGAGGTCGACTTGCTTCGGCTTTCCAACGCCGCGATCACCGTCAGTGCCCGCGCGCTGGCCATCGAGACCGAAGCCGGCGTCAGCCACCAGGCGCTCCTGGCGCTCGGTGCGCTGCCTGAAGTGGTCGCGTTCCCAGGCCGTCAGGCCGAGTTGCTGTTCGCGCCCCTGGAAGCGCTCGACTTCCCGGTCGACGCCTGCTTCAACGCCTCCTGGATTGCCAACGACGAGGCGCTTGCGCTCGCCCGCCGGCGCCTGATCGACGCCGACCACGCTTACGTGGAGGAGAGCCACGGCGATCACGGCCCGACGACAAGCGGCGCCGAGCGCCCGGCGGCCGCCCGCGAGCTCGAGGACCACCTCAACAGCACCGGCCGCCCGCCGCTACTGCGCGCCTCGATCACATTCGCCGTGGCGGCGACGACGGAGGACGAGCTTCAGGACCGCGTCGATCGACTCCGGCGCGAGTACGCACCGATCACGCTGCACCGTCCGTTCGGCGCACAACTCGACCTGTTCCTCGGGCACCTCCCCGCGCAGCGCCCGCGCGTGCGGGACTACGACGACGTGCTCACGTGCGAGCAGTTCGGGGCGATGGTCCCGACCGCGACGCACGCCGTCGGCTCCGCGTCCGGCATGTACCTCGGCCATACGCTGTCGGGCTCTCGCCAGCCGGTGCTGTTCGACCTGACAGAAGCGTCGAGGACGTCACGCGCGCCCGCCGTGCTGTGCTCGGGCACGCTGGGCTCCGGAAAGACCGTCGCTGCGCAACTGCTCGCGTACCAAGGGTTCCTTGCCGGCTCGCGGATCGTGGCCGTCGACCCCAAGGGCGATCACCACCTGGCCGATCTCGTCGGCGCCGAGCACGTGGAGACCATCGAGCTGCGCGCCGATCGCGGGGATCGCGGGCTCCTCGACCCGCTGCGCATCGGCCCCGAGCAGACGCGCGCCGACCTCGCGTACGGGTTCCTCGTCGACGTCCTCCCGGCGCCCGTGCCGGCCCAGTGGCAGACCGAGATCCGGCGAGCCGTCGACCATGTGGCCGCCGCCGGTGGCCGGAGCTGCGCCGACGTTCTCGAGGCTCTTGACAAAGCCGACGAGCACGGGCGCGACGCGGCTCGCGCGATCGCCGTGCATACCGGGTCTGGCCTCCTGCAGCTCGGTTTCGCGGGTCCGGCAACCCCGCTGCCCGAGCCCACTGACCGACAAGTCCACGTCCTGCGCATCGCGAACCTCACCCTCCCACTCCCGGGCACCGCGCGCTCGGAGATGACACACGACGAGCGCGCCGGCCAGGCACTCCTGCGGCTGCTTGCGACCCATGCGCTGCACCTCATGGGAGGCGACTGGTCACGCCACAAGGTGCTGCTGTTCGACGAGGCGTGGATGCTGCTGGGCGACGCGGCCGGTCGCGCGTTCGTGCAGCGCATCAATCGCCTGTGCCGGAGCCAGAACGCGACCCCGATCCTCGCCACGCAGGTCCTCGCCGACGTGGCCGAGCTCGAGGACCTGATCGGTGCGTGCCTGTGCTTCGGAGTGGAGACCGACGCGGAAGCCGCCCGCGCACTGCAGTTGCTGCACCTCGATGCAGACGCCGGCGCGCTGCAGGCTCAGCTTCGCGCGTTTCGCCGCGGGCGCTGCTTCATGCGCCACTACGACGGTCGCGTCGGCGCGATCCAGGTGGACCCGGTCGACCCCGCGCTCCTCGACGCGCTCGACACGACCCCGCGGCACCACGATGCGCTTCCGAGGTAGGACGGCCGCGCTGACCGCGGCCCTCGCCATCGCGATCGCTCCTGCTCGAGCGGCCGCCGCCCCCACGGTCGTCGTTCCTCCGAACGGCACCCAGCCCACGACGCAGCGTGCCGCCGCACCGCCTTCATCCGGAGGCGCCGCGCGCTACGCGGACCCGCTGCGGGCTCTCGGTGCGGCCTCGCCCACGTGCCAGGTCGAGATCGGCGCGCAGGCTGCGCGCAACTGTCGCTCGAGCGGCGCCGTCGAGCACCGCTACGCCCTCAGCTCCTACGGATTCGACGTCCAGGTGGGCTTCTCGCTGACCCACATCGAACGCAGCTTCCTGGGCGCGCTGCAGGACATCGCCGCGCTCGTCTGGATGGCGCTCGTGTACGCCGTCAAGGGCGTCCTGCTGCTCCTCGAGTGGGCGTTCTCGTTCGACCTGTTGGGCAGCGCCATGGCCGACGCGCGACGCACGCTCGCCTACCTGCACGACCAGGTCATCGGACAGCCGTGGTTCCTGGCCGCTCTGTCGGTCGCCGGGTTGTGGGGCATCTGGCGAGGCTTCATCCAGCGCCAAACCACCCAGACGATCGTCGGCCTCATCACCTCGATCCTGCTGATGGTCGGCGGCTTGGTGATCCTCGCCCGCCCGGACGACACCGTCGGACGCGCGTCCCAACTCGCAAACGAGGCATCGCTCGGGGTGCTGTCCGCCGCGACAGGCCACGACATCGACAGACCGACTCGCTCGCTGGCCGACTCGATGATCGGCGTCTTCAACGCGATCGTCCGCGATCCGTGGTGCGCGCTCGAGTTCGGCTCGGTCAAGTACTGCGACGCACCAGCTCCGCACTCTGGCCACCTCACCAACGCAGACGTCTGGCTGCAGTAACCGGCCGGATCTGACCAGCGGACCGCGCTCTTCCACCTCCTGAAGGGCGAGCCCGAAGGCGGCAACACGAGCGTGGTCCAAGACGTGACCGACCCGGTCCTCAGCGTCGTGGGACTCGGAGGCGGCAAGTCGCCATCAGTGCCCGACGACGTCAAGCGGATGGTCGCGAAGAACCCCGACCGCGCCTCGCTGCAGGACTCCGGGGGCACGGTCCCCCGCTTCGCCCTTCTGGCGCTCATCGCCATCGGCATGGCCGGGGCGATCGCCTTCCTCGGACTGCTCGGGGTCCGACTGCTCCTGGCCGCGGTTCTGGCGCTCCTGCTGCTCCTGTTCGCCCCCGCCGTCCTGCTCGCACCGGCATTCGGCGAGGGCGGCCGCGCGACGTTCGTCGCATGGGCCCAGCGCCTCCTCGGCGCGCTCGTCGCCAAGCTGATCTACGCCCTGTTCCTCGCGGTCACGCTCGCTGCCGCGGCGACGATCAGCAGGCTCGACGTCGGGTGGTTCGCCACGTGGCTGCTGCAGATCGCATTCTGGTGGGGCGTCCTGCTCAAGCGCCGCGACCTCATCGGGTTCGTCTCGGCAGGCACGACAACGCGCACGGGTCACGGCACCCTCTCGGGCGGTCTTGGACAGGCCTACTACGCGGCGCAGCTGGGTCGAACCGTACGCGCAGGCGCCGCTCGCATGACCTCGCCGATCGGACGCGCTGGAGGCGCCGTGGCACGTGGCGCCACGGAACGACGTACAGCGCGGCGCGGGGCGATGGCGGGGCTTGCCGGGGATCATCTCGACACGCAGGCGGCCGAAGCGCTCGGTGCCGAGCAAGCCGCCGCGAACCGCACCCTCGACGAGCGCCCAGGACTCGAACGCGAGGCACGCGCGATCGACCGTCGCCTCGCGGGCTACGACGAGGCCCACGCAGCCACCCGCGCGATGCGCACCACGGCGCCGACGCCATCGGAGGAACAGGCGGCCCTGCTCGCACGGCGCCGCGAGATCGGCGAGCGGCTGAACGCCCCCGCGATGCGCAGCGCCGGCCAAGTGGCTGCGCATGGCGCCCGTACAACCGCGCGGACCGGATCGCCGGTCGCTCCGAATGATCTGGCCGACTACCGCCGCGTCCGCGCGCGCGACCTGGCAGCGAACCTGCCGACCGACCACGAGCGCAATCTCCGCGCCGCGGGCATCGAACCCGATCGTTACCAACAGGCCGACCGCGACGAGCGGGCCACGTTGCGGCGACGCGTTGACGAGCACCTCGAGCGTGAGCGGGCCCTGCTCGCTGCCGCCGGCGCACTCGACGAGCCCGTGGCCAGCCCACGGGAGCTCCGGCTCGACCCTCGGGCGCTCCGACGGCGCACTCGGGCAGAGCGCGAGCAACTGCGCGCCGAACGTATCCAGCGCAAGACGCGATCGCCACGGTGACCGGCGCCCGCACACATCGCGGGCTGCTCATCGCCGGTCTCGCTGGGACGACCGGAGCCGGCGCAATAAGCATCCTGCTCGCGTGGCTCGCGCTGCTCGGCGGCGCGAAGGCGGCATCGGGTTGCGCCGCGACGGACATCGTCACGCCCTCGAGCGTGTCACTCGCTGTGCTGTTCCAAGGAGCAGCCCAGCAATCCCGGCTCGGCGATCGTGGACCCGCCATCCTCGCGGGGATCGCCGACGTCGAGACCCACTTCGGGCGCGACATGAGCACATCCAGTGCGGGCGCCGTCGGCTTCATGCAATTCATGCCCAACACCTGGGCCACGTACGGAGTCGACGCCGACGGGGATGGGCGCAAAGATCCGGCGTCTCCGAGCGACGCGATCTTCTCGGCGGCGCGGTACCTACGCGCCAGCGGTGCTCCCGCCGATTGGCCGCGCGCGATCTTCGCGTACAACCATTCATCCGCCTACGTCCAGAAGGTCCTCGACAAGGCGGCGCACTATGCCCAGGAGCTCACTGCCACCGCACCCGTTGCTGCATGCAGGGCGAGCGCCGCGGAACTCAGCGTCATCCCAGGGATCTCGCGGGTAGCCGGCGACGGCGCGTTGGCGGCGATCCCGGGCTTCCCGGGCGAGCAGGTCGATGAGCGGATCTTGCCCGACGTTCTCGCTCTCATCGCTACGTACCACGTCGCCGTGACCGCGGGCTACGCGACACGGGGGCATGCGCCCGACGGTGAGCATCGGCTCGGCCTCGCAGTCGATCTCGTGCCCGGTCCGCATGGCACGTGGGACGACGTCGACCGCCTCGCGGCATGGGCCGAGCCCGAGCAGGACCACCCGCGACCGCCGTTCCGCTGGGTTGGCTACAACGGCGACGCAAACCACGGCCGCGGCAACCACCTCCACCTGTCGTGGGAGCACAGCCCGACCGAAGCGAGCCAGCGGTCCGTCCGCTGGGTCGATGTGTTCGACGTCGCCGGGGGGTAGTCCCATGGGAAGGCGACATGTGGACAAACGCCAACTCGCGGGAGGGTCCACGTGGCCAAGCAGCCTGAATCAGACCTCGACACCGTTCCGTGGGTGGGGCTCGCTGGCGGCGCGCTGCCGCTCGCCGCGCTCGCCTACGTGCTTCCGAGCCTCACCGCACTCGCCCACGACGGCACCGTCGGCTTGCCTCCAGTGGCGACGGCCCTGGGAACGATGCGCATCGCAGCGTGGAATCGATGGTCGGAGCCCGCGAGCGCATACCCCGCGGACGTCAGCCGGCACATGCCCGGGCCAACGTGGTGGTGGCTCACGATCGCTTGGATGCTGATCTGCGGCGCCCTGATCGCGGTGATCGTCTGGCGCCGGCTCGAGCCCGCCGCGGCGAGTGCGCGCCTCGGGCGCCGTCCGTACGATCCGCGCGGCTCGCGATCACGTACGTGGGCGCGGCCACGCGATCTGCGCGAGCTGACGAGCGGCGACGGTCGGACCGATCGCTTCAGCGTCGGGCACATCGATGGCCGGCGACTCCACGCCGACGCCGACGCCCACATCGCGGTCGTCGCCCCGACACGATCGGGCAAGACGACCCGCTGCGTCATCCCGTGGCTGCTCGAACACGAGGGCCCGGCGATCGTCACCAGCACGAAGACCGACGTTCTCGAGGTCACAGCGCAGTGGCGCGCGCGACACGGCCGGGTGCAGGTCTTCGATCCGTTCGGTCCACACTCGTCCGGCTGGACGCCGATCCCCGGCTGCGAGGATTGGACGCGCGCGCTCAGCCAGGCGCAGTGGCTCGCCGATGCCACGCCCGACGGCGACTCGGAGATCGCCGCGTATTGGCGAGGCGAAGCCGCCAAGCTGCTCGCCCCGCTGCTGCACGCAGCTGCGCTTGACGAGCGCGGGATCGACGAGGTGCTGCGCTGGGTCGACGCCCAGGACCGCGATGGTCCGCGTGGCGTGCTGCACCACCACGGCAGCGCCGATGCCGAGCACCAGCTTCTTGCCGTGCTCAGCCTCGATCCGCGCAACCGCGGCACGACCTACATGTCCGCTGGATCGCTTCTCGCGGCCTACCGCTACCCCGAGGTGCGCGGCGTGGCACGACCCGACATCCGCATCGACGACTTTCTCGACGGCGGGGCGCACACGCTGTATCTCGTCGCGTCCGCGCGACAACAGCGGCTCCTCGCCCCGCTCGTCGCCGGCGTACTCAACGCGATGCTGCACGGAGCGATGGAACGCCCAAACCGAGGTTCCACCATGCGCGTGCTCCTCGACGAGGTTGCCAACATTGCGCCGCTGCGCGACCTTCCCACGTATCTGTCCCAAGCGGCCGGACACGAGATCCGGATCGCGACTATCTGGCAATCGCTGGCCCAACTCGAGCGACGCTACGGGCGCGATTCCGACACGCTCCTGGCCAACAGCACGGCGAAGCTCTTCATGGGGCCGGTCACCGACGACGCGACCCGGAGGTACCTGACGCACCTGCTCGGCGACGCCGACGTGCCGACGACAACAACCACCGCTCCAAGTGGCGGCACCGGTGGTCAGTCGCGAACGACCGGAACGAAGCAACGACCCGCCGCGTCACCGCGCGACCTGCAGCAACTGGGGCGCGACCGCGCGATTCTCGTCAACGGCGCGCACGTGCCGGCCGTCGTAGCCCTCAAGCCGTGGTGGGACGTCGCCACGGTGCGACGCCGAGCTCGGACCGACGACGTTTCCAGCGAGAGCCCGTCGTTCATGTACGAGTCGTCGGATCTGCCCATCGGGCTCCCATTGCGCGGGGCCGGCGCGTCACGACCTCGGCGAGCATCCGACGGTCCGTGACCGTCGCGCTCCGCACGCACGCGAGCTGCTAGCCATCGGCGGCACATGGGGCATCGGCGGGAGCGACGAGCTGACGTCCGCCCGGGCTGACGCCATCATCGAAGCCGCGCCCCACGGGGCGACTACGCCGGCGACTCCGAGAGACGCCAGACCACAAAGGACCAGCGCGACTCGCCGCCCAAGCACCAGCACCCGCGTGGGGGAGCTTCAAGCACCGTGTCGCGCCCCCGAGAAAACGTTCGGGCTCGCCTCAACCACGAGGCGCTCTGCTGTTGCGCCGATAGATAGCACCGAGGATCAACCAGCTGGCAAAGCTGACGGGAAAGCCCACCCTCGACAGACCAGCTTGCTGCGACGTCGCCTCGGCGACCACAGTAGACACGCCTCCAGCGGCCAGCGCCGGAACCACGGCAGCAAGCCACGGGTGCTTCACGGCAAAACTCTCATATACGGACCACACGGCGAACAAGCGGCCTATCAGAAGCCGACCCAGACGTACCGGCCCGAGAGGTCTATCACGGGCCCGTCGCCACGCTGTTCAGCCGTGTCAAGCGCAAGTTCGTACGTGGGGCGGCTCCTGCGCTCGAGCCAGCGGCTCGAACACCCCGGCGGCTACTTAGCGGAGTAGCCGCGGGCCGACTTCTCAATGTCACCCGACTTCGACAGCTGGCTCAGCCGGGTCGACACGCTTCCGCGATTGAGGTCCAGGCCCTTTGCCACATCACTGGCCGTGCTCCCCGGATGCTTCGAGAGGAACTCGACGATGCGCGCCTTGATGTCGACCTGACGGGTGCGCGCGGTCGCACGCCGCGTGCTCGCGCGCCGAGCCGTGCTACGACGCACAGGGCGAGCCGGAGCTCCCGAAGTTGCCGGAGTTGCGTCACCGTCGTGGCCGTGGAACTCCTTGATCTGCTTCTCAAGCCAGGCAAGACGCTCCTGGAGATCCGCACGCTCGGCTTCGAGCGTGTCGATCACCTGCTGGATGCGAGACACGATGCTGCTCCTTAATCGAGGGGACCCACGCCAGCTTGGCCACGAAGACCCGCCGGACCGGGCGCATCAGCGCGAGTCAAAGATGCCACACGTGAAGTACGTGACACGGCCGCGACAGATGCTATCCGGAGTAGTCACTACGTGCGATGGGCGAGAGACCCGGTGCGACGATCCGTCACCTTCGGCCCTGTACCCCGCGGGCGAGACGGTGCACTCCTGAGTCAGGGGGATTCGAGCCCGAACTCCGTGCCCCCGGCGCCCCCGCTCGACGTGTCCGGCTCGCCAGCGAGGACGCCGCCGGCGCGTCCATCGCGGCCGTCTCGGCGATGAACTCGGTCTGCGGCTGAGCCGCCGGCGCCGGCCGGTGCGCGTGCCGCTGCGACGCGGCCGCCCGCGGCGCCGGCGA
>JAOPZW010000275.1 GCA_025963905.1 Solirubrobacterales bacterium | reverse complement strand
CCGCTGGCCCATCTTGTCCTCCTTCTTGTCCACGATCACCGTGTCGTCCTTGCGCACGAGGAACGCGGAGATGCCGCGATGGCCGGCATCGGGGTCGGTCTTGGCGTAGACCGTGAAGAAGTCGGCGTACCCGCCGTTCGTGATGAAGCACTTCGAGCCGTTGATGACGTACTTGTCGCCCTTCCTCACGGCGCGGGTGCGCATGCCCGACACGTCGGAGCCGGCATCGGGCTCGGTGAGGCAGAACGAGGCGAGCTTCGGCGACTCGACGAGCTCCCCGAAGTACTCCCGCTGGACCTCCTCGGAGCCGCCGAGCAGGATCGGGGCGCCGGCCAGGCCGTTGGCGCCCAGCGACGTCTGGATGCCCGAGCACCCCCAGGCGAGCTCCTCCTCGATGAGACACCCGTCCAGGTAGGACAGGCCCGCGCCGCCGAACTCCTCCGGCACGTGGGTGTTCATCAGCCCGACCTCGTGGGCCTTGTCGATGATGTCCTGCGGCCACGTCCCATCCCGGTCGTACTCCCAGGCCTTGGGGCGGATCTCCTTCGCGGCGAAGTCGTGCGCGAGCTCGCGCAGGCTCTTCTGCTCGTCGGTCAGCGTGAAGTCGACCACTGCTTCGTCTCCGTGGAAAAAGGCGCGCGAAGTGGCCTCGGGACGGTCGCGTCGCCGCGACAGATTGACTGGTCAGTCAATGTTCAGGAACGAAGAGTACCCGGTTGCGCCCCAGGCGCAACCCGGTAGGTGGGTCAGGGAGCGCTGAGCACCCAGACGACCGCCGCGATGCCGCCGGCGATGGCGAGGGCGGTGGCGAGCACGAGCCCCCATTGCTCCGGGAAGACGACCGGACGGCGAGGGGCGAACGTCCTTCGGCGGAGACGGCGCCACATCCGCGACACTGTAGGCGTGCAGGAGGCCTTCGGGATCGTGCTCCTCGTGGTGGTCGTCATCGCCGCGCTGATCGCGGTCGGCACCTTCGTCTGGTCGGGCACGGCGTACGACGACATCGGCAAGGGCGGTCTCTCGCTGCGCGACGGCTCCGACCGCCCGGCGGGCGAGACGCCGCCCAGCGGGCTCGCATCTGCCCGCGAGCGCGACGAGGAGATCCGCCAGATGCTCGCGGCGCGCAACGAGCGGCGCGTGCGCCGGGGCGAGGAGCCGTTGGACCTGGAAGCCGAGGTGGCGCGGCTCACCGCGCCGGCGGTCGATCCCGCCCTGCGCGAGGAGATCCGCCAGCTCGTGCTGGCCCGCAACTCCCGCCGCGCGCGCCAGGGCAAGGAGCCCCTCGACGTCGAGGCCGAGATCGAGCGTCAGGTGCGCGGTCTGGGATGATGAGCTGGCACTTGGCCGCGCATTCGGGTAGAAAGCGCCGCGATGCCAGCCCCCCGCCGTTTCGAACTCGACGACATCCTCAACCGCCCAGGGACGTACTTCAATCCCGATACCGAGGTGTTGATCGTCGTCGACGACGCCACCGCGGTGGACTCCGAGATCTTCGAGGAGGGCGGCGACGGGGGTGAGTGGGTGCTGATCGGCGACGACGTGCCGCTCGACGAGCGCCGCCGCGACGAGCTCATCGAGCGCTTCGAGGTCCGCCATCACCCGGGGGCCACCGGCGCCATCGCGGCCACCGAGGACGACGACTTCGAGCCCGACGAGGAGCTCGAGCCGGACGAGGATCCGGACGAGCTCTGAGCACCCGGCTCAGGGCCTCCCCCCTTCCGCTTGCGGCATCGCCCGAACGGGTGCAGGCTCGGTCGCTCTGCGCCGGCCCGGCAGCGTCGCACCGGCGACGGCGCCGGCGAGCGACAGGGCGGCCGAGACGCCGAGCGCCGGGGTGAACCCGTCGGTGAACGCCTGGGCCGAGGCGTAGCCGCCGCTGCCCGTGAACACCGCGACGAGGATCGCGATGCCGAACACGCCGCCCAGCTGGCGGACCATGTTGAAGGTGCCCGACGCCTTGCCGATGGCGTCTGGGCCGACCGCGTTCATGACCACGTTCTGCGACGCGGGCATCGCCATCGAGACGCCGCAGCCGGCGAGCATCAGCGGCGGAACGAGGCTCGGGTAGGCCATGTGCGGCCCGGCGATCGATGCGATCCACGCCAACCCGCCGCCCTGCAGCAGGAGCCCGGCCGTGATCAGCGGGCGCTCCCCGATGCGACTGACCAGCGAGCCGGCGATCGGCGCGACCACGAACAGGGTGGCCGTCCAGGGCATCAGCCGCAGCCCGGCGCCCAACGGGCCGTAGCCCTTCGCCGTCTGCAGGAACTGCGCCATGAAGAAGACGGCGCCGTACAGCGACGCGACCATGAAGAAGTTCGCGGCATTGCCCGAGGAGAAGGCGCGCGAGCGGAACAATCCCATCGGCAGCATCGGCTCGCGGGCGCGGAGCTCCCAGGCGACGAAGGCGACGAGCAGCAGCGCCCCCGCGACGAGCGCGCCGACCACTTCGGCGCTCCCCCAGCCGGCGGAGTTGCCCCGGACGAGGCCCCACACGACGCCCAGCGACGCGCCGGTCGCGAGCGCGACGCCGGCACCGTCGAGGCCGGCGCGGGGCCCGAAGCTCTCATCCATGCGCCGGAGCACCAGCGGGATGACGAGCAGCCCGATCGGGACGTTCAGCCAGAAGATCCACTGCCACGAGATCCCCTGGGCGATCGCGCCGCCCACCAGCGGGCCGCCGAGGACGGCGATGCCGGTCACGCCGCTGAAGATCCCCATCGCCCAGGCACGGCGCTCGGGCGGGAAGGCCGCACTCAGGAGCGCCAGCGAGAGCGGCATCACGAGCGCGGCGCCGGCGCCTTGCACCGCGCGCGCGGCGATCAGCCAGCCGACGCCGGGCGCAAGCGCGCACGCGGCCGACGCCGCGACGAACAGGCCCAGCCCGGCGGCGAACAGACGCCTGCGGCCGTACCGGTCACCGAGCGCGGCTGCCGTCATCAACAGCACGGCGAAGCTCAGGCTGTAGGCGTTGACCGTCCATTCCAGGTTCGCGATCGACGCGCCGAGGTCCAACCGGATGGTGCTGAGCGCGGTCGTCACCACCAGCGCGTCGAGGGCGACCATCAGGGAGGCGACGGACGCGAGGGCGAGAACCCATGTCTGTGATTGTCTCGAGTTGAGCATGGCCGTATAGACGGCCACCCGTTCGCGAACTCATCGATGAGTTTTCGGGCCTGCGACCGTCTAAGCAGAGAACGACCGATGGATCTCCGGCAGACACACACGACAGACGAACGGGCGCTGATCGCGGCGGCGCAGGCGGGCGACGAGCGAGCCTTCCGGCGGCTCGTCGAGCCCTACCGGCGCGCGCTCGAGGTCCACTGCTACCGCATGCTGGGCTCGCCGCACGACGCCGAGGACGTTGTGCAGGAGACGCTCTTGCGCGCCTGGCGCTCGCTCGAGCGCTTCGAGCGGCGCTCGTCCGTCCAGACCTGGCTCTACCGCATCGCCACCAACGCCTGCCTCGACGAGGTCGAGCGACGCCCGCGCCGGCTCGAGACGGTCGAGCCGTATCCCGATGCGCGCCTCGAGGACCTCGCGTCCCCGGTCGCCGACCCGGCCGCGCGCTACGCGCTCCACGAGGGCATGGAGCTCGCGTTCCTGACGGCCATCCAGCAGCTGCCGGGGCGCCAGCGCGCGGTGCTCGTCCTGCGCGACGTGCTCGGGTGGAGCGCGCGCGAGGTGGCCGACCTCCTCCTCTCGACGGTCGCTGCCACCAACAGCGCGCTGCAACGGGCGCGCGCGACGATCGACCCCGACGTCTCCGCGCATGCGGTCGCGCCGCGGGCCACGGCCGAGCGCGAGCTGCTGCGGCGCTACGTCGACGTCTGGGAGCGCGCCGACATGGAGGCGTTCATCGAGCTGTTGCGCGAGGACGCGGCGCTGCGCATGCCCCCGGGCCGCGCGATCGTCGGCGCGCCCGCCATCGGGCGGTTCTGGTTCTCCCCGCGCGGCACCTCATCCTGCGCCGCCGCCCAGTCTCGCCTCGTCCCGACGCGCGCCAACGGCCGGCCCGCGGTCGCGATCTACAAGCGCGGCGACGATGGGCGCCTCGGGCGCTTCGCGGTCATGCTGCTCGACGTCGACGGCGACAAGATCGCCGGGTTCGACGCCTATCTCGATCCCGAGCTCGTTCGGCTGTTCGAGGACGACGGGTCCTGAGGCTGGGACGGCTGCGCCGCGAGCGTCAGCCGGTGAGCAGCAGTCGCTTGGTCAGGTCGGTCGGCTCGCCGGCGGCTGCCGTGGCGGCTAGCTGGATCGTCGCCGTCAGGCCGAGGCGGCCGGCAAGGGCCTTGCGGAGCCGGCTGACGTCGGCCGTCTTCAGGCCCAGGCGCACGATGCGCGTCTCGCCCGACGGGATCTTCAGCTGCAGCTTGGAGAGCGACACCGAGACGCTCTTGTGGCCGCGTGGCGGCTTGGCGCGCGGCGTCACCGCGGCCGAGACCGAGAGCGTGCACGTCGTGTCGCAGCCGACGCGGAGGGGAACGCTGCGCGACGTCAGGACCCCGGTCGTGCGCAGGACGCGAATCGAGAGCTGCGGGCCCAGCGGGGCCGGAAGGGTCGGCAGCTTGGGCGGCGGAGGGTTGGCCACCGGCGGGAGCGCGGCGCATGCGGCGGGGGCCGGGCTCGCGAGCGCAAACTGCTGGAGGCGGTTGTTGTCGCTGTCGGTGACCGTGAGCAGGCCGTGGCAGTCGACGCTCACCCCGGTGGGGTGGATCAGCTCCCCCGGTCCGGTACCGCGGGTCCCGAACGTGAGCAGGCGCTCCCCGTCGGGTCCGAACTCCTGGACGCGGTTGTTGCCGCGGTCGGCAACCCACAGGTTCCCGCCGGCGTCGAGCGTGATCTGAGCCGGCGCGTTGAGCTTGCCGAGCTTGGAGCCGGTGCCGCCGAACTCCGCGAGCACCGCGCCGTCCGGCGCGTAGACGGTGATGCGGTTGACGCCGTCGGCGACGTAGGTGCGGCTGCCGTCGGGCGTGACCGCGATCCCGCGCGGTGCGCCCACGCCGGTCATCGATCCGAGGTAGGCGCCGGCCGTCGAGAAGCGGGCGACACGGTCGTTGCCCGTGTCGGCGACCGAGATCGTGCCGCTGCCGTCGATGGCCAGCGCCGAGGGCGACAGGAGCTGACCGGGGCCGCTGCCTTCCGCGCCGATGGTCCGCGCCGGCACGCCCGTTCCCCGCGCGAAGACGACGATCCGCGACCGCCGCTGGTCCAGGACGTATGCGTCGCCGCCGGCGTCGAAGGCGATTGCCACCGGGCGCGGAAGGATCGTCGGCCCGGGATTGGGCGACCCCCAGACCGCGGCGATCGAGCCGTCCGGGTTCAGCAGCTCGACCCGCCCGTTGACCGAGTCGGCCACCGCGCGGGTGCCGCCGGCGTCGGTCGCCACCCCCAGCGGCGCGTCGAACTGCCCCGGGGCGCGACCGGACGCACCGAACGTGCGCAGGAGCGCGCCGCCGCGGTCGAAGACGTCGATGCGGTCGTTGCCGGTGTTGGCGACGTACACGGCGCCCGACGCGTCGACCGCGATGCCGCGCGGGTACGCGAGCTGCCCCGGCTGCACGCCGTACGACCCCCACCGCGCCTTGAACGGATAGACCGGCGCCGAGCTGAAGCGCGCCACGCGATGGTTGAGGTCGTCGGCGACGAAGACCCGGCCCCCGCTGTCGACGGCGACCCCGTACGGATAGTTCAGCTGGCCGGGCCCGGTGCCCTGCCCCGCCCCGATGCTGGCCAGCAGGTGCCCGCCGATGTCGAACGCGGCGACGCGGTGGTGCTGGTCGTCGGCGACGAGCAGTCGCGTGTTGCGCACGGCGAGGCCGCGCGGGTTGGCCAGCACGCCGGGCGGCACGATCTCGGCGCCGTGGCCGCCGTCGATCGTGAAGCGCTGGACGCGGTCGTTGCCGCTATCGGCGACGTAGAGCATGTCGCCGGAGACCGCCAGGCCGCCCCCGGCCGCCGCGTCGTTGCCGCCACCCGCGCCGAACTGGAACTCCCCGACTGCCCGTCCGCGCCCACCGAAGCTTCCCAGCAGGCCGCCCGTGGCATCGAAGCGGACGATGCGGTTCGTGCCGCCGTCGGCCACGAGCAGCGTGCCGTCGCCGGCCACGGCGAGCGAGCCCACCGCGGAGAGCTGCCCGGGCCGCGTGCCGGCCTCCCCCACCTCTCGGCGGAAGCTCCCGTCGGGACCGAAGACCTGCACCACGTGCGAGGACTGGTCGCCGACGTAGATCGAGCCATCGGGCCCGACGGCCACGGCCTGTGGGAACCGCAGCACCCCGCCACCGCGCTGGCCGACCTGCGCCACGCTCACGTACGGGCACGTGTCGCCCGCGCCCGGGCAATCCGCCACGGCCGGCGGCACCATCGTGGCCAGGGACGCGATCAACACGAGCACGAGCGCCGCCAGCAGGTGCACACGGCCGCGTCGCGTCATCGACGACACCAACACGTCACGTGCGGGAAGTTGCGCTGGGCCATCCAGGCTACGTCGTCCCGGCGGGGCCTCGGGCGCGGCGCTCGCGGGCGCCCTCGGGGTCGCGCCGGTCGCCGCGCACCGACGCCGCGATCCCGGCGGCGAAGCACAGCAGGACGAGGCCCAGGCTCACCACGGGGCCGACGTGGACGACGTCGGACAGCAGGATCTTCGCCGCGACGATCGCGAGCACCACGGCGATCGTCTCGTCGAGGTAGCGGAAGCGGACGATCAGCTCCTCGACGAGCGAGAACAGCGCGCGCAGCCCCAGGAGCGCGAACGCGTTGGCCGTCCAGATGACGAACGCGTCGGTGGTGATGGCGAACGCGGCGGGGATCGAGTCGACGGCGAAGGCGATGTCGGCCGCGACGATGCTCACCAGCGCGATCAGCAGCGGCGTGCCCTGGCGCCGGCCGCCCTCCCGCGTGACGAACCGGCCGCCGGCGTAGCGGTGGCTGAACGGCAGCAGGCGGGTGACGAGCCGCACGGCCGCGCTCTGGCGCGGGTCCATGTCCTGCCCCACCCCGCGCAGGATCTTGTAGGCCAGGTACAGCAGCAGGACGCCCAGCACGTACAGGACGAACGCGAAGCGGTCGATCAGATCAACTCCCACGAGGATCGCCAGGCCCCGCATCAGCAGCGCGAGGGCGATGCCGTAGAAGAGGAGCTTGGCGCGATGCTGCTGGGGCACGGCGAAGGCGCCGAAGATCAGGAGGAACACGAACAGGTTGTCCAGCGAGAGCGAGCGCTCGACGAGGTAGACGGTGGCGTAGTTCACGGCCGCCCCGCCGCCGTCGAGCGCGAGCATCGGCAGCACGATCGCCAGCCCCAGCACGAACCACGCGAGGCTCCACGACGCGCTCTCGCGGAAGGTCGGCTCGCGCCCGCGCGCGAACAGGAGGAGGTCGGCGACCAGGAGCGCGACCACCACGCCGAGCAGGCCGGCGACCGCGAAGGGGCTGTCGACGACGGCGAGGGGCACAGCGCTCACGCGAAGTAGAAGGTGACGCCGAGGACGGCGTAGACACAGAGGAGCTGTATCCCCTCGTACCACGTCGACTCGCCCTCGTTCGTGACGTGGATGGCGATCGTGATGGCCAGCAGGATCCCACCCAGCTCGAAGCCGTTGAACACGAGCGCCAGCGGGTGGGGCCCCAGGACGAACGACGCGAGCACGAGGACCGGTCCGACGAACAGCGCGATCTGCGCGCTCGAGCCGATCGCGATGTTCACCGCCAGGTCCATCTTGTCCTTGGCCGCGACGAGCACCGCGACCCAGTGCTCGGCGGCGTTGCCGACGATCGCAACCACGATGACGCCGATGAAGAACTCGCTGAGCCCGGCCTTGTCGGCGGTCTCGGAGATCGAGCCGACGAGGATCTCCGACATGCCGCCCACCGCCACCCCGGCGATGGCCAGCGCGCCGATCGATCTGCGCATCGACCACGGCTCGTGCACCGGGCCGTCCTCCTCGGCGTGGTCGGGATTGAAGAGGCTGCGGTGGGTCTTGAGCGAGAACACCAGCCCGGCGACGTACGAGAGGATCAGGATGCCGGCGACGATCGCCGAGAGCGTCTCGATCCTCGAGCCGTAGTCGACGGCCTCCGCGCCCGCCTTGGGAAGCCCCTGGCCGTCCACGAGCTCGTAGACGGCGGGCATCACGAGCGCGGCGGCCGCCAGGAGCAGCATCGACGACTGGGCGCTGGCCGCGGTGCGGTCGAAGCGCTGGCGATCGCGCCGCAGGCCGCCGACGAACATCGCTCCTCCGAGGACGAGCAGGATGTTGCCCAGGATCGAGCCCACGATCGAGGCCTTGACCACCTCCTGGAGGCCGGCGCCGAGGGCGAACAGCGCGATGATCAGCTCCGGCGCGTTGCCGAACGTGACGTTCAGCAGGCCCCCGATCCCGGGCCCGGTGCGGGCGGCCAGCTCCTCGGTCGCGCGGCCCATGAGGGCGGCGGTCGGGATCACGCCGAGCGCGGAGGTGAAGAAGATCGCCACCGCGCCCGCCCCCGCGATCTCCAGCACGATCGCGATCGCGATGAAGGGCGTCAGCAGGTAGGGCCATCCCTGGCTCGACAGCAGGAAGTTGCGCGGCGCCACCGGCGGCAGGCTATAGCCAGGGTCTGCGATCAGCTCAGCGCCCGAGCAGGCCGGCGCACTGCTGCGCCTTCGCGATGTCGGTGCCGGCGGCGGAGAGGCACTGCTGGTACTTCGAGGAGCCGCTGGCCTGCGGCTGGGTCGAGCCCTGCGCGGAGCCCAGCACCTGGCCGAGCGCCGCGGTCAGCTCGGACAGCGGCCGCGGGTTGGCCGGGGCGCCGATGGCCTGGGGGCGGTTGAGCTCGGCGATGGCCAGGTCGAAGCGCAGGGTGCCCTTCTGGGCGGGCGACCCCTTGGGGCGCGCGTCGGCGGGCACGTCGAAGGTCACGTGCATCGCGATGCGCCGCAGGGCCTTGTCGTCCTTGCCGGTCCACACGTCGACCGCCGCGGTCTTGACCGACTTGACGATCTTGTCGCGCTGCGCCGGCGTCAGCGTGCTCGGCACCTGCGACGAGCCGCCGGTGACGCCCAGCTTGCCCGCCTTGGTCAGCAGCGTGGCGAGGTCGGCCACGAAGCGCGGCACGTCGATCCCCGCCGAGACGTGGATGACCTGGACGCCCGACAGCGTCTCCACCCCCTGCTCCTTGGCGTCCTTGAGCCAGCCGCGCGGGTCGATGCCCAGCGCCTTCAGCGAGGTGCCCTGGTCCTTGCCCTTGCTCGCCGTGACCTGCTTGCGGCTGGCCTCGAGGCGCTTGAACAGCGCGTCCGAGAGCTGGTACGAGCGCCCCTGCAGCCTCAGGAAGCCCTTGTCGCCCGTGGAGACCGCGCCGGCCTGCATCGCGCTTCCGCCGGAGTTGAGGTCCAGGGCGAGGTCGAACTTGGGGACGTTGCCCGCGCCCTGACCCTGGAACGGCCCGGCCACCTTGATCGCCAGCGGGCCCTTGAGGCTCGGCAGGCCCTGGGCGTCGACGTTCAGGGACAGCACGAGCTTGCCGCTGCGGATCGGCTTGTTCTTGCCGAACGTCTCGCTGAGGAGCGCGTTGACGTCCTGGCCACCGCCGCCGCCGGCGGAGCCGCAGCCGGCGAGGAACGAGCCGGTGAGGGCGAGGACGAGTGTGAGGAGGACGAGGCGGAGGACGGACACGCGGTGCTCCCGGATGGGTGACTGCAACGGCGGATGCGGCCGCCGAGGTGGCCGAGCGTACCATCCGGCCCTTGCGCCGAACCCCGGTCCTGCCGCTTGCGGTGGCGCTCGTGCTCGCCCTCCCGGCCGCCCGCGCCCACGCCGCCTCCGACGTCGTCGTGCTCGACGCGCACGGCCGTGCGCACCTGCGCCACGACCGCTTCGTCCCGTCCGGCGACGCCCTCGCGCCGCCGACGGCGACCAGGCCGGAGCCCGCGCGGCAGCCCGTCGCGCGCGCGGCGGCCGCCAAGCGCACCGTGCCAAGCGAGCTCGACGCGCTGCTCGCGGCCGGGGCGATCGACCAGGCGCACCACGACGCCTGGCGCGCGGCCTGGGACGATGCGCGGCGCCTGCTGCCCAAGCTCCACGGCGCGCGGCGCGAGAACTTCGCCGCGGTGATCTCGAACACCTCGGCGATCGCCGCGGACGGCCTGCTCAGCGCGACGCGGGCGCCGAGCGTCTTCCTGACCCTCGAGCGCAACCGCCAGTGGTGGGCGTCGGGGCCGCTTCTGGCCTATGCCCAGCGCGTCGGCTTCACCGGCAGCGAGCTGGTGTGGCAGTTCTATCCCGGTCAGGGCATCCAGCTGCAGTGGCTGGCCACGTTCGGCAAGGCCAACGGCCTGTTCGCAGGACGCGCCTACGACGATCGCCTGCGCGCGCTGCTCGACGAGGCCGTCGGCCTGGCCACGCAGCGCGCGGGCGGCCTCGCCTGGGACTACCTCTTCCACTTCGACGGCGGGCGGCCGCCCTGGACGAGCTCGCTGTCGCAGGGGACCGCCATCCAGGCGCTGTCGCGTGCCGCCGTGCGCCTCAGCCAGAGCTCCTACTTCGAGGTCGCCAGGCAGGCCCTGGGCGTGTTCCGCGAGCCGCCGCCCGCCGGCGTGCGCGCCGCCACGCCCGCCGGCGCGCACTACCTGCAGTACTCGTTCGCGCCGAAGCTGCACATCATCAACGGCTTCATCCAGTCGCTCAACGGCCTGCACGACTTCGCCGTGCTGGCGAACGACCCCGAAGGTCGCGCGCTGTTCGCCGCCGGCGAGGCGCAGGCGCGCGTCGAGGTGCCTGCCTTCGACACCGGCTCCTGGTCGCTGTACCTGCCGGGCGAGGAGTCCGACCTGAGCTACCACGTCCTCGTCCGCGACTTCCTGCGCGGGCTGTGCACGCGATTGCAGGAGGACGCCGCGCGCGCCCCCGCGATCCCGGCCCCCGACCCCGCCGTCTACTGCGACAAGGCCCAGAGCTTCACCGACGACCTCACCCGGCCGCCGGTGCTGGGCGTGGCCGATGCCCGTGTGCGCGCCGGCCGCGACGCGAAGATCGGGTTCACGCTCTCCAAGATCTCGACCGTGACGGCGACCGTCCTGCGCAAGGGCGTCGTCGTGTGGTCGCAGACGGCGCGCATGGGCTACGGCCGGCGAGCGATGAGCCTGCGTCCGGCGAAAGCGGGCCCGCTGGAGGTGCGGCTCCGCGCGGTCGACCTGGCGGGCAACGTCGGCACCGCGACCGGCACCCTGCACGTGGCGGCCGCCGCGCGCAAGCGCCCGTAGCAGGCCCTTAGACTCCGGCGCCATCGTGGCGCCACGGACCATCCTCTACACCGGCAAGGGCGGCGTCGGCAAGACGTCCGTGGCCGCGGCCACCGCGCGCCGCTGCGCCGCGGCGGGCAAGCGGACGATCGTGCTGTCGACCGACCCCGCCCACAGCCTCTCGGACTCGCTCGGCGTGACGCTCGGCAGCGAGCCGACCCTGGTCGAGGACGGCCTCTGGGGCCAGGAGGTCTCCGCCCAGGAGCAGCTGGAGCGCAACTGGGCGGCGGTCCAGGACTGGTTGGGCGAGATGCTCGTCGAGCGTGGCGTGGATCGCATCAGCGCGGAGGAGCTCACCGTGCCGCCCGGGCTCGACGAGCTGTTCAGCCTCCTGCAGCTCAAGCGCCACCACGAGGAGGGCCTGTTCGACGTCGTGATCGTCGACTGCGCGCCGACCGGCGAGACGCTGCGACTGCTGTCGTTCCCGGACGTCGCACGCTGGTGGCTGGAGAAGGTGTTTCCCCAGCGCAGCCAGATCATGGCCGCGGCGAGGCCGTTCGCGCGCGCCGTGCTGGACGTCTCCCTGCCCGGCGACGCGGTCCTCGACGACGTGCAGCACCTCGTGCGCAACCTCATCGCTATGAACGAGATCCTCCGCGACACGGAGCATGTGTCGATCCGCCTGGTGATGAACCCCGACCGCATGGTCATCGACGAGGCGCGGCGGACCTTCACCTACCTCAACCTCTACGGGTACCTGACCGACGCCGTCGTCGTCAACCGGGTGTTCCCCGAGGAGGTCGGCGACTACTTCGGCGCCTGGCGCCGGCGCCAGCAGGAGCAGCTGCTGGAGGTCGAGGCGGCGTTCGCCCCGGTGCCCGTCCTGCGGGCGCCGTACTTCGGCGAGGAGGTGATCGGCGCGGAGATGCTCGACCGCCTCGGCGACGCGGTCTTCGGGGACCGCGACGCCGCGGCCGTCCTGCACGAGACCGTCAGCCAGCAGCTCATCGTCGGCCGCGACGACGCGACGCTGCGCCTGGATCTGCCGTTCGCCCGCAAGGGCGGCATCTCGCTCAAGAAGATCGGGCTCGAGCTCGTCGTGCGCGTCGACGGCCAGAAGCGGACGCTCCTGCTGCCGGCGGCGCTCGGCGACTTCCGGCCCACCGGCGCGTCGTTCGCGGACGGCTCGCTGACCGTGGCCTTCGAACGCTCGGCGCCGGCGGTGCGCGCCGTGCCCACCGCCGGGGGCGCCGATGCCTGATCGCGGCGGCGATCCGCTGGACGAGCTGCGCGACCGGGTCCGCGCCACGCAGGCGGCGGCCGAGCGCCTGGCCGGTGAGACGACGGACGCGGTTCGGGCGGCGCGCGAGGGCCGGCCGCCCCCGGCCGGCTGGGCCACCCCGGGCGCGCGCCGCGACCAGAGCGAGGACCTCCAGGCGCTCGCCGCGTTGCTCGGCGCCCTGCGCGAGATCGTGCCCGCAGACCTGCAGGCGCAGCTGGCGGAGGTCATCCGCCAGGTGCTGCTGCTCGTGCGGGCGCTGCTCGACTGGTGGCTGGAGCGGATCGACGGCGAGCGGGGCGCGGAGCCCGACGTCGAGGACATCCCGATCAGCTGAGGATCGCCCGCTCGCGGGTGGCGCCGGGGCATCGCCGTCGCGAGCCGCGCGTACAATCGCCCCAGATGGCGCCCGCGCCGAAGACCTGGATCCTCACCGGCTCACCGGAGAACTTCGAGGCGACCCGCGCGCGCGGGTTTCGCCTGATCGGCATGAAGGAACGCCGGCGCCGGATGGCCCAGGACATGGAACCGGGCGACCGCATCGTCTTCTACCTCACGAGGATCGGGCGCTTCGGCGGCTCGGTGCGCATCACCTCGGAGATGTTCGAGGACCGCGATCCGGTGTGGCCCGGCAAGCCCGGCACCCCCGATGCCTACCCGTGGCGCTTCGAGACCGAGCCCGAGGTCGTCCTCGAGGAGGGAGAGTGGCTCGCGGCCGAGGACGTCAAGGAAGACCTCGAGCATGTGCGCAAATGGCCGGCCGAGCACTGGAAGCTCGCCTTCCAGGGTCAGCTGCGCACCGTCTCCGACGCGGACGCCGAGTTGCTGCTGCGCCGCATGCGCGCGGCCGCCGGCGCCGCGGCATGACCGCCCCGGCGGGCCAGCGGGCCCGCGGCGCGCTGGCGCGCGTCGGCCGGGCATGGGGCCGCCTCGGGCCCGACCAGCGCCTGGCCGCCGTCGCGGCGATCGCGCTGCTGGCGTCGATGCTGCTGCCCTGGTACCAGGAGTCCGGCAACGCGCTCGTGGCCGGCAAGCTCGTGCGCATCGAGGACTCCAAGAACGCCTTCGGCGTCTACTCGTTCATCGAGGGCGCGATCTTCCTGGTCGTCGCCGGCGTGCTGGTGATGCTGTTCGCGCGCGGCGAGCGCAGGGCGTTCCACCTCCCCGGCGGCGACGGCACGGTGATCATGGGCGCCGGGCTGTGGGTGATGTTCCTCATCTTCTTCCGGCAGCTCGACAAGCCCAGCGGCCGCCATGAAGGCATGATCCAGACGACGGTCGGCGTGCAGTGGGGCATCTTCATCGCCTTCCTGCTCGGTGCGCTGCTCGCCTACGCCGGCTACCGCATCCGCGCCGCCCACGTTCCCGAGCCGGCGGCCGACGACATCCCGCCGCCCGCGGCCGAGACGGTCCCCGCGCCAAGGGCGGCGCGCATACCCGAGGATCCGGGCGAGGCGCCCACCGCGCGGGCGCGGCGGCGCCCGTCGCCCCCGCCACCGCCGCACGACGGGGACTCGCTCGACGGCCAGCTCTCCTTCGACGAGCCGGGCGAGTACCGCCCACCTCCGCGGCGGCGCTGATGGCGTCCGCGTCGACCGTCGTGGCCGTTCTGGCCGCAGGCCGCGCGCTCATCGGCACGGCGCTCGTCGCCGCGCCGGCGCCGCTCACGCGCATGTGGACGGGCGACGACCGGCCCGCGACCCTGGTGGTGGGGCGCGGCCTGGGTGCGCGCGACATGGCGGTGGGCGCCGGGACGCTTCTCGCCCTCCGGCGCGGCCGCGGAGCACGGGCGTGGATCGCCGCGGGCATCGCCGGCGACGTGGCCGACATGGGCTCTTCGCTGGCCGCCGGCGACGCGCTCCCGCGCTTCGGCCGGATCGGGACGGCCGCGCTCGCAGGCGGCGCCGCGCTCGCCGGCGCGTGGCTGCTGCGCGAGCTGGACTGATCAGCCGGCCGACGGGCGAGGCGCGCCGAGCTCGCGCCACATGAGCAGGTGCGGGCCGATACCCGGCAGGACGAACTCCTCGCCGCGCACGGCGAAGCCGTGGCGGGCATAGAAGCCGGCCGCGGGGGTGCGCGCGTTGCACCACGCCCGGCGCCCGCCTTGGGCGGCGGCGTGGGTGAGGCAGGCCTCCAGCAACGCGGCGCCGTGGCCCCGCCCGCGCGCCTCCGGGGCGGTGGCCATGCCGCGCACCCGCCAGGCGTCCGGCGCCTCGCAGCCGGGCATCGGCTCGCGCGAGATCGTCGCGATGCCGACCAGCGCACCGCCGTCGCGGATCCCGGCGTGCAACGTCCCCGGCGCGTCGTCCCCGGGGTAGACGAGCTCAGCCTCGGCCTGGTGCGGGCGCAGGACGCGCCGGCGCAGCGGGCGCACCTCGGCGGCGGTGAGGGTGACGACCGCGCTCAATCCTCGAACAGCGCGTACCCGTAGGCGCCGCGCTTGTAGGCCAGGCGCGCGACGGAGTGCATGCGGTCGTCGTCGTTGGACTCGATCTTGTCCAGCGAGGACCGCGCGCGGCTCGCGGCTCGCGTGCAGAACGTCTCGGCGATGTAGCGCTCCTGGCCCGACAACTCGAGGGCGGGTGGGATCGAATCGTCGAAGATCCCGGTGACCCGGCTCAGGACCGCGATCTGCGCCTGGATGTCCATGAGCGCGTCGGCCAGGCGCTTGTGGGCCATCCCCTGGCGCATGATGTCGCGGCCGTGACGGCGCAGCAGGCCCTCGCCCACCTCGCGCAGGCGCTTCACCTGGTCGGCGACCGGCTCGGCCAGCGCCTGCAGCTGCTCGTGGGCGAGCGTGATGCGGTCAGGACGCACCTCGCGCTTGACCCGCCCGAAGGCGTACTCGGCCAGCGTCCCCAGTGAGCCGATCGGATCGCCCAGGCGCAGGTCGCCCAGGCCGCTGAGCTCCTCCCCCAGCGGCTTGAGGACGGCCAGCGCGACGAACGAGCGCAGCACGTCGTTGGCGCCTTCGAAGATCGGGAAGATCCGGATGTCGCGCAGGATCTGCTCGTAGGGCTGGGAGCGCATGTACCCCTGGCCGCCGGCGAGCTGGAGCGAGCGGTTGGCCTGGTACCAGACGAACTCGGTCCCGGCGATCTTCGCCATCGCCGACTCGACGGAGTAGTCCTCGATCCCCGCGTCGACGAGGCCCGTCGCCAGGTAGGCCATCGACTCGAGCCCGAACAGGTAGCTGACCATCCAGCCGATCTTGTCCTCGACCATGTCGAGGTCCGCCAGCGGCCGGCCGAACTGGCGGCGCTCGGTGACGTGCTCGATCGAGAGGTCGATGAGGCGCTTGCCGAGCCCGACCGCGCCGGTGCCCAGCGACATGCGGCCGTTGTTGAGGATCTGCATGGCGATCCGGAAGCCGTCCCCCGGCTCGCCCAGCACGTTCTCGGGTGGGATCCGCACGTCGTTGAAGGACAGCGGGCAGAGGTTGTTGCCCCTGAGCCCCATCGTCTCGTAGGGCTCCCCCGCCTCGAAGCCCTCCATGCCCTTCTCGAGGATGAGCGCGATGTGGCGGTCCTCCCCGTCGACCTCGGCGCGCGCGAAGGTCACGAACACCGAGCCCCGGCCGCCGTTGCCGATCCAGCGCTTCTCGCCGTTGAGCAGCCACGAGCCGTCCGGCTGCCGCACCGCCCGCGACCGGATGTTGTAGGCGTCGCTGCCGGCCTCGGGCTCGGTGAGCGCGAAGCCGGCGAGCTTGCGACCGGCGGCCAGATCGGGCAGGAAGCGCTCCTTCTGCTCGTCGCTCCCGAACAGCACGATGCCCTTCATCCCGATCGACTGGTGCACGCCCATGCCGACCGTCAGCGAGCCGTCGACCTGGCCGATCGCCTCGAAGACCCGCGCGTAGCCCGTCTGCGACAGCCCTTGGCCGCCGTACTCCTCGGGGACGTACAGGCCCATGAGGCCCAGCTCGCCCAGGTCGCGGTAGATCTCGTCCGGGATCCAGCCCTCTTCGTCGATCCGTCGCGAGTCGATGCGCTCGGCCGCAAACGCCCGGAAGCGAGAGACGAGCTCGCGGACCTTGACGGCCTCGTCATCCCCCGGGATCGGATAGGGGAAGACGAGGTCCTCGTGGATCTCGCCCAGCGCGAGCGCCTTGGCGAAGCTGGAGACCTTCGTGTCTGTGCCGGCCATGACGGCCAACGTACCCACTGAAGGCGCCGGCGGCGCAAGTTCGGACGCCCCGGCGCGTTCCATGATGCATGCGCCGCGTCCGCCTGCCCGTCATCGGCCTCCTGGCCGTCGTCGCCTTGCTGGGCGTAGCGCCCGGCGCCTCGGCGGTGACCGGCGGCACGACGGCCACGCGCCCGTACCCCGCCATCGCCGCGCTGCGCGTGGACAGCACCTGGATCTGCGGGTCGAGTCTCGTCGCGCCCCAGTGGATCCTCACCGCGGCGCACTGCGTCACCGACGGCACGGGCGCCGTCTACGCGCCCGGCCGCCTGAGCTTCACGCTGGGCGTCACGAAGCTCAGCCAGAGCGCCCAGGGCGAGAACATCACGGCCGACCGCGTGGAGCGCCATCAGTCCTACGACGCCGCCACGACGCAGTTCGACATCGCCCTCGTCCACCTCTCACGGCCCTCGGCCCAAGCGCCGATCCGCGTGATCTCGCCCGGTGAGCGCGACCGTTGGGCGCCGGGCCGGACCGCCACGGTGATCGGCTGGGGCGGCATCGTCTACCCCGGCATCGGCGGCGTGACCACCTCCGACGACCTGCGCGAGGCCACCGTGCCGATGGTCTCCGACGCCGACTGCGCCAGCTCGTACAACACGACCGGGCTCACCGGGCAGTTCTTCCCGCAGACGATGGTGTGCGCCGGCGAGGTGTACGGCATCAAGGACTCGTGCTCCGGCGACTCGGGCGGCCCGCTGATGGTCCCCGACGCCCAGGGCACCCTCGTCCAGGCGGGCACGGTCTCGTGGGGCTTCCTGTGCGGCGTGCCGA
>JAOPZW010000274.1 GCA_025963905.1 Solirubrobacterales bacterium | reverse complement strand
TCGTGTCGTAGATCGCCAGGCCCGAGTAGACCGAGCCACCGGGCGAGTTGATGTACAGCGAGATGTCCTTGTCGGGGTCCTCCGACTCCAGGTGCAGGAGCTGGGCCACGATCAGGTTGGCGATCTGGTCGTCCACGGGCGTCCCCAGGAACACGATGCGCTCGTTGAGAAGGCGGCTGTAGATGTCGAAGGCGCGTTCGCCTCGCGACGTCTGCTCGACCACCATGGGGACAAGTGGGCTCATGGTCCTCGCTTTGTTTCGCTCGTCGGTCCCGATTCCTCCCGGCGGTGCCTCAGCACTGCCGGGATGGGGGCTCGGGAGAGCCTAGCAATCGCATTTTCCGGCTCGGACGGTGTCGGCGCACTGGTCCCAAGGCTTGAGCGGCGGGGTCGATCGTCCGTCTAGATGAGTGGTGCGTGAGTGGTGCGGCCGTCAGGAGCCGGGCGTCCACAGCTTCCCGGGGGCCTGCTCGCCGCCTCCCGGCTCGCCGTCCTCGGGCGTCCACAGCCGCTCACGCGCCTGCGCGCGCTCGGCCGGGATCGCCCGGGCCTGCTCGGCGAGGAAGTCCACCGCCTGGCTCTGGGCGAGGTCGGCGCGCAGCTCGTCGAGGCGGCCGGCCTGCTGGAGGCGCTCGAACAGCTTCTCGGGGGTGCTGTTCTCGCGCACCGCGGTCGGCTGCAGCGCCTCGAGCACGTCGCCGTCGGCGGGCTTGATGTCCTCGGCCTCCACGACCGCGGCGATGACCGCCTCGCGGCGCAGGGCCTGCTCCGCGTCGGGCCGGGCCTCGGCGAGGAGCTCCTCCTCGCTCTTGCCGGAGATCTGCAGGTAGATCTCCTTCGAGATGCCCTGGTGCGAGAGCGTGTGGAGCATGCGGTCCCACAGCTCGGCCGCGCGCGCGTCGACCAGGGTGTCGGGAACGTCGACCCGCGCGTTGCGCACGACGGCGTCGACCACGGCCTCGCGGAACTCCGCCTGCACCTTGGCCTCGTCGTCCTCGCGCAGCTTGGTGACGATGTCCTCGCGCAGCTCCTCGAGCGTGTCGAAGCCCGCGGCGTCGGAGGCGAAGTCGTCGTCGAGCGCGGGGAGGTCCTTGCGCTTGACCTCCTTGACCGTGACCGCGAACTCGGCCTCCTCGCCGGCCAGCTCGGTGGCGCCGTAGTCCTCGGGGAAGGTGATCGTGACCGTGCGCTCGTCGCCGGCCCGGGCGCCGGTGAGCTGCTCCTCGAAGCCCGGCACCAGGCGTCCGGAGCCCAGCTCGATGAGCTGGTCGCGCCCTTCCCCGCCGGCGAAGGTCTCGCCATCGACGGAGCCGACGTAGTCGATGACGACGAAATCGCCGCTCGCGGCCGGCTCTTCGACGGTCTCCAGCCGGGCCGCGCGCTCGCGCAGCGCGTCGATCTCGGCCTGCACGGCCTGCTCGTCGGCGCCCGGCTCGCGGCGACCGACCTCGAGGCCCTTGTAGTCGCCGAGTGCCGCCGTCGGGCGCACGCCGATCTCGAAGCTGAACGTCAGGGGCTCCCCTTCGCCGGGGAGGTCGCCCAGGTCGACATCGGGCTCGCCGACCGGGTGGATCCCCGAGGAGTCGACGGCGTCGAGGTACCAGCGGCCCAGCGTGTCGCGCACGGCCTCGTCGAGCACGGCCTCGCGCCCGATGCGCCGGATGACGACCGGCGGCGGCACCTTTCCCTTGCGGAAGCCGGGCATCCGCAGATCGCGGCCGAGCGCGCGTGCGGCGCGCTCGAGGGAGCGCTCGATCTCCTTGGCAGGCACCTCTGCCTCGACGCGGACGCGCGACTCTGGCAGCTCGGTGACGGTGGTCTTGACGGCGGCGGGCATCGGCCGCGAACGATAGCGTCAGGGCGTGCCCGGTCCTCGGCCGCCCATCACCGATCGGATCGCCGCCCGGGTCGTCACCGGACCGGCAGGCCACCTGTACGCCGGCGTCGCCGACTGGGCCGGGTTGCTGGTGCGATACCTGTGGGCGCGGCTGCGCCGCCGCCCCGTCGGGCCGCTGTAGGAACGACCGCCGGCCGACACGCTCCGCGCCGGCCGGGGACCCGAAGGCCCCCGGCCGTGAGGGAGCGCGCGGCGGCGATCTGGTGGCCCGCCTAGCAGGTGACGACGAGGTGGAACGGCCGGTCGGCCGGGTCGCTCGTCCCGGTCCCGTCGGCCCCGCCGCCCTTGCGGGTGCGCACGTTGAGGCTGTGGGCGTCGACCGGCTGGACGCCGACGGCCCCGGCGTCGGTGATCGTCGTCTCCGTCGCGGTGTAGGCGCAGTTGGAGATGTCGTCGGCGAAGGTCACCTCGTACGTCCCGTCGGCGGTCTTCTTGGCGGCGGTGGCGCCGCGGGTGGCGCCCAGCGTGCCGTTGGCCGCGACGACGGCGAACTTGGCGGCGATCTGATCGGCGCTCTTGCCGTCGACCTTGTCGGCGTTGAGTCCGGTGGCGACGCCGCCGGCGTTCGTGGTGAACGGCGCGGCGGTGGGATCGTTCGAGGTGATCCGCCCGACCTCGGTGCCGTTGCTGTTGAACTCGAACGCCCGGCCCTTGTTGAGGTTGTCCGCGCGGACGCACGGCTCGTTGCCCTTCTCCGTCCCGCCCGGCGCGGACCGGCAGCCGTAGATGGCGCCGCCGCCGTTGTCGGACTTGTTGGACTGGCGCGTGCCGTACGTCGAGGTGTTGGCGATGATCTGCGTCTCGCTGGTGAACGCCTTGCGCGTGTCCTGGCTCGGCGAGCGCTTGCCGCCCAGGATCGGCGTGCCTTCGCCGATGGCGAAAGCCATCGGCGTGATGATCAGCGCGGCGCCGATGACGCTGGCGAACAGCCAGGGGCCGTTGCCCATGGTGCGGTAGCGGCTGCGGATGCGATGGAGCATGTGCTGGTCGGCCTTCCTTTGGGGGGTGTGCTGCGGCGCCCGGTCATCCCGACGGGGCTCTCCTGTGCCACCACTCCCAACAGGCATTCCGCGGCCAAGGTTTCGGTGCAATGAATCTTTCAGCCCGCCGCGAGGGCGAAGACCGGCCAGCGGCCGGGGACGCCCTTGAGCTCGTGCGAGCCGCGGTCCTGGAAGGTCAGGCCGGAGCCGACGACGGTGCCGTAGGCGGTGCCCGAGGCGAGCACCTCGCCGGGGCGTGCGAGCCCGGCGACGCGCGCGGCGATGTGCACCGCCATGCCGCCGACGTCGTCGCCCAGCACCTCGCACTCCCCCGTGTGCAGGCCCACCCGGACCTCGAGCCCGAGCGCGCGCACCGCAGGCACGATCGCCGCTGCGCACCGCAGCGCGTCCGACGGAGCGCCCGCGAAGGTCACGAGGAAGGCGTCGCCGATGGTCTTGACCTCCCGCCCGCCGAAGCGATCGACCTCGCGGCGCACCGCGTGATCGTGGGCGGCGAGCAGATCGCGCCATGCGGCGTCGCCGAGGCGCGCGGCGTGGCCGGTGGAGTTGGCGATGTCGCTGAACAGGACGGTCAGCAGCGCGCGCTCGATCGCCCGGCTGCGCCCGCCGGTCAGGAACTCCTCGATCTCCCCCAGGATCGCCGCGCTGTCGCCGACGCTCGGAAGGTTGTCGACGCCGTCCAGCTCGACGTAGCGGGCGCCGGGAATCCGGCCCGCCATGTAGCGCGAGTGGCGCACGTCGATCAACCGGTCGCCCATGCGGTGCAGGACGAGGGTGGGGACCCGCAGCTCGCCGAGGTCGTCGCGCACGTCCTGCGTGGCGTAGTTGCGCACGACCAGGCGCATCGCGCCGGGGCTGGAGGACAGGCGCTCCAGACGCGCCAGCCACGCGCGCAGGCTGTCATCGCCTGCGCGCGACGGCGCCAGCGTGTCGAGGTTCGCACCCGTGCCCCAGGTCTGGATCATGCGCTCGAAGCTCGACTGGCGCTCGTTTTCGTCGTGGGTCCAGTCGTAGTCCGGCGCGGAGACGGCGCGCGCGATCGCGGCGTACAGCACCAGCGCGCGCACGCGCTCGGGCGCGCGGGTGGCGTAGCGCACGCACAGCGGGCCACCCGAGCTGTGGCCGAGCAGCACGACGCGCTCGGAGCGCGCGGCGTCGAGCACTGCGGTCACGTCGGCCAGCTCGTCGTCGAGGCTCAGCGGCCCGTCGATCGGGTCCGACATCCCGAGGCCGCGGCGGTCCATGAGCAGCAGTCGCGCGAAGCCGCCGATCCGCCGCAGGAAGCCGGCGAGCCCCGGCTCCTCCCAGACCTGCTCGACGTGCGACGTCGCACCCGGGATGAACAGGAGGTCGATGTCACCCTCGCCGGACTCCGACCACGCGAGGTTCACGTCCCCGTTGCGGGCGTATCGGGTCTCGGGCGGCACGCTGGCGCGAAGTATCGCCTGAGCCGCGGACCGGCCGGGAGGATCAGCGGGTCGCGGGCGTCGCCGGGGCCGTCGTGGTCGTGGTCGTGTCCGTGTCCGTGGTCGTGGGCGTGCTCGTGCTCGCGCTGGGCGTGGTGGTCGTCGGCGGCGGCGTGGTCGTCGTCGGGTCGACGGTGTCCTTCGGCCTGCCGGGCGGCGGGGCCTGCGGCGTCGTCGAGGCCCCGGTCGTGGTGGGAGCCGTCGTCGTGGCCGGCGTCACGCCGCCGGCCGGTGCCGTGCTGCCCGCCGATGGCGTCGTCGTGCTCGGCGTCGTGGTGGTGCTGGTCGTCGTGGCCCACGGCGCGGGGCGTGTGGCGGTCGTCGGTGTCGTCGTGGCCGGCGGCGCCGAAGACGTGGTGGTCGTCGCGGGAGCGGGCCCGGCGCCGCCCGTGAGCGCGGGCGTGACGTTCGCCGGGGCCGTGGCCGTGGCCGGCGCCG
>JAOPZW010000157.1 GCA_025963905.1 Solirubrobacterales bacterium | reverse complement strand
AGGTCGTCGGGCGCGGGACGGGCGTCGTCTTCTCGGTCCTGCGGCGCCTCACCGGCGTGGACCTGCTCGACGACCTCGGCGTCTTCTTCCGCGCCCTGGGCGGCCTGATCGACGGCTTCAAGGAGCGCGCCGCGGGAGTGAAGACGCTGCTGTCCGACCCGACCACGACCTTTCTCATCGTGACCTCGCCCGAGCGCGAGCCCGTCGGGGAGGCGATCTTCTTCTGCGGCAAGCTGCGCGATCACGGCATGCCCTTCGGCGGCCTCATCGTCAATCGCGTGCATCCCCTGCGCGGCGGCGCCGGCGCGGGCACCGACCCGGACGCGGTCGCCGGCGAGCTCGAGGGCGCCCTCGGGACCAAGCTCGCCGCCAAGGTCGCGCGGGCCTACGCCGAGGAGCAGGTGCTCGCCGCCCGCGACGAGGCCGCCATCGAGCGCCTCCGCGCCAGCACGGGCGACGGCGACCCCGTCGTCATTCCCCAGCTCGACGGCGATGTCCACGACATCGACGGGCTGGTCGCCGTCAACCGCCACCTCTTCGGCGGCTGAGGCGGCGGCCGGCCGATGAGCCCACGTCACTCCCGCCGAGTCGCATCCGGCCGCCGGCCCCGATCGGTGCTGATGCCCAGCGGCGGCTCGGCCCCTCGCCGGCGGCGAAGCCGGCGGCCCCGCCGTGGCGGCGGCGGCCTGCGGCTGGGCGCCATCGTCCGCGCCATCGGCGTCATCGTGGTGCTGGCCGCGATCGCGGGAGGCGTCGTCGTGTGGCAGACGCGTACCACCGCGGCCCAGGACCGGCGCGATGCCGCGGAGCGCTTCACGACGGCGTGGGCACGCAGCGACTGGGCGGCGATGTGGCGCGCGCTGACCCCCGCTGCCCGCACGGCCCATCCGGAGGCCGGGTTCGCGGCCGCGAACCGCAGCGCCCTGCGGGCGGCGGGCGTGGACGCAGTCCGGATCGGGCGGCTCGGGCGCCCGCGCGGAGGCGGTCTTCCCGTCGCGGTGGCGATGCGCACGCGGGAGTTCGGGACGCTGCGCGGGACGGTGCTCCTGCCCGTCTCGGGGAGCGGCGCCGGCGCGGGCGTCGACTGGGATCCGTCGCTGCGCCTCCCGGGCCTGCGCCGGGGCGAGGCCGTCCACCGGCGCTCGGGCCCTCAGCCGCAGCGCGCCCCGGTGCTGGCGGCGGACGGCACGGCGCTGGATGCCACGGCGCTCGGGGCGTCGATCGCCGGCCAGGCGGGCGCCCACCCGACCGGCCTGCAGCGCCGCTACAACGACCGGCTGGGCGGCCACCCCTCGGGAAGCCTGATGTTCGGCAAGCGCACAATCGCTCGCACGCAGGCCGTGCGCGGCCGGTCGGTGCACACGACGATCCGGCCGCGGCTGATGCAGCAGGCCGCAGCGGCCCTCGGCGGCAAGCTCGGCGGCGTCGCGGTCATCCAGCCGCGCGACGGCGCGGTGCTGGCCCTCGCGGGGCTGGCCGTCTCGGCGCCCCAACCGCCGGGATCGACGTTCAAGATCATCACGGCCTCGGCCGCGCTGGCGCACAGACTCGCCACGCCCTCGAGCCGCTATCCGGTCCGCACCTTCGCGACGCTGTCGGGCGTCAAGCTGCGCAACGCCTCCGGCGAGGCGTGCGGCGGGAGCCTCACCGAGGCGTTCACCGCGTCGTGCAACTCGGTCTTCGCGCCACTCGGCGCCAAGGTCGGAGCTCGCCGGCTCGTCGCCATGGCGCGCAGCTTCGGGTTCGAGGAGCAGCCGAACGTCCCCGCGGCCAAGCCGAGCACGATCGGCTCGGTCGCAGACCTGCGCGACGACCTCGCCGTCGGCGCCGCGGCGATCGGGCAGGACCGCGACCTGGCCACCCCGCTGGAGATGGCCAGCGTCGGGGCGACGATCGCGCTGGGCGGCCGGCGCGCACGGCCGCGCATCACCACGCTGGACCCGGTCGTCCGGCACCGTGCCGTCTCGACGCAGGTCGCCGACCAGGTGCGATCGATGATGCTGAACGTCGTGCGCTCGGGGACCGGCACCGCGGCGGCGATCCCCGGCGTCCAGATCGCCGGCAAGACCGGCACCGCCGAGCTGCGCCCGAACTCGCGCAATCCCAAGGACGCCGACGCATGGTTCGTCGCCTTCGCTCCCGCGATGCAGCCGAAGGTCGCGGTGGCGGTGCTGGTCGTCGGCGCGGGGTTCGGCGGCACCGCGGCCGCGCCGATCGCCAAGAAGGTGCTGGCCGCGGCCCTCGCCGGCGCCTGACGGCGCCGGGCAACCCGGCGCCGCTAGGCAGCCGTCGGCTGCTCCTGCGCGCTGCCGTCGGCGAGGATCTCGTCGGCGACCGTGCGCAGGTCGGAGTCCAGGTGCCCGCACAGCACGTCGCGCAGGAGCGCGCGCAGGTGCGCGGCGAGCTCGGCGACGAGGCGGTCGAGCGCGGGGTCGACGGCCAGGCCCGCGACGACGGCCCGTTCCAGCGACGCCGTGTGCGCGATGCGCTCGGCCAGCCGGGCCTGATGCTCGGGAAGCGCGCACAGGGCCGCGAGGCGCCCGGGCAGGCGCCCCGAGCCGGGGCCCTCGGGCTCCAGCAGGGCGCGCAGGGCGAGCAGGTGGTCGGTGAGCGCCTGGGCCGGCGTGGCGCGCTCGCACGCGAGCTCGAAGCGCGCCAGCGCCCACGCGAGCTCGCCGGCGCGCGGGGTGCGCCGCGCGACGGGGCTGCAGAACGCGCGGAGCTCGTCCTCCTGCTCGGGCACGATCTCCAGCGCGGTATCGGGCTGCCCGGTCGCTCCGAGCGCGAACGGCTGCCACGGGCCGCCGCCGCAGCTCGTCCAGGCGAGCGGGCCGTAGGCGACCGGCGCGGCGTCGAACAGGCGCAGTGCGGTGAGCAGCCGGCCCAGGCGCACCCGCGCGTGGGCCACGGGAGCCGGGTCGCCCGCCGCCTCCTCCCAGCGCAGGACCGCGAGGACGTGCGGTCGGTCGGCGCCGCGCGCCCACAGCGCCTCGGCGGGTGCGTCGCCGGCGAACGCGTCGCCGCGCACGAGCGCGAGGCCGTCGCCGAGCGCGATGTCCTTGGAGACGAGGTCGAGCCCCAGCAGCGGCGCGATGACGACGGTCTCGGTCGCCCCCTCGTACAGCGCCTCCTCCAGCTCACGGAAGGCGCGATCCAGGCGCGCGGCGTTCAGGACGAAGTCGGTGGACTCCTCGAAGACGCGCCCCAGGAACGCCAGCAGCGCGGCGTCGGCGCGCTCGCGGGCGCTCGCGGGCGGCCGCTCTCCGCGGCGCTCGAGGTAGTCGTCGAGGCCGCCGGCGCCCGAGAGCGCGTGGGCGGCGGGCACGTAGCTCGGCAGCCGGCCGAGCACGCCGACCCGGGCGGCGATGAACTCGGCGGTCAGGGGGCGGTAGCAGTAGAGCGGGGTGTCGCGCCACCGGCCGGCGCCGCCGGCCTCCACGACCTCGAAGGGGACCTCCGCGCCCTGGGCGGTCTCGGCCGAGAGCTGCCAGGCGGCCTCCTCGGCGAACGCGGACAGCGCGCTGTGGAGCTGGCGGTTGCGCATGGCTGCGCCGTTCGCCGGGCGGCCGGGCGCTCCTGCCGGGCGCAGCGCGCGTTGCACGCAAAAGAGGACTGGTTCTCATCCGCGGGTACCATCGGAACATGGCGAAGTCGCCCTCCCCCAGTTGGACCGAGTACGCCGGGCAGCGCCTGGCCGACGCGGGGTTTCGCCGCGGCGGCGCCCGCGCGGCGGTGATCGCGCTCCTCGACGGCCAGCCCTGTGCCCTGACCGCGTTCGACATCGAGGACGTGCTGCGCGACGGCGGGCGCGCGGTCGCCCGCGCCAGCATCTACCGGATCCTCGACGAGCTGGTCGGGCTCGGGCTGGTGACGCGCATCGAGGTCGGGCAGGGCACGGCCCGCTACGAGGCCGCACGTCCCGACGGCCACCACCACCACCACATGGTGTGCGACGCCTGCGGCGACGTCTTCCCGTTCGCCGACGACGAGCTCGAGCGCACGATCGACCGCCTCGCCGGGCGGGTCGCCTTCGACATCGCCGAGCACGACATCGTGCTTCACGGCTCCTGCGCGGATTGCGGGCGCGAGGGCCCGCGGGCACGCATGGCGGACGACGCGCCGGCCAGCGCGTAAAGGCCGACGAGCACGGCGGCGATCGAGGCGCCTGCCGCGGTGCCGGCGTAGAACGAGAGGTAGAGCCCGCCGACGACGCCCGCCACCGCGATCGCCGCGGCGGCCGCCATCATCGGCGCGAGGCGACGGGCCAGCAGCCGCGCGCTCGCGGCGGGGGCGATCAGAACGGCCACGACGAGCAGGTTGCCCAGACCCTGCACCGCGACGAGCAGCACGACCGCGACGAGCACGAGCAGGGCGGCGTCGACGAGCACCGGCGAGACGCCCAGCGCCCGCGCGTTGCTGCGGTCGAAGCCGACGAGCACGAGGCGCCCGTGCAGCGCTCCGAGCGCGCCGAGGACCACCACGACGAGCCCGCCCGCCAGCGCGAGGTCGGTGTTCGAGACGCCCAGGATGTCGCCGAACAGGATCCCCTGCAGCCCCGGCGGCGAGGCGGAGGACAGTGCCAGCAGCGCCCCCAGGCCGAACAGGGTCGTCACGACGACGGCCACGCCGGTGTCCCGCCCGATCGCCGGCACGCGCGCGGCGAGCGCCACCCCGAGCGCCGCTAGGACGAGGCCGGCGGCGCCGCCGAGCAGCAGCGGAAGCCCGGCCAGCGCGGCGACGACGAGCCCCGGCAGGAGCGCATGCGCCAGCGACTCGGCGCTGTAGGCGAGGTTGTAGAAGACGATCCAGCAGCCGATCGCGCCGCCGGCGATCGCCAGCAGCACCGCCTCGGCCAGCGCGCGGCGCGTCAGGGGATCGCGCCAGGGATCGGCGAGGATGCTGCCCAGCGTGGCGAGGACCACGGCTCAGCCCGCGGCGTGGTCGTGGTGATGGTGGGCCGGCAGGACCGCGCCGCCGCCGGGGATCTCGACGATCGCCCCGCCGTACGTGGCCTGCAGCACCTCGCGGGTGAGCACATCGCCGGGCGGTCCGAAGGCGACCTGACGGCCGTTGACGCAGAGCACGCGGTCCCAGCCGCGCGCCTGGTCGACGTCGTGCGTGGCGATCAGGAGCGCACGGCCCTCGGCGGCCAGCCGGCGCAGCAGCGCCTCCAAGCGCTCGGCGCTGGCGGCGTCCATCCCCGTGAACGGCTCGTCGAGCAGCACGACGCTCGCGTCCTGGACGAGTGCCCGCGCCACGAGCACGCGCTGGCGCTGGCCCCCCGAGAGGTCTCCGAACGTCGCGTCCGCCTCCGCCGCGAGGCCCACCGCAGTCAGCGCCTCGCGCGCCGCGCCCCGCTCCGCGCGCCCCGGGCGCCGCCACCAGGGCAGGCGCGAGACCGCCCCCATGAGCGCGACGTCGAGGGCGCTGACCGGGAAATCCAGCCGCGAGCGTTCGGTCTGGGGCACCACGCCGATGCGCCCCGGCGCCTCGACGGTGCCGGCCAGCGGGCGCAGCTCCCCGAGGAGCACGCGGAAGAGGGTCGTCTTGCCGCCCCCGTTGGGTCCCAGCAGCCCGACGCGGTCGCCGCCGCGCAGCTCGAAGGCGACGTCGCGGAGCACCGGAGCGCCGCCGTACCCCGCCGCCAGCCCCTCGACGCGTACGCGCGTCACAGGCCCGCGATCGCGCACCCGTGGCGATCCCCGGTGAAGCCGCGCAGCATCTGGTCGGCGTTGGCCTGCTCCATCGTCAGGTAGGTCGCCCCGGTCGAGCCCTTGGGCCCCAGCGTGTCGCCGTACAGCGTGTAGTGCGCGGTCGCCCCGGTCTGGCGGGCGATGGCCTGGGCGAGCTTGGCGTTGATCGAGCTCTCGGGGAAGATCGCCTGCACACGCTCGCGGCGGATCGTCGCGACCAGGCGACTGACGTCGCCGGCGGACGGCTGCGCCTGCGTCGTCTGCGACGGGATCACCGCGCCGATGATCCGGATGCCGTAGCGGTGGGCGAACGCGTTGAAGGCGTCGTGGTTGGTCACGAGCTTGCGCGCAGCCGGCGGCGCCGCCGCGAAGCACCGCTGGATGCCGGCGTCGAGGCGGGTCAGGCTCGCCAGGTACCGCGAGGCGTTGCGCGCGAAGAGCGCCCGGCTCGACGGCGCCGCCCTGGTCAGCGCGTCCCGGATCGTGCGCACCGCCGCCTCGGCGTTGACGGGGTCGTGCCACCAGTGGGGGTCGTAGCGCGAGGCCTGGGGCCCGGTCGTCTCGCCCGGCAGGCGGTCGGGGACCGTCGCGCCGACGTCGACGACGGCGGGGTGACCACCCGACTGCTTCACCACGTCGCCCATCCAGGCGTCGAGGTGGTCGCCGTTGAGCAGCACGACCTTCGCCGTCGTGGTCGCCCGCACGTCGGCCGGACGCGGCTCGTACTCGTGCGGGTCGGTGTTCGGCTGCAGGATCTGCGTGACGTGGGCGGCGCTCCCGCCGACCGCCCGCGTGAGGTCGCCGAGCTGCGTCGTCGTGGCGACGACCTGCACCCCGGGTCCCGTGCTCGCGTTGCCCGCGCTGCCGCATCCGGCCGCGCCCAGCGCCGCCAGCGCCGCCGTGGCCGCGGCGGCCGCGGTCCGTGGGCGCAGCGGGACGGCGCGCCCGAGCGCCACCGCCGTGAACGTGCCTCCGGCGAGGACGGCGATCGCCGGCCCGGGCGGCGCGTTGAGCCGGACCGACAGCCAGAGTCCCGCGACGCCCTCGAGCGCGACGAGCGCGACGGTCGCCAGCTGCCACGTCCGCAGGCGCGAGCACACCAGCCGCGTGGTGGCCGCCGGCACCACCAGCAAGGCGGTCGCGAGCAGCGCGCCGAGCGCCGACAGCGAGGCGACGGCCACGAGGCCGACGAGCACGAGCAGCGCGGCGTCGGGCCCGGCCGAGCGCACGCCGAGAGCGCGCGCGGAGTCCGGGTCGAAGCCGGTCGTCAGCCAGCGCGGCCCCAGGAGGGCGGAGGCGGCGGCGACCACCGCGCTCGCGACGCCGGCGAGCACGAGGTCGCTGGGATCCACCACGAGCAGCGAGCCGAACAGCAGCATCTCGACGTGGGCGCCCGAGTGGAAGACGTCGCTGGCCAGGATCACCCCCGCGGCGAGCGCCGCGACCAGCACCAGCGCGGTCACCGTGTCGTAGCGGTCGCGCTCACGGCGGGTCAGCCACGCCACCCCGCCGGCGACGACCAGCGCCGAGCCGGCCGCGCCGAGCGTCGCCGGGAAGGCCAGCCCGTCGGCCAGCACGAGGCCCGGGAACGCCGCCGTGCCGACCGCGTGGCTGTAGAAGGCCAGGCCGCGCAGCACGATCCACGTGCCGATCAGACCGGCGGCGATCGCCAGCAGGAGGACCTCGGCGGCGGCACGCTGGACGAACGGGAGCGTGAAGGGCTGGAGCATGCGCGGAGCCTATCGAAAATGAGAACGATTCTCGATCCCGACAACCTGACCGATGCCCGAGAGGCCGACCCGCGACCATGTCCCAGGTGATCCCGTTCGGCCTGTCGATCATGGTCCTGGGCGCTGCGCAGGCCGCGACCACCGCGCTTCCCGGCGCCGGCCTGCCCGCGTGGGTGCCAAGGCCGCACGGGATCGGCTGGGCGCTCGTCGCGCCGGGCTCGATCCTCGGCGTGGTGATCGGGATCGCGCAGTTCCCGCAGCTCGCCGACGGACTGACTTGGCTGGCGCTGGTCGCCGTGCCGCCGCTCGCCGCCGCGGGGGCCGGCTGGGCGGCCCGGGGGGCACGGCCCGCCGCCGGGCTGGTCGCGATCCCGCTCTTCGCCGCGGCCTGCATCGCGCCCCGCTCGGTCGCGGGACACGTGTGCGCCACTGCGCTCGACGTGCTGAGCTGCGTGACGCTCGGCCGGCTGCTGGCCGGCGTCACCCCCGCGTGGGCGCTCAAGCTGGGGATCGTCGTCGCGGCGATGGTCGACACCGCGCTCATCGCCGGCCAGCAGCTCCAGGGGCCCAACGCCGTCCTCAACGCCGCGATCCCCGCTCCGCACCTCCCCCAGCTGCAGCTCGTCGCCTTTGGGAGCGCGCAGATGGGCTACGGCGACCTGTTCGTCGCCGGCCTGCTCGGCGCGGTCCTCGCCGCCGAGGGGCGCGACCCGCGCCCCTCGGCGCTCCTCGTCCTCGCATTCGCCTGGCTGTTCGACCTGCTGTTCCTGGTCGCCGACGAGCTCCCGGCGACGGTGCCGGTGGCCGCGGCACTCGTGGTCGTGGAGGTCCGGCGGGCGGCGCGGACGCGTTCCCGCGCCGCCTGAGACGGTCCCGTGACCGTCAGGTCAGACGACCTTGATCGTCGCCTCCATGCCCGGGTGGATCAGGCACTCGAACGTGTAGCTGCCGGCCTTCGTGAACCTGACCGTCGCGCTCGACGGGAACGGCGTCTTGGGGTCGCTGTCGATCGGTCCGGTGTTGAGGAAGCCGTTGCCGTGATTCGTGCCGTCGTAGGGCGGCAGGCTCGGCGGCGGGTCGCTGGGCAGGAAGATCAGCGGGTTCATCTGGAACAGAGGCGGCCCGGCGGGCTGGGGCGTCACGAGGACGGCGGCCTCGTTGGCGTCGCGGTACGCAGTCGGGCCGAACGCCACGGTGTGGACCTCGGACTTCGAGGAGGTGATGAACCGGACGCTGCCGCCCACGGGCACGGTGCGGACGCTCGGGTAGAACTTGAACCAGGCGACCGACCCGCTGTCATGCCCGGCGACCACGGTGTCGGCACGCGGGGAGAACCGGTTGAGCCGCGTGGCCGACTGCCGGGCCAGCAGGAGCTCCTTGGTCGCTGTGGCGCGATCCTGCGCCGCCGACGGCACGCGCACAGCCTTGGCGCCCTTCGGGACCACCCTGACGGTGCCGCGCATGCCGGGATGGATCTCGCAGAGGTACTTGAACGTCCCGGCCTTCGTGAACCGCAGCTTGTAGCTGTAGGCCTTGCCCCCCGGCGGGATGCCGGAGTTCCGGTACCCGGTGCCGTCGGTGGACTTCTCGGTGGTCGGAAGGGCGACCGCCGCCGGGGTGACGAGGCTCGTCTGCCCGTTGAACCAGAACGGGTTCCCCGCCGGATCGTTGAACCCCGCGTAGGGGTGGGCGGGATCCGGCTGCACGAACGGCGGCGCCTGCTGGCCCTTGGCCGGGAACGTCACCGTGTGGATCACCCGCTGGCTGAAGATCCAGTTCACGGAATCGCCGACGTTGATCGTGATCGTCCGGCCGAAGAACCCGTTGAAGTTGAGCGCCTTCGGGACGGTGACCCCCGCAGGCATCTGGGCCTTGGGAGGCAGCCCCGCGAAGACGGTCATCGTCTTGGCGCCGGCTGGTGCAGCCAGCGCGATCGCGAGAAGGATGCCGGTCAAAACGGTCAGACAGCTCCGTGTCCTCATGCGCTCGGCCCTCCAGCTGTGGACGTCACTCGGTTGCGTGCGACCGTAACAGCGGCGCACGACCGCGTGTAGGTTTCCTTCCAGGGTGTCGCGCAGCCGCTCGGGCGGTGCTAGCCGTGCGCCGCGCGCACGTACTGCGCCTGGGCCGCGCTCCAGGCGGTCTTGTCGCCGGCCCTGGCCGTCACCCGGTAGAGGCCGGCGCGGCGCAGGGTCACGGTCGCGCGAAACGCGGTCTTGTTCACGCGGGCGCGCTCGACGGCGACCTGGCGCCAGCGCCCGTCGCTGCCCTGCTTCTCGACGACCGCGACAACGGGCACCGCGGGACGCACGCGCCCCGAGACCGCCACCGCGCCGCCGGCGACCACCCGCCGGGAGATCGCCCGCGGCTGCACCTTCGGCACGACCGCGATGGTCTGGGGGGCGGAGGTGACGCCCGCCGCGTTGACCCGGACGTCGCCCGTCGCGAACCACACGACGCCCGCGGTCCACAGGCCCTGGACGTCGGTGACGGCGCGGGCGACGGTGACCCAGCTCGTGCGGCCGCGCTTCTGGACGGCCACCGGCTCGCCCGTGGCCGCCGTGCCGTCCACCCGGCGCACGAGACCCGAGAACTGCGCGGTGTCGCCATAGAGGACCTGGCGATCGACGGCGGCGAGCGTCGCCTGTGCGCGCGATTGGACCGGGACCGCGAAGTGCTGGGCGCGGGCGCGCAGGTCGGGAAGCTGGGCGTACAGCGCGGTGCCGGGACACTCCGTCGCGTCCCCGTCGCGGTGACCCGCGACCCGCTCGAGGGCGACCGGCGTGCCGCTCTGGTAGCGGTTGAGGTCGCCCCCGCCCGAGAGGACCGTGATCTGGCCCTGGACCGGCACGCCGTGCAGCGACATCTTCCAGCCGATGAGCTGCGCCATCGCCTGCAGGGCGGCCTCGCTCGCCGGCACGTCGCTGTAGGTGCCCAGCAGCGCGATGCCGGTCGACTGCTCGTTGTAGCCCTGCGCGTGTGCGCCGACGACCGCCTGGTCCACTCCGCCGGCGCGGCCCTCGAACACCTGCCCGAACTGGTCGACGACGAAGTTGTAGCCCAGGTCGTTCCAGCCGTTGGTGTCGCGGTGGTACTTCGCGATGGCCAGGACGATCGAGCCCGACTGGTCGGCGGTGTAGTCGTTCGCGGTGACCGTGTGGTGCACGAACGCGACCTGGACCTGGCCGTAGCTGGGCGCGACGCGCGGCGGGACGCTGTCCCCGCCCCACGCCGAGCGCGGGATGATCGGCGGCGGCGTGCCCGGCTGGGCCTGTGCCTGGCTGGCCGCGGCCGCGCGACCGACCGCCGTGGTGCGCAGCGGGCGCGCGGCGCCGACCGACACGAAGTGCAGGCCCAGCGTTCCGCGCACGCCCCCGCGGGCGCGCAACTGAAGCTCGTGGGCGCCGCCGGCCCACACCGGATCCGAGGCGCGCTCGCCGCTGCCGGTGTCGGGCGCGTGGTCGCCGTGGACGGCGAGCGCGATCCAGCGGCTCCACGGCCCGCCGTCGCGGCGGACGCGGAGCTCGACCCCTTGCCGCGCTCCACGCAGGCCCACGACGTCGAAGCCGGCCGGAGCACGCAGCACGCGGCTCAGGCGCCCATCGAAGTCCGCCGCGTCGACCTTCAGGCCGAACGCGCACGGTCCCCGCGACGCGGCTCGCGCCAGCGCCGGCCGCGGCGTCCCGGACAGCAGCGTCCCCGCCCCGGCGGCGGCGCCGAGCACGAGGGCACGCCGGCGGGTGAGCGTCGTGCGAGCCACCGCGGCGAGGTTAATCGCCTCGGCGGCAGGATCAACGCGTGCATGCTCTCGTGCCGGCACCGCGCGTTCCAACAACGCGCCGGTGCGAGGGTTGCGGCTTGGCCTGGCTTGGCCTGCTCAGCCTCAGGCGGCGACGGGCTCGGCCGGCTGGGCCGGCTCGGCCGGCTCGGCCTGCGCGCAGTCATCCGCACCCAGCCAGACGTTCCCGTAGGTGCGCATGTCGTCGATGATCGGGAGCAGTGCCCGGCCCTTCTCGGTCAGCGCGTACTCGACCCGCGGCGGGACCTCGGGATAGGTGTGGCGCTCCACGATCCCCTCGTCCTCGAGCGCCCGCAGGCGCAGCGAGAGGGTGCGGGGGCTGATGCCCTGCAGCGAGCGCTCGAGCTCGCAGAACCGCGAACGTCCCTCGGCCAGGTCGCGCACCAGGAGCAGCGTCCACTTGCCGCAGACGATGTCCGCGGTGCGGCAGACGGGGCAGGTCGCGTCGACAGGCATGACCCCGACACTTTACCAACTGAAGTGAAGCGCCGCGCGCTGTTCAGTCACGCGCGCCGGGGTGACCTTCGCCCGGCCACGGCGCGAGCACCAGCAGCAGGCGGGCCTCCGTGACGGCCCGCACCTCGTGGCGCTCCCCCGGATCGAAGACGACGAACAGGCCGGGGCCTCCGGCCACCGTCTCGCCGTCCCGGGACACCTCGACCTCGCCGGCCACCACGACGACGTGGGCCCGCTCGTGAACCTGGTGATCCTGCAGTGCCTCACCGGCCGGCAGGCGCAGGGCGATCGAGCGGGCCTCGCCGCGCACCGAGGTCAGGACGATCGGCTCATGGGCCTCCACGTCGAGCGAGCTCAGGTCCCAGTGGCGCATCGCAACGAGCCTATTGCCCGCCAGGCCGCGCCACAAGCCGCCCGGATCGGCGATCAGGCCGCCGCGGGGGTGCGGCGGCTCTCGGCGTCGGTGAGGTCCTCCATCGTGGTCCCGCGCTTGCCGTCGGCGGCGACGAGCAGCTTGAAGTCGTGCGGGCTCGTGGCAGCGGCGAGCGCCTGGTCCATCGTGATCCGGCCGGCCTTCAGGTGGTCGAAGAGCGCCTGGTCGAAGGTCTGCATCCCGTAGTAGGTGCCCTCGCTGATGACCTCGGGCAGGCGGCCGGTCTGTGTCGGGTCCATGATCATGTCGCGGACCCGGCCGGTCATGCGCAGGATCTCGGCGCAGGCGATCCGGCCGCGCCCGTCGGCGGTGGGGACGAGGCGCTGGGAGACGGCGCCCTTCAGCGTCCCGGCGATCATCGCGCGGACCTGCTGGTGCATGTGGGGCGGGAAGAAGTCGATCAACCGGTTGACGGTCTCCGAGGCGTCGACGGTGTGGACCGTCGAGAAGACGAGGTGGCCGGTCTCGGCCGCGCTGAGCGCCGTGTGGACCGTCTCCTCGTCGCGCATCTCGCCGACGAGGATGACGTCGGGGTCCTGGCGCAGGACGCGGCGCAGCGCCTGCTTGAAGGACGCGGTGTCCATCCCGACCTCGCGCTGGTTGATGATCGACTTCTTGTCCTTGTGCAGGAACTCGATCGGATCCTCGATCGTGACGATGTGCCGGCGCTGGGTGGAGTTGATGTGGTCGATCATCGCCGCGAGCGTCGTCGACTTGCCCGAGCCCGTGGTGCCCGTCAGGAGGACGATGCCGCGCTCCTCCTCGGCGAGCGCGCGGATGACGGGCGGCAGGGACAGCTCCTCGATCGTGCGGATGGAGACCGGGATCGCGCGGATGACCAGCGAGATCGAGCCGCGCTGCTGGAAGGCATTGACGCGAAAGCGCGCGAGACCGGGAATCGAGTAGGAGAAGTCCACCTCGTGGTCCTCGCGGAACTCGGTGCGCTTGCGCTCGTCGGTCAGCATGGCCAGGACGGCGCCCTCGGTGTCCTCCTGGCTGAGGCGCTCGGCCCCGTCGAACGGGCGCATGGCGCCGTCGACGCGCATCATCGGCGGGGCGGGCACCTTCAGGTGCAGGTCGGAGCCGCCCGCCTCGACGAGGTGGCGCAGTGCATCGTGGATCTCGAAGGCCATGCTTCGACCTTCGGCGCGGCCGAGCGGAGCCTTGAGCGCCGCTGGACGGCAGTTGGACGGCGCCGGAACGGCGACGGGGCCCCGTGGGGCCCCGTCTCACAGGCTCGGTGCGCGCGCCGTGCGCTACGCGACGTCGCGGAGCTTCTGGGCCTCGGCGAGGCTCTGGAGCTTCTTCAGCGACTGGTTCTCGATCTGGCGGATGCGCTCGCGCGTGACGTTGAACGTGCGCCCGACCTCGTCGAGCGTGCGCGGGTGCTCGCCCCCCAGGCCGTAGCGCAGCTCGAGGACGCGGCGCTCGCGGTAGGACAGGTTCTCCAGCGCCTCGCGCAGCGCCTCCTTGGTGAGGATCTCCGCGGCGCGCTCGTAGGGCGACTCGGCGCGCTCGTCGGCGATGAACTGGCCGAACTCGGACTCCTCCTCGTCGCCGACCGGCTTCTCGAGGGAGACCGGCGCCTGTGCCGAGCGCTTGATCGAGTCGACCTCCTCGGGGTCGATGCCGGTGACGTCGGCGATCTCCTCGGCGGTCGGCTCGCGGCCGAGCTCTGTGACGAGCTTGCGCTCGGCGCGCCCGATCTTGTTGAGCTTCTCGACGACGTGCACCGGGATCCGGATCGTGCGCGCCTTGTCGGCGAGCGCGCGGGCGATCGCCTGGCGGATCCACCACGTGGCGTAGGTCGAGAACTTGAAGCCCTTGCGGTAGTCGAACTTCTCCGCCGCGCGGACGAGGCCGAGCGTCCCCTCCTGGATGAGGTCGAGGAACGGCAGGCCCTGGTTGCGATAGTTCTTCGCGATCGAGACGACCAGGCGCAGGTTGGACTCGACCATCTTCTGCTTCGCGTCGAGGTCGCCGCGCTCGATGCGCTTGGCGAGGTCGACCTCCTCCTGAGCGGTGAGCAGGCGGACCTTGCCGATGTCCTTCAGGAAGAGCTGAAGGGAGTCGGTCGTCATGTCCGGCTTGAGATCGAGCGTCGTCTTCGCCTTGCGGCGCGTCCGCTTGTCCGGCGCGCGCTCGACCTCGTTGGCTGCCGCCGTCGCCGGATCGATCTCCTCGACGAGCTCGATCTCGGACTTCTCGAGGTAGCCGTGCAGCTCCTCGACGTCGGCCTCGTCCAGGTCGATCTCGGCCACCGCGGCGGCAATCTCCGCGTACGTGAGCACGCCGACCTGCTGGCCCTTGGCCAACAGGCCCTTGATCTCTTCGAGTTCCTGCAGTTCAACTACTGACATCTGTGTCCGTTCGGTACGCCGGGCCGGGGGGACGGGACCGGGGGTTTCTCACGCTCTAGAGGACGTCCGAGACGCTGCGCGGTCATACGTCGCGCCAAACTAATACTCAAACGTAGCCTCGATAATAGGGCTTCACTTTCTGAAGTCAAAGCTCCACGGGCGCCCGGTC
>JAOPZW010000156.1 GCA_025963905.1 Solirubrobacterales bacterium | reverse complement strand
CGCGCGAGCTGCTGGGGGCGGGTACCGCTGCCGCGATCGCGGCGATGGCGCTGGTGGGCCTGGACCGCATGGTGCTGCACACCGTCATGCACCCCTACTTCAACCAGACGTGGGGCTTCTTCACCCTGCCGTTCGCGCTGGTGCTGTCGTGGTGGGCGGTGCGCGAGCGCACGCGCGGGGGGCTGGTGCTCCTGGGCCTGTTCCTCGCCATCGGCGCCTTCGCCTATCCGCTCGCGCTGCCCATCCCGCTGCTGGCGCTCGCGGTGTTCCTGTGGCCCGAGCGCGCGCGCCTGTCGCCGCGACGCCTGTACCACGGGCGCCGATCGCTGCTGTGGATGGTGCCGCTGGGGGTCGTGCTGATCGTGCCGCTGGCCGGCGTGGCCGAGAAGGCCTACACCGCGTCGCAGGTCGTGTTCGACCTCAGCAAACCGCTGAGCTCGTGGGGCGGCGACCTCCTGGGGTGGTACCCGGAGCCGTGGTTCTTCGGGCTGGGCAGCTGGGCGCTGTTCGTCGTCGCGGCGCCGTTCCTGGCCTGGGGCATCCGCACGGCGCTGCGCGGGCATCCCGCGCTCCTGCGCAACGGGCTGCTGGCGGTGCTGGCGTTCGGCGCCGTCTTCGCCCTCTGGTTCCGCCTGCGCGACGTCGGCTGGTACTTCCACTTCAAGACGCTCGCGTTCATCGCGCCGCTGGCGGTGACGCTGGCCGTCACCGGCCTCGCGCGTCTCGGCCGGCGGGCCGGCGGCGCGGTCCTCGCCGTGTGGGGGCTGGCCGCCGTGAGCGCCGCCAACCAGGAGCTCGGCAGGACCTTCGACCAGCTGCCCAAGCAGGTGCTGGCGCTGCGCGGCATCGACGCGGCCCTGCCGCCCGGGCGCTCCGTGCGCCTGGACATCGACCCGAACGAGCAGAACTGGGTCGCCTACATGCTCCACGGCCAGCCGCTGTGCTCGCGCCTGCCCCTGCTGCACACGTCCTATCCGCACGTCCCCACCTCCCGCAAGGCCGACTTCATCCTCGTCAAGCACCACGACCCGCCGCCGGCCGATGCGGTCGGGGGCGCCGTGCAGGCGACCGCCGCATTCACGCTCTACCGCGAGAGCCCCTCGGTCCCCGGCCGCGCCAACTGCTCTCAGCGGATGGTCCAGACGGTGACCGAGATCATCAGCCGCTGACGCGCACGACGTCCCAGCCCCCGGTCCGTGCGACCCGGACGGCGTGCCCGCCGGCGGGCAGGACGGGGCGGGGACCCGCCAGGCGCGCCGGGCCGCGGAAGACGACCGCGGGCGGGTGCCAGTGCGGCGCGGTGCGGCGAGAGCCCCAGGTCGCCTGCACGTCCGCCAGCGGGGCGTGCATCTCCCAGGCCAGCGCCGTCTGCAGCCACGGGTTCACCGCGGGGCGCCCGGCGGCGAGCACGGCTCGGGGGCCGCCGGCGAGGGCGACCGCGTGGCGCAGCCCGGACAGCGTGCGGTCCTGCTCGCGCGCGACGCTGACCAGGTGCGCGCTCTCGCGGATCGTCGGGAAGGCCGCGAGCAGGATCACGCCCGCGAGCGCGGCGCCGACGGCGATCCGCGCGGCGGAGCCACGCACCGACGCCACCACGAGCGCGAGCCCGGCGCCCGCCACGACGGCGAGCAGGCTCGCCGGCCCGAGCAGATAGCGGCGCGAGCCGGGGTAGCCGGCCTGGGCCATCACCGCGACGAGCAGGATCCAGGCGATCGCGACCGCGGCGATCCAGGGCACCCGCACCCGTCGGTGGCGCGCGTCATCCACGACTGCCACGGCGGCGAGCACGAGCGCCGGGAGGACGATCGCCTCTGCGAGGCGGATCAGCACCGTCACGGCCGGCCCGTGCGCGGCCGCCAGCGGCAAGAGGCCCGGCACCGGCCCCGCCGTCGCGTTGATGCTGATCCACTGCGAGAGCGGGTTGCCCGAGCCGGCCCAGACGACCGACAGCCAGATCGCGGGCGGGAGGACCGCCGAGGCCAGCACGACGGGATCCGGCCGGCGCCACTCCACGAGCAGCAGGAGCGCCAGCACGCCGACGATCGGCCAGAGCTCGGGGCGGATCAGGCCCCCGGCACCCAGGAGGGCGAGCGCGGCACGCGGCCTTCCGGCGAGGAAGCGCTCGGCCGCCCCCAGCACGAACACCAGGAGCAGCGGCTCGGCCGAGCCGTACAGGGCGGTGCGGTACAGGTCCGGACCGACGACGAGCAGCCCGGCGGCGGTCACCCCCGCGATCCGTCCGCTGAGGCGCTCGCCGACCCTGTAGGCGAGCAACAGGGCGACGAGCGCGCTGATGCGCATCAGCGCCAGCCACAGCAGCGGCGCCGCGCCGCCGAGCGGCGTGAGCGGCGCCATGACGATCACGGGCAGCGCCTTGATGGCCGGACCGCCCGCCGTCTGCAGGTCACCGTGCAGGAGCTCGCGCGCCCACACCATCCACGACCAGGCGTCGTACCCCAGCGGGTGCGCGACCAGGAGCGAGGCGGCGCCCAGGACGACCGCGGCGGCGATCGGCACGACGAGCCCGGGCGCGGCCGGCGAAAGCCGCCTCCCGGACCGCGTCCGGAGTGCTGTCGCCAACGCGCTCAGACCTGGCTGCCCTGGATCATGCGTGGGGTGAAGTGGCTCGAGCCCGAGCCGCAGCAACAGCGCATGCGGCGACCATAGCCGTGCGGCGCCTAGCCTGCGGCCCCGTCCGTCGACGCCGCACGGGGCCGGCCCGTGGGCGGCATCGCCGCCAGCCCTTCCAGCGCGGCGCGCAGCTTCGCGGCCGTCTCGGCCGGTCCGTAGGCCGCCAGCCGGGCGCGGCCGCGCTCGCGCAGGGCGGTGCGCAGCTCGGCATCGGTGAGCACCAGCCGCAGGAGCTCGGCCACGACGCCCGCGTCGCGGTCCTCGACGAGCAGGGCGCCGTCGCCGGCGACCTCCGGGATGCCGCCGGCGGGGCGCGCGACGACGGGCACGCCGAAGTGGAAGGCCTCCAGCAGCGGGATGCAGAAGCCCTCGTGCTCGCTGAGGCACACGAAGGCGTGAGCCGCGCGATAGCGCTCTGCGAGGGCACCGGCCGGCAGCCCGCGCTCGAAGGTGACCGCGCCGGGCGCCAGCTCCTCGGCCAAGCCGGTCAGCGCCGCCCCGTACGCGGCGTTCAGCGGCTCGCCGACGAGCACGAGGTGCGCGTCCGGCGCGTGGCGGCGGCGCAGCAGCGCGAAGGCGCGGATGACCTCGTCCTGGCGCTTGTGGGGAGCCAGGCGCCCGACGAAGAGCACGACGGGCGGGCCGTCAGGCTCGGTGGCGGGTGGGCCGGGCGGGCCCCACGTTTCGGCGTCGAACAGGATCGGGATGACGACGTCCGAGCCCAGCTCGGCGGCGTTGTAGGCCGAGACGCCCGCGGCGACATCCGCCTCGGCGGCGTAGCGCGGGAGCTGCCGGCGCCCGAGCGCGCACTGGACCGCCGCCTGCGCGTCGTGGTCCCACAGCCATCGCGCGGGCGTGACGTTGTGCGACAGCAGCAGCGTGCGGTTGGGCATCTCCAGCACCCCGGCGAGCCGCGGCGCGTAGGCGGAGTAGTGGACGAGCAACAGGTCGTCGGGCGCCGGGTCCAGCGACGCCAGCGGGGCGATCCGCCCCGCGACGCGGGGGTCGATCGCCGCGGCGACGTCGCCGCCCCCCCAGCCCCACCCGGAGAACAGCGCCCGGAAGGCCAGCGCCTGACCGGTGACGGCGTCCACCGGTCCGGCGCCGCTGAGGACCTGGTGGACCCTCACGCGCGGCCGGCGGCGTCCTCGCCGCGTTCGCGCAGGACCTCGTTCTCGAGCGCGCGGACGCGGTCGTCGAGCTCGGCCAGGCGCACCGCCACGTGGAGGTTGAAGCGCGTCTGCTGGGAGGTGAGCTCGTTGTGGTACTGCTGCAGCGCCCGCAGCAGCAGGCGCTTGAGCCACGTGATCGGAGCGCCCCCGCGGCGCGTGGAGCGCATCAGCGCCACGTCGGGCTCGATCGCCGCCCACTCCATGAGCTGCTCGTCGCCGACGCGGTCGGTGGGCGCGATGGCGAAGCCCGCCGCCGGCTCGGGTCCCTCCGCCGCGGCGAGTGCGGCCGCGGCGGCCCGCGCCGCCTCGAGTGCCTCCTCGGGCCTCACACGGCCACCTCCTCGGTCCCCATCAGCCGGTGGTAGAACGGCATCCCCGCGGTGGTCGGCCCGTCGAACACGACGCGGCCGTCGTCGAGCACGACGACCCGCGCGCACGTGCGCTCGATGAGCGACGCGTCGTGCGAGACCAGCACGAGCGTCGTGCCCGCCTCGATCTGGCGCGCGATCTGCGCCTCGCACTTGCGCTGGAAGGCCTCGTCGCCCACGGCGAGCACCTCGTCGATGAGCAGCACGTCGGCGTCGAGGTGCGCCGCGATCGCGAAGCCCAGGCGCACGAACATCCCCGAGGAGTAGGTCTTGACCGGCACGTCGATGAAGTCGCCCAGCTCGGAGAAGGCGATGATCGCCTCCATCCGCGCCTCGGTCTGCGCGCGCGTCAGGCCGTGCAGCGCACCGTTGAGCAGGATGTTCTCGCGCCCCGAGAAGTCGCGCCCGAAGCCGGCGCCGAGCTCGAGCAGCGAGACGACCTGGCCGCCGCACTCGGCGCGCCCGCCCTGCAGCGGGATGATCCCCGCCAGCACGCGCAGCGTCGAGGACTTCCCGGCGCCGTTACGGCCCACGATCCCGACCGTCTCCCCCGGCTGGACGTGCAGCGACACGTCGTCCAGCGCGCGCACGGGAGCGGGCCCGTGGTGATCGCGCCGCAGCACCAGCTCCTTGAGCGTGCGCCCGCGGTCGGCGCGGATCGAGAACGACCGCGACGCGCGCTCGAGCACGATCTCGCCCGGCCTCACACGACCACCGCCAGCTCGGCCTGCATGCGCGCGAACAGCGCGCGCCCGGCCACGAGCGCCACCGTCGCCGCGACCGCCACGTAGGCCAGCGTCCCCGCGCCCGGGAGGGTCCCGAGGTAGAGCGGCTGGCGGATCGCGGTGATGAACGGCGCCACCGGGTTCGCCCACGTCAGCAGCCGGCGCGCCCACTCGTCGTGGGTGATCGAGTCGACCTGGAAGAAGATCGGCGAGACGAAGAACCACGGCAGCAGCGCCGCCGACAGGATCGGGGCGACGTCGCGGAAGTAGGCGTGCAGGACGGCCACCACGAGCGCCAGGCCGAGCACGAACGCGTACAGCGCCACGAGCAGCGCCGGGACGGCGAGCAGCGCCGGCGCCAGCGTTCCGCGCACGGCGACCATCACGATGCCCAGCAGCGCAAGGACGACCAGGAACGTCACGAGCTGCACCGTCACGACAGCCGCCGGAATCGTCTCGCGCGGGAAGCGCGCCTTGCGGACGAGCGCCCCCTGGTCGAGCAGCGACGGCGCGGCGCTGAGCAGCGACTGCGAGAAGAACAGCCAGACCACCAGGCCGGCCATCAGGAACAGCGGGTAGTCCTCGTACTGCACGACGCGGAACACGACGCCGAACATCAGGTAATAGGCGCCCATGAGCACGAGCGGGTTGACGACGTACCAGGCGACGCCCAGCAGCGAGCCCTTGTACTTCTGGCGCAGCTCGCGCCGGACCATCTGCTCGAAGAGGAAGCGGTAGCGCACGTCGATCAGCGCGCATCATCGCGAAGGGCGCGGGCGACGGCGTCGTACGCCGGCTTCGGGTCGAGGTTGTCGTCGAGGAGCGTGGCCGCCCCGAACCCCGGCTCGCCGGTCGGGATCCACGAGTAGCGGTCGGTGAAGCCCCACACCGTGAATGACCGGCAGGCGCGCACGGCGAGGCAGTCGTCCAGCATCTCGCGGTAGATCTCCCCCTGGCGCCCGCGATCGGCCGCGGTGGCCGGGAGCTTCACCGCCACGTCGGCCTCGGTGACGTTCACCTCGAGCCCGAGCGCGGCGAAGCGCCGGAAGTTCCGGCGCACCCCGGGTACCAGCCCATGGGCGAGCTCGGCGTGCATCTGGAACCCGACGCCGTCCAGGGGCACGTGCCCGGCCAGCAGGCCCTTGACGAGCGCGTACAGGGCGTCGGACTTCGGGCCGATCCCGTCGGCGGCGGTCTCGTTGATGAAGAGCTTGGCCTGCGGGTCGGCGGCGCGGGCGGCGCGCAGGGCGGTGGCGATGTAGTCCGGGCCGATCACCTGCGACCAGATCGAGTCGCGCAGCCCGCTGCCCGAGTCGGCGATCGGCTCGTTGACGACGTCCCACGTGCCGACGCGCCCGCGGTAGCGGCCGACCACGGCCGCGATGTGCGCGCGCAGCAGCCCGACCAGCTCGGCGCGCGAGAAGTTGCCCCCCGTCAGCCAGTCGGGGTTCTGGCTGTACCAGACGAGCGTGTGGCCGCGGACGCGCATGCGGTGGGCCCCGGCGAAGTCGACGAGCGCGTCGGCGCCCGCCCAGTCGGGCTTGCCGCGCTCGGGCTCCAGAGCCGCCCACTTCATCGCGTTCTCGGGCGTCACGCTGGAGAACTCCCGCGGCAGCTCCGCGCGGTAGCCGTCGTCGCGCGACAGCGCGCCGGCGTCGACGGCCGTGCCGATGGCGATCCCGGCGCGCTGGGCCAGGCCCCGGAGCGGGCCGCCGGCGTTCGGTGCCCCGCCGTGCGAGTCGGTGGTTCCGCACCCGGCCGCGAGCACGGCGACGACCACGGCCGCGGGCACGAGCGCACGCCTCATGCTCCCGCGAGCTCCATCGCCACTCGGGGATTGTGGAGCAGGTGCGCGGGTAGCCGCGCCAGATGGGCACCCAGGCCGATGCGATCGTCGTGGGCGCCGGGCCCAACGGCCTGGTCGCCGCGAACGTCCTCGCCGACGCCGGCTGGGACGTGCTCGTCCTCGAGGCGCAGCCGTCGCCCGGCGGGGCGGTGCGGACCGAGGAGCTGATCGAGCCAGGCTTCCACCACGACGTCTTCAGCTCCTTCTATCCGCTGGGCGCCGCCTCGCCGCACATGCGCCGCCTGGGGCTGGAGGACCACGGGCTGCGCTGGCGCCACGCCGAGGCCGTCGTGGCCGACGTCGAGCCCGGCGGCACGTGCGCGACCCTGTTCCGCGACCCCGAGCTGACGGCCGCCTCGGTCGGGGCGTTCGCGGCGGGCGATCGCGACGCGTGGCTGCGCCTGTCGGCGGTCGCCGAGCGCGTCGGGCCGCATGTCATCGATGCCCTCATGGCGCCGTTCCCGCCCGTGCGGCCCGGGCTGCGACTGGCCCGCGAGCTCGGACCCGGCGGCCTGCTCGCGTTCGCGCGCTTCGGGCTCCTGCCGGTGGCGCGCCACGGCGAGGAGGAGTTCGCCGGCGAGGGCGCCCCCCGGTTGCTGGCCGGCAACGCGCTGCACGCCGACCTGACGCCCGGCACCCCGGGCAGCGCGGTGTTCGGCTGGGTGCTGTGCGGCCTCGGACAGGCCGTCGGCTACCCGGCGGTGGAGGGCGGGGCCGGGCGTCTCACCGACGCGCTCGTGAGCCGCCTGCGCTCGCGCGGCGGGCAGCTGCGCTGTGGCGAGGAGGTCGTGCGCGTCGAGGTCCGCGCCGGTGCGGCGCGCGCGGTGCACACGCGCGGCGGCGAGCGCCTGGAGGCCCGGCGCGCCGTGCTCGCCGACGTTGGCGCGCCCGCGCTGTACTGCCGGCTGCTGGCCCGCGAGCCGCTGCCCGCCCGCGTGCGGTGGGGGATCGAGCGCTTCCAATACGACCCCTCGACCGTGAAGGTCGACTGGACGCTGGACGCCCCGATCCCGTGGACGCACCCGGACGCGCGGCGCGCCGGGACGATCCACGTCTCCGGCGGGATGGACGGGCTCCGGGAGTTCGGCGCGCGCCTGCTGCGAAACCTGCGGCCCGACGTGCCGTTCCTCGTGATGGGCCAGTACTCGCGGGCGGACGACACGCGCCAGCCCGCGGGCAGGGAGACCGCCTGGGCCTACACCCACGTGCCGCAGGGCGTCTGGGACGACGAGCGCGACACCGAGCCGATGGTCGCCGCGATCGAGGCGCGCGTGGAGGCCTGCGCTCCGGGCTTCCGCGACCTCATCCGCGGGCGCCATGTGCTGACGCCGTCCGGCTTCGAGGCGCGCGACGCCAACCTCGTCGGCGGCGCGCTGAACGGCGGCACCGCGCAGCTGCACCAGCAGGTCATCTTCCGCCCCGTCCCCGGCCTGGCCCGGCCCGAGACCCACGTCGCCGGCCTCTACCTCGCCTCGGCCTCGGCACACCCGGGCGGCGGCGTCCACGGCGCGTGCGGCGCCAACGCCGCCCACGCGGCGCTTCTTGGTCTCAACGTCTGGCGGAGGCCACTCAAAAGGCGCCGCGCCGCGTGAAGACCGCGGGGATGGTCTTCACGAGGATGCTGAGGTCCAGGAAGACCGACCAGCGCTCGAGGTAGAGGAAGTCCAGGCGCACGAGGTCGTCGAAGTCGAGGTCCGAGCGCCCCGAGACCTGCCAGAGCCCGGTGATGCCCGGCATCACGAGGTAGCGCTTCTTGTGCCAGTCCTCGAGGCGCTCGTAGTCGCGCTCGGGCAGCGGGCGCGGACCGACGAGCGACATCTGGCCGCGGACGACGTTGAACAGCTGGGGCAGCTCGTCGAGCGAGAAGCGGCGCAGGAACCGCCCGACCGGCGTCATCCGCGGGTCCTCGCGGATCTTGAACAGCGCCCCCGAGGCCTCGTTGAGCTCCTCGAGGTCGGCCTGGAGCAGGTCGGCGTCGCGGTACATCGTGCGGAACTTCAGGCACGCGAACGGCGCGCCGCCGATGCCCGGGCGGATCGAGCGGTAGACCACCGGGCCGCGCGAGCTGAGCTTGATCGCCAGCGCGATGGCCAGCAGCAGCGGGCTGAGCACCAGGACGATGAGCAGCGAGCCGACGAGGTCGAACGCGCGCTTGACCGCGTAGTCGAAGCCCTCGAACACCGGCGGGCGCAGCTCGAACAGCGGGACCGACTGGCCGGGCACGAACTCCGCGCGGTGGACGAGGATCTCCATCGTCGACGGGGCGATGCGCACCCGCACGCCGCGCTGGTGGCAGACGTCGACGAGCTCGACGGCCTCGGGCTGGGGGAACGCGGGGTCGGCGATGATCACCTCGTCGACGCGGTGATCGCGGACGATCTCGCCGATCTGTGCCAGCGTGCCCAGCGACACGAGGCCGTTGTCCGGCCGCGGCGTCAGCGACACGAAGCCGATCACGTCGATCGCCGAATGGGGGCCGACCTGCAGCGCGTGCGCCACGGCCTCGATGTGCTGGCCGGTGCCGACGAGCACGGCGCGCCGCTGGTAGCCGGCGGCGCGCAGCATCGCGCCCGTGACCGTCTCGTACAAGAAGCGGAACGTCGAGACGTAGGCCACGGCGAACAGCAGCGACCCGTAGAAGATGTAGTAGCTGGAGAACTGCCGGCCGTTGACGACCGCGTAGATCAGTGCGACGACCGTCACCGCGAACAGCGACGAGACGATCCGCGTGAGGCCCGGTCGCTCCGCTCGGTTGGCGTACAGGCCCGACTGCGCGAACAGCAGCGCGGTCACCAGGAACGCGAAGGAGACGTAGTCCTTGCTCTGGTCGAAGGAGACGTCGGGGTTCCAGGCGCCGCGCGCGGCCGCCTTGAGGCACAGCGCCGTGAAGATGGCCAGGAACACGGCGGCGAGGTCCAGGCCCAGGAGCAGGACCAGGCGCGCCACGCGGCGCAGCGTGTCCATCCGCAGCAGGAACGACAGCACCGGCGGCCGCTTGCGCCGCACGTCGCGCCCCGGGAAGGGGAGCTTGACCCGCGTGTGGCCGGCATGCTCATCGGAAGGACGCTCGGTCGCGTCCGGTGCGCTCGATGGCGTCGACATCCCACTGCTCTTAACGAGCAACCCTCCCAGATGTCTCGCAGTTCGCCGCCATGCGCATGTCCCCTGCCCATCCGCCGTCGCGCCCGGCGGGCGTGGTTCCTACCGTGCGCTCCCGACCAGCACGTCGGCGCCGGACTGCTCGATCGTCCGGCGCAGGCCCTCGCGCAGGTCGACCTGGGGCTCCCAGCCGAGCAGCTCGCGGGCGCGCGTGATGTCCGGGCGCCGCTGCTGGGGATCGTCGGTCGGCAGCGCCTCGTGCAGGATCTCCGACCGCGAGCTGGTCACCTCGAGCACCGTCTCGGCGAGCTCCAGGAGCGTGAACTCGTTCGGGTTGCCGACGTTCACGGGATAGTGCTCGCCCGACTCGGCCAGGGCGATGATGCCCCGGATCAGGTCGTCGACGAAGCAGAACGAGCGCGTCTGGCTGCCGTCGCCGAACACCGTGATCGGCCGGTCGGTCAGCGCCTGGCGCAGGAACGTCGGGATCGCCCGCCCGTCGTGCGGGCGCATGCGCGGACCGTAGGTGTTGAAGATCCGCACGATCGCCGTGTCGACGCCCTGCTGGCGGTGATAGGCCATCGTCAGCGCCTCGGCGTAGCGCTTGGCCTCGTCGTACACGCCCCGCGGGCCGATCGGGTTGACGTGGCCCCAGTAGTCCTCGGTCTGCGGGTGGACCTTGGGGTCGCCGTAGACCTCGCTCGTCGAGGCGAGGAGGAAGCGCGCGCGGTGCTTCTTCGCGAGGCCGAGCGTGTGGTGCGTCCCGTGCGAGCCGACCTTCAGCGTGTGCAGCGGCAGGCGCAGATAGTCGATCGGCGACGCCGGCGAGGCGAGGTGGTAGACGAAGTCCACGGGCTCGTCGACGTGGTAGGGCTCGATGATGTCGACGTTGAGATGGACGAACTCGGGCACGCGGATGTGCTCGATGTTCGCCAGCGAGCCGGTCTCCAGGTTGTCGACGCAGATGACACGGTGCTTGCGCAGGAGCAGCTCGTCGCACAGGTGCGAGCCAAGGAACCCCGCGCCACCGGTGACGAGACAGGTGGCCATAGCGGCTAGAGCCTACGCGGTCGGGCGGCAGCGCGGCGCGCGCGGGGAGCCCTGGCATCCTTCTCGCCGATGCCGCGTTCCTGGCCCGCACCGCTCGCCCCGACGCTCGAGGGCTCGCTCGTGCGCCTCGAGCCGCTGGCCGCCCACCACGAGGAGGCGCTGTTCGAGGCGGCGCGCCCGGCGGAGGTCTGGACGTGGATCTGCGCGCATCCGGCGCGCACCCGCGACGGCTGGGCGGCACTCTTCGCCGGCGCGCTGGCCGAGTCGGCCGCGGGGCGGGAGGCCGCGTTCGCGACGATCGACGCGCGGACGGGAGCGGCCATCGGATCCACGCGCTTCCTGGCCCTGCGGCCCGAGGACCGCGGGCTGGAGATCGGCTGGACGTGGCTGACACCAGCGGCGTGGCGCACCGGAGCCAACGTCGAGGCCAAGCTCCTGCAGCTGGGCCACGCGTTCGAGGCGCTGGGCTGCATGCGCGTGGAGCTCAAGACCCACGCCGCGAACGAGCGATCTCAGGCGGCGATGACGCGGATGGGCGCGACCTTCGAGGGGGTGCATCGCAAGCATCGCCTCGTCCCGGGCGTGGGTGACGGCGTGCGCGACACGGCCTGGTTCAGCGTGCTCGACGACGAGTGGCCCGCCGTCCGGGCGGGCCTCATCGCTCGCCTGCGGACGTAGCGACGGTTTCGAGCGCAGCGATCGTTTGGCCGGGTGCGCGGCGGGTAGGCCCCCCGAACCCTGCCGAAAGGAGGTGGGCACTGTGCTCACCGTCACCCCTATCGCCTCCGAGGCGATCCGCCGGCTGGTCGAGACCTCCCCGGCGCCGGATTCCGGCGGCATGCGCATCGCCCCGGGAGAGGAGACGCCCGCGGGCACCCCGCTCGAGCTGTCGCTCGTCGACGCCCCCGAGGAGGAGGACGAGACCGTGTCCGACGGCGAAGGGGCGACCGTCTACCTCGAGCACGAGGTGGCGGGCTTCCTGGACGACAAGGTGCTCGACGCCGAGGTCGACGCAGGCAAGGTCACGTTCGTGATCCGCGACGACACCGAGCCCGAGCCCGTCA
>JAOPZW010000155.1 GCA_025963905.1 Solirubrobacterales bacterium | reverse complement strand
TGACGGGCTCGGGCTCGGTGTCGTCGCGGATCACGAACGTGACCTTGCCTGCGTCGACCTCGGCGTCGAGCACCTTGTCGTCCAGGAAGCCCGCCACCTCGTGCTCGAGGTAGACGGTCGCCCCTTCTCCGTCGGAGATGGTCTCGTCCTCGTCCTCGGGGGCGTCTACGAGCGACAGCTCGAGCGGCGTCCCGGCGGGCGTCTCCTCGCCCGGGGCGATGCGCATGCCCCCGGAGTCCGGCGCGGGGGAGCTCTCGACCAGCCGGCGGATCGCCTCGGATGCGATCGGGGTGACGGTGAGCACGGTGCCCACCTCCTTTCGGCAGGGTTCGGGGTTGCCTACCCGCCGCACATCCGGCCAAACGATCGCTGCGCCCGAAACCGTGACTACGTCCGCAGGCGAGCACGCAGGCCGGCGCGAACCGCCGGCCACTCGTCGTCGAGCACGCTGAACCAGGCCGTGTCGCGCACCCCGTCGCCGACGCCCGGGACGAGGCGATGCTTGCGGTGCACGCCCTCGAACGTCGCGCCCATCCGCGTCATGGCCGCACGCGATCGCTCGTTCGCCGCGTGCGTCTTGAGCTCGACGCGGATGCACCCCAGCGCCTCGAACGCGTGGCCCAGCTGCAGGAGCTTGGCCTCGACGTTGGCTCCGGTACGCCACGCCGACGGCGTCAGCCACGTCCAGCCGATCTCCAGCCCTCGGTCGTCGGGCCGCAGGGCGAGGAAGCGCGTGGATCCGATGGCCGCTCCCGTGCGCGCGTCGATCGTCGCGAACGCAGCCTCGCGCCCGGCGGCCGACTCGGCCAGCGCGGCGGCGAAGAACGCCGCCCAGCCCTCGCGGGTGCGCGCGGGCTGTGCGCGCACCCAGGTCCACACCTCCGCCGGGCGCGCCGCCTCGAAGAGCGCCTCCTCGTGGTGGGCGGCCAGCGGCTCGAGGCGCACGAGCGAGCCCTCGAGCGTCGGGGCGAGCGGTGCGGGCCAGGAACGCGGCATCGGCGAGAAGGATGCCAGGGGTCGCCGCGCGCGCCGCGGCGCCGCCCGACCGCGTAGGCTCTAGCCGCTATGGCCACCTGTCTCGTCACCGGTGGCGCGGGGTTCCTCGGCTCGCACCTTTGCGACGAGCTGCTCCAGCGCAAGCACCGCGTCATCTGCGTCGACAACCTCGAAACGGGCTCGCTGGCGAACATCGAGCACATCCGCGTGCCGGAGTTCGTCCACCTCAACCTCGACATCATCGAGCCCTACTTCGTCGACGAGCCGGTCGACATCGTCTACCACCTCGCCTCGCCGGCGTCGCCGATCGACTACCTGCGCCTTCCGCTGCACACGCTGAAGGTCGGCTCGCACGGCACGCACCACACGCTCGGCCTGGCCAAGAAGCACCGTGCGCGCTTCCTCATCGCCTCGACGAGCGAGGTCTACGGCGACCCCAAGGTGCACCCGCAGACCGAGGACTACTGGGGCCACGTCAACCCGATCGGCCCGCGCGGGGTCTACGACGAGGCCAAGCGCTACGCCGAGGCGCTGACGATGGCCTATCACCGCCAGCAGGGCGTCGACACGGCGATCGTGCGGATCTTCAACACGTACGGCCCGCGCATGCGCCCGCACGACGGGCGGGCGATCCCGACGTTCCTGCGCCAGGCGCTGACCGACCGCCCGATCACGGTGTTCGGCGACGGCAGCCAGACGCGCTCGTTCTGCTACGTCGACGACCTGATCCGCGGCATCATCGCCCTGGCCGAGTCGGGCGAGCACTACCCCGTGAACGTCGGCAACCCCAATGAGTTCACGCTCCTGGAGCTCGCCGAGACGGTGCTCGCCGTGACCGGCTCGCGGTCGGAGATCCTCCACGAGGCGCTGCCGACCGACGATCCGCAGCAGCGGCGCCCGGACATCACGCGCGCCCGCGAGCTGCTCGGATGGGAGCCCGAGGTCGACCTGCGCGAGGGGCTGCGCCGGACGATCGAGCAGTCCGGCGCCGACGTGCTGGTCGGGAGCGCACGGTAGAGACGGCTCCGCCGGGCGCGACGGCGGGGCGGGCAGGGGACGTGCGCATGGCGGCGAACTGCGAGACATCGGGGAGGTTTGCTCGTTAAGAGCAGTGGGATGTCGACGCCATCGAGCGCAGCGGACGCCACCGAGCGTCCTTCCGACGAGCATGCCGGCGACACGCGGGTCCAGCTCCCCATCCCGGGGCGCGACGTGCGCCGCAAGCGGCCGCCGGTGCTGTCGTTCCTGCTGCGGATGGACACGCTTCGCCGCGTGGCGCGTCTCGTCCTGCTCCTCGGGCTGGACCTCGCCGGGGTCTTTCTGGCGATCTTCACGGCGCTGTGCCTCAAGGCGGCCGCGCGCGGCGCGTGGAACCCCGACGTCTCCTTCGACCAGAGCAAGGACTACGTCTCCTTCGCCTTCCTGGTGACCGCGCTGCTGTTCGCGCAGTCGGGCCTGTACGCCAATCGCGCAGAGCGCCCGGGCCTCACGCGGATCGTCTCGTCGCTGTTCGCGGTGACAGTCGTCGCGCTGATCTACGCGGTCGTCAACGGCAAGCAGTTCTCCAGCTACTACATCTTCTACGGGTCGCTGCTGTTCGCCGTGGCCTACGTCTCGATGTTCCGCTTCCTGTACGAGACGATCACGGGCGCGATCCTGCGCGCCGCGGGCTACCAGCGCCGCGCCGTGCTCGTCGGCACCGGGCAGCACATCGAGGCCGTGGCGCATGCGCTGCAGGACGGGCCTCATTCGCCGATCGACGTCATCGGCTTCGTGTCGCTGACGCCCCGCCCCGACAACGGGCTGGTGTCGCTGGGCACGCTGGGGCAGATCGGCGAGATCGTGCGAGACCACCGCGTCGACGAGGTGATCATCGCCGACCCCGCGTTCCCCCAGCCCGAGGCCGTCGAGCTCGTCGACATCTGCCATCAGCGCGGCGTGCGGGTGCGCATCGCCCCGTCGACGATGGAGATCCTCGTCCACCGCGCGGAGTTCGTGCCCGGCCAGTCGGTCCCGCTGTTCGAGCTTCGCCCGCCGGTGTTCGAGGGCTTCGACTACGCGGTCAAGCGCGCGTTCGACCTCGTCGGCTCGCTGCTCATCGTCCTCGTGCTCAGCCCGCTGCTGCTGGCCATCGCGCTGGCGATCAAGCTCAGCTCGCGCGGGCCGGTGGTCTACCGCTCGATCCGCCCGGGCATCGGCGGCGCCCCGTTTGCGTGCCTGAAGTTCCGCACGATGTACCGCGACGCCGACCTCCTTCAGGCCGACCTCGAGGAGCTCAACGAGGCCTCGGGAGCGCTGTTCAAGATCCGCGAGGACCCGCGGATGACGCCCGTCGGGCGGTTCCTGCGGCGCTTCTCGCTGGACGAGCTGCCCCAGCTGTTCAACGTCGTGCGCGGCGAGATGTCGCTCGTCGGTCCGCGCCCCCTGCCCGAGCGCGACTACGAACGCCTGGCGGACTGGCACAAGAAGCGCTACCTCGTGATGCCGGGCATCACGGGGCTGTGGCAGGTCTCGGGCCGCTCGGACCTCGACTTCGACGACCTCGTGCGCCTCGACTTCCTCTACCTCGAGCGCTGGTCGGTCTTCCTCGACATGGTCATCCTGCTGAAGACCGTGCCCGCCGTGCTGAGCAAGCGCGGGGCGTTCTAGCCGGACCTACTTCATCATCGCGCCCATCATGGCCTTGTGACCGCCGGGGACCGTGAGGCCGGGGACCGAGTCCGGCGCGGCCACGAGCCACACGGCGAGCGCGAGGAGGAGCGCCGCGGCGCCCCATGTCGCCACGCGCCGCCACGGCAGCGTCTTCTCGA
>JAOPZW010000132.1 GCA_025963905.1 Solirubrobacterales bacterium | reverse complement strand
ACGCGCCTCGCCGCTCTGGATCGCCGTCCGGCGGACTTGCCAATGGCGCTGCCATGGGCTGCGCCACCGGACGCCGGGTGGGCGGGACCGGATCACGATCCACACCACCCCGACCACGAATGATTCGGAATCAACCATCTAGACGTCCGCGCCCAGGCCGGCGGCGATCGCGTCCGCCGAGGCGATCACGCAGTCAGGCAGGAACCGGGCGCTCAGGCGCTCGGTGAGGTCGTGGGAGGCCCCCCGGCCTCCGATGGCCAGTGGGTGGGCGCGCCCGAGCTCGGCCAGGGCGCCCGCCGCGCGGGCCAGCGGCTGCCGGGAGACCGCCGACATCACCACGAGGTCGGGCGCCAGGCGTCCGGCCGTGTCCGCGAGGGCCTGCACCGGGGTGTCCTGGCCGAGGTAGGCGATCCGCCAGCCGCGGTCGCGCAGCGCGAGCGCGAAGCACAGCAGGCCGAGGTCGTGGCGCTCGCCGGGAGGGCAGGCGGCGATCGCGCGGGGGCCGTTCCCGCGGTCCCAGCCGCGCGTCAGCGCCTGAAGGCGCCCGGCCAGGAGCGCGCTGGCGAAATGCTCCTGGGCGACGGTGGTGTCGCCGCGCTCCCAGCGGTCGCCGATGCGCGCGAGCAGGGGGAGGATCGCGTCGCCGAGCACGGTGTCCAGGCCATAGCTCGCCAGCAGCCGGTCGAACGCGGTGTGGGCGGCGGTCGCGTCGAGGGCCATCAGGGCCTCGTCGAGCGCGGCGATCACGGTCGCCAGCGCGGCGGTGTCGGCCGGCGGCGGTGCGGGAGCCGGCGCGCCGACGCTGCGTGCAGCGACCTGCGCGGAGAAGCCGTCGGCCATGAGCTCGCGCATCCGGCGCACCCGGGACTCGTCTGCCGGCGTGTAGAGCCGCTGCCCGGAGTCGGAGCGAAGGGGATCAAGCAGCCCGTAGCGGCGCTCCCAGGCGCGCAGCACATCGGGGGAGACGCCCACGCGGCGGCTGAGCTCGCCGATGCGCACGCCTGGGGGAACGCTGCCGTCCACGACTGCCGCCACGCTACAGGCGGACACGCCATTTGACAACCTTTGGACAACCTGTCTAGGTTGTCGCGGGTGAGCTCCCTTCCTCCGACAGCGACGCCGGACCTCCGCGACCCCACGGCGTTCACGGCAGCCTTCGACGCGCACGCCGGTGTCGTCCACGCCAGCGCGCTCGCGGTCCTCGGGGATCCCGTGCGCGCCCAGGACGTCGTCCAGGACGTCTTCCTGCGTCTGTGGCGCCGGCCCGAGGCCTTCGATCCGGCGCGTGGATCGCTCGGCGGCTACCTGCGGGTCATGGCGCGCTCGCGCGCGGTCGACCTGTGGCGCGAGTCACGGGCGGCGGGGCGGATGACCGAGCGCCTGAAGGTCGACGCGCGCCACGTGGAGCCCCGTGCCGACGAGCGCCCCGCCGTGGCGGCCGAACGTGCGGTGGAGCGCGCCGGCGTGCAGGCCGCGCTGCGCGAGCTGCCACGCGGGCAGCGCGAGGCGGTCGTGCTGGCGTATTGGGGCGGCCTGCCGGCCGACCGCATCGCCCGCCACGAGCGCATCCCGCTCGGCACCGCCAAGTCGCGCGTTCGCCTGGGCCTGGGGAAGCTGCGGCGCGCCTACGGCGTGCCGGCGCCTCAGACGACGCCCGGGTAAGCCGCCCCGGCAGCGGCCTGCTCGCGCGCGAGCCCGGCCTCGGCGGCGCCGGCCTCGAGCTCGTCGAGGCCGAACGCGTCGACCGGCCCCAGGGCCCCGGCGCCCTGCAGGCCGCCGGCGGCGGCCCGGTCGGCGCCCCAGGCCAGGATCTCGGCGGTGAAGGTGTAGCCGTCGACGCCCGTGAGGCGCACCTCGGCCAGCTCGGTGCCGCCGGCGTCGAATGCCGTGGCGATGACGTAGGAGCTGCTCCTGGCCCGCGCCTGCTCGTCCGGGCCACCGGTCGAGCCCTTCACCAGGCGTCCGAGCGCCGCCTCGGCGCCGGCCTTCACGCCGGGGACCCGTGCCAGCACCGACGTGGCGGCCGACAGCGCCTGCATCGGCCGCGCGGCGGCGCCGAACCACCCGATGTACACGCCGACGTCGCGCAGGCCGGGGTGGATGCGCGGCAGCGCGAAGTGCTCGGACGAGGGCACCGAGACCGCCGGCTTCTCGGAGGTCCTGAGGCGGAAGCCGCGCACGCGCGCCGCCGTCCGTTCTTCGATCAGGCGCCCGCCGCGCCACGCGAAGCCGCGCTCGAACATGAGCCCTGCGGCCGAGGCCCGCGTGCCGCCGCTGGCGGCGAACGCGCCGGGGGAGAAGTAGCCGATCTCGACGCGCGTAGCGGCCTCGCCGGCGTCGCGCAGCGCGAGCGCGCCCGCCAGGTTGCCCGGCACCCAGTCGAAGCCGAAGGCGGTCACCAGCCCGACGCCGGCCGCCTCGGCGCCGCGGCCGTGGCGCTCGAAGACCGCCCGGATGAACGGGCCCTCGCCGGTCGAGTCCAGGTAGTGGGCGCCCGTGGCGACGGCGGCCTGGACGGCGGGCTCGCCGAAGCGCACGAACGGCCCGACCGTCGAGATCAGCACATCCCCGCGTTCCACGAGGGCACGCACGGTCTCGGGGCGTCCGACGTCGGCCACCGCGGTCTCGAGCCCGCCGAGCTCGGTCGCCAGCGCCTCCAGGCGGTGGGCGCTGCGTCCGGCCAGCACCGGGCGCCGGCCGCGCGCGGCGAGCGAGCGGGCGGTCAGCTCGCCGGTGTACCCGGTGGCGCCGAACAGGACGATGCGGCCTGGCATGGACCGGACCCTATCGATCGTCGCCCAGGGCCGGTCGGTCTGCGCGGCCGGTGTGGCCCAACCCGCGACAGGCCCTTATCCTGACCGTGAATGGACGAACGCGTCCTGGCCGAGCGCCTCATGACCTATGACACGTCGCAGCCCGAGCAGCTGCGTGCGGCGGCCGCGTTCGTCAAGGGCTGGCTGGAGTCGCGCGAGATCGACGTGACCGACCGTGAGTTCGACGGCCTGCCGGTGGTCATGGCCGATGTCGGTCCCCGCGACGCCCCGTCGGTGATCTTCCACGGCCACCTCGACGTCGTCCCCGCCCTGAAGGGCCAGTTCGAGCCGCGCGTCGAGGGCGACCGGCTGATCGGCCGCGGGGCCTACGACATGAAGGGCGCGCTGGCGGCGATGATGTACGCGGTCAAGGACGCCGCCGCGCAGCGCCAGGTGCACGTGCACTTCCTGTGCGTCCCCGACGAGGAGTCCGAGGACGTCAGCCGCCGCTCGACCGACGCCCTCGTCGCCGAGGGGCTGCGCGCCGACTTCGCGCTGACCGGCGAGCCCACGAACCTGCACATCGGGGTCCAGGCGAAGGGCGTCCTGGCCGTGCGCGTGGAGGTCGCCGGTACCGCCGCCCACGGCTCCACGCCGTGGCTCGGCGACAACGCGATCCTCAAGGCGCATGACGTGTTCCGGCGCATCGAGACGCTGCCGTTCAGCCGCGAGTCCTCCGACCTCTTCGACCGCCCCTCGATCAACCTCGCGCGCATCGACGGCGGCGACGCGTTCAACAAGGTGCCCGATCGCTGCACCATCGACGTCGACATCCGCTACCTGCCCAACCAGGACCCCGGGCAGATCCTGTCTCAGATCCGCGAGATCGGCGACCTCCAGATCCTCAAGTCGTTCACCCGGGCGCCGGCGATCGTCTCGCGCCAGAACCCCTATGTGCTCGCGCTGCGCGACGCCGTGGGCCGCTCCGCCGACGGCGAGGTCCTGAGCGTCGGGCGCGATGGCGCCTCCGACGCGATCTCGTTCCTCGAAGCCGGGGTGCCCGCCGTCGAGTTCGGCCCGGTCGGCGGTGGCCACCACGGCCCCCACGAGTGGGTGTCGATCTCCTCGCTGGCGCGCTACCGCGGCGCACTGGGCGACTTCATCAACCACCTCCCGGCCTGGCTGGAGCGCCAGGAGCAGCCGCCGCTGCACGCCGTGGAGGGGGGCCTCGCGTAGCGCCCGGAACTCGCGGCCGGTCCAGTCCGTACCATCCTCCGACGGCGCGCTCCCCCGCGCCGTGCTGCAGCCCGCCTCATGAGCGCGATCCCCGAGGACAACCGGCCGCCCCGCGTGGGCCTTGGCATGCTCAAGCGCTTCGCGCTGGGCGCCGTGCTGATCATGGTCCTCAGTGGCGCGACCGTCGCGTCGGCCGTGCTGCTGGAGGTCAACCAGCTCACGACGATCATCACGAAGGAGAGCAAGCCGATCCCCGGGATCAAGGGCGCGCTCGACAACGTCAACCCGGGCGGCCCGCAGACGATCCTCGTCCTCGGCTCCGACCGGCGCTTCATCGACATCAAGGAGAAGAACCCGACCCGCTCGGACACGATCATGCTCGTGCGCCTGGATCCCGGCAAGGGCGCCACCGCCGTGATGTCGATCCCGCGCGACCTCAAGGTCACGATCCAGACCAGACAGGGGCCCGTCACCGACAAGATCAACGCCGCCTACGCCCTCGGCGGCCCCAGGCTCAGCGTCCAGACGGTCCGGGCGCTGCTGCACGTCCCGATCAACCACGTGGTCAACGTGAACTTCGGCGGGTTCCAGCGCGCGGTGAACCGGCTGGGCTGCGTCTACGTCGACGTCGACCACCGCTATTACCACTCCAACCTGGGCCTCGCGCCCTCGCAGCAGTACGCCGAGATCAACATCTCGCCGGGCTACCAGAAGCTGTGCGGCAAGCAGTCGCTGGACTACGTGCGCTACCGCCACACCGACAGCGACTTCGTCCGCGCCGCGCGGCAGCAGGACTTCCTGCGCCAGGCCAAGGATCAGATCGGCCTCGGGGCGATCTTCGGCGACCGCAAGGAGCTCCTGAGGATCTTCGGGCGCTACACGCAGACCGACATCGCCAGCGACAACACCCAGGCGATCCTGAAGCTGCTCAAGCTCGCCTTCGAGTCCTCGCGCAACCCGATCAGCGAGGTCCACTTCCGCGGCGATGCGGGCCCGACCTACGTCACGGTCACGCCCCAGAACCTGCAGCTCTCGAGGGATGAGTTCCTCAACGTGCGCTCGTCCAACGGCCCGCGCAAGACCGGGCAGGCCTCCCAGAAGGCCTCCAAGAAGGTCTCCAAGAAGCCCGCCAAGCGCACGCGCAAGCAGTCGACGAGCGCGACCGCCGGCCTGCCGCCCAGCATGGTCGACGCCCGGACCGAGGGGGAGAACCTCATCGCGAAGGCGTCGATGCACCTGGGCTTCCCGCTGTACTACCCGCGCGCCAGACTCGGCGTGGGCAGCTACCCGGCGTCGACGGCGATCTCGCCCAACCCGCGCGTCTACGACATCTCCGACCGTGGCCGCCATCGCTACCGCGCCTACCGGATCGTCGGCTACGCCGGTCAGGACGGCCAGTACTACGGGATCCAGGGCACCACCTGGAAGTCCCCGCCGATCCTGGACAACCCGACCGACGAGATCCACATGCGCGGGCGCACCTACGAGGAGTTCTACGACGGCAGCCGCCTGCGGCTGATCGCCTGGCGCACCCCCAACGCGGTCTACTGGGTCTCCAACTCGCTGTCGGAGCTGCTGAGCAACCCCGAGATGCGGGCCCTGGCGCGCTCGCTCAGCCGGCTCGGCGACAAGTAGCGCCCCGATCGCACTCGGTAGCCTTCGCCGCCGCATGAGTGCATCCCGCGAACCCATCGGCGTCATCGGCACCGGTTACGTCGGCCTGGTGACCGCCGCCGGCTTCGCCGAGCTGGGCAGCGACGTGTGGTGCATCGACATCGACGCCGAGAAGATCGACCGGCTCAACGGCGGGGAGATCCCGATCTACGAGCCGGGGCTGGCCGAGCTCGTCGCCAAGCACCGGCGCCGCCTGCACTTCTCGACGGACATCGGCGACGCCCTCGAGCACGCCCGCCTGCTGTTCGTGGCGGTCGGGACCCCGCCCACCTACTCCGGCGACGCGGACCTCTCCGCGGTGCACGCGGTGGTCGACTCGATGCCGCCCTCGGACCGTCACGCGCTCGTGATGAAGTCGACCGTCCCGGTGGGCACCGGAGCGTCGATCAAGCGGACCTTCGCCGAGCGGGGCAAGGACGGCTTCCGCTACGTCTCGTGCCCCGAGTTCCTCAAGGAGGGTTCGGCCATCGCCGACTTCCTGTCGCCCGACCGCGTCGTGGTGGGCGACGACGGCGACTGGGCGGGCGACGCGGTCGTCGAGCTCTACCGGCCGCTGGGCGCGCCGCTCGTACGCACCGACATCGCCAGCTCCGAGATGGTCAAGCTCGCGGCCAACGCGTTCCTGGCCACGAAGATCTCGTTCATCAACGAGATCGCCAACGTCTGCGAGGTGACGGGCGCCACCGTCACCGAGGTCGCCCGTGGGATCGGGCTGGACGACCGCATCGGCCCCAAGTTCCTGCAGGCCGGCATCGGCTTCGGCGGGTCCTGCTTCCCCAAGGACGTCAACGCGCTCAAGCAGCTGGCCGGCAACAGCGGCTATCACTTCCAGCTGCTCAACTCGGTCATCGAGGTCAACGAGCTCCAGAAGCGGCGGGTCATCGGCAAGCTCCAGAAGCACCTCGGCGGCCTGGTGGGCAAGCGCGTCGCGCTCCTGGGCCTGGCGTTCAAGCCCAACACCGACGACATGCGCGAGGCCTCCTCGCTCGTGCTCGCCGCGCGCCTGCAGGCCGACGGCGCGAAGGTGGGCGCCTACGACCCCGTGGCCGAGGAGGAGGCGCGCAAGCTCATCCGCGGCATCGACTTCGCGCCCGGGCCGCTGGACTGCGTGCGCGACGCCGACGCGGTCGTGCTCGTCACCGAGTGGGACGAGTTCGTCGCGCTGGACTGGGCCGAGGTCGCCGGCGAGATGGCCGGCACCGTGGTCATCGACGGGCGCAACGCGCTGGACCCGGACGTCATCCGCGCGGCCGGGCTGACCTACGAGGGCGTCGGGCGATCGTGAGGGGCGCGGCATGCAGGCCGTGATCCTCGCGGGCGGTGAGGGGACGCGCCTCAGGCCGCTGACCTCGACGGTGCCCAAGCCGGTCGTTCCGCTCGTCGACCGGCCGTTCATCGTCTACATGCTCGAGTGGCTGCGCCGCCACGGCATCGACGACGTCGTCATGTCCTGCGGGTTCCTGGCCACCGCGGTCCACAACGTCCTGGGCGACGGCTCGCAGTTCGGGCTGCGCCTGCGGTTCGTCGAGGAGCCCGAGCCGCGCGGCACCGCCGGTGCGCTGAAGTTCGCCGAGCAGCTCCTGGACCAGCGCTTCCTCATGCTCAACGGCGACATCCTCACCGACCTCGACCTCGAGGCCCAGCTCGTCCAGCACGGGCGCACGGGCGCCCAGGCGACGCTCGCCCTCGTCGCCGTCAACGACCCCTCGGCCTATGGGCTCGTGCGCCTGCACGACGACGACTCGGTGAAGGAGTTCGTCGAGAAGCCCAGCGCCGATCAGATCGACACGAGCCTCATCAGCGCGGGCGCCTACGTCCTGGAGCGCGACGTGCTCGACCTCATCCCGGCGGACCGCAAGGTGTCGATCGAGCGCGAGGTCTGGCCGCGGCTCGTGGGCGACGGCCTGTTCGGCTTCGCCGACGACGCGTACTGGATGGACATCGGGACGCCCGAGCGCTACCTCCAGGGCACCTTCGACATCCTCGAGGGGAACGTGCGCACCGGCGTCCAGGAGCGGCTGGGCACGGAGTATCTGGCGGTGGGCGAGCGCGTGGAGGCCGCCGGACGGATCGTACCCCCGGCGATCGTCGAGCGCGACTGCCGGATCGAGGAGGGCGCCCACGTGGGCAGCCTCGTGGTGCTGGGCGAGGGCGTCACCGTCGGGCGCGGCGCCACGATCGAGCGCTCGGTCGTGCTCAACGGCGCCGAGATCGGCGCGGGCTGCGTCCTGACCGACTGCATCGTGGCGGCCGGGGCGCGGATCGGCGAGCGCACGGTGGTGTCGGGTGGCGCGGTGCTGGGTGAAGGCGTCACCATCGGGGCCGACAACCTGCTGACCCGCGGCGTGCGACTGTTCCCCAACACCGAGCTGGGCGACGGGGCGATCAGGTTCTGAGCGACGCAGTTCCGACCGAGGAGAAGAAGATGGCCACGACCGAGAACGCCACGCTGGACCGCGAGACCGTCGCACGACTGGACAGGTCTGATCTCGTGACCGACGTGCTCGGCATTCCGGAGCACCTGCGGGATGCGCTGTGGAAGGTCGAGTCGGCGGGGCTGCAGCCGTGGGACAGCCCGGGCGGCCTCGTCGTCGCGGGGATGGGCGGCTCGGGGATCGGCGGCCCGCTGGCACGGGCGATCCTGGGCGACCAGGCGTCGCGGCCCCTCCTCGGCGCTCGCACCTACGGCCTGCCCCCGTGGACCACGCCGGACACCACGGTCCTGTGCGCCAGCTACTCGGGCAACACGGAGGAGACGCTCGCCTGCTACGAGGCGGCCGGGATCATCGGCGCCCGGCGCGTCGTGGTCACGGCCGGTGGCCGCCTGGCCGATCTGGCGCGCGCCGACGGGGTGCCCGTCATCCCGGTGGCCGGCGGCTTCCAGCCCCGGGCCGCCGTGGCGTACATGACCGTCGCCGCGCTCGAAGTGGCGGCGTTGTGCGGCGTCGGGCCGCGCATGAACTCCGAGATCGACGTCGCGGCGGAGCACCTCGAGGAGCTCGTGGTCGCGTGGGCCCCGGACGGCGACGAGAACTCCGAGCCCAAGGCGCTGGCCCGCGCGCTGCACGGCACGGTGCCGATCATCACCGGCGCGGGACTCACGTCGCCGATCGCCTACCGCTGGAAGACGCAGGTCAACGAGAACGCCAAAGCGCCGGCGTACTCGGTCGAGCTGCCCGAGGCCGACCACAACGAGATCGTCGGCTGGGCGAACGCCGCCGAGTTCGGCCGCTTCGCGGCGGTCTTCCTGGACGACTCCGACACCCACCCGCGCGTGGCCGAGCGCATCGAGCGCACGCGCGCGATCGTCGAGGCCGGCGCGTCGGGCGTGCACCGGGTCGCCACGCGCGGGCAGACGGCCGCGGAGCGCGTCTTCTCGCTCGTGCTGCTGGGCGACCTCGTCTCGCTGTACCTCGCGGTGCTCCGTGGCGTCGACCCCTCGCCGGTGCCCGCCATCGACCGCATCAAGGCCGAGCTCGCGGAGACTGCCCGTGGCGGCGAGGACGAGCTTCGCGGCTGACGCGATCGGGAAGAGGCGTCCAATGAACAAGCTTCTCCTCCTCCCGCTGACCCTGCCCCTGGCCATCGCGCGCGGCGCCACGGCGGGCGCCCTGCGCGCCGTCGCCGATGTCATCGAGGATCTGGCGACCCCCGAGCCCGCGTCGCCGTACGCCGACGCGCCGTTCAGCTACGAGCCGCGGCGGGCCGAGCCCGTCATGCCGGTCGAGCCCGAGCCCGTCGTCGCGACCCCTCGCCCGCACGCCGTGCCCGAGCCGGACCTCGAGTCGGTGCCCGAGCCCGTGCCGTCCCCCGAGCCCGAGCCGCTGCCTGATGTCGTCGAGGACCTCGACCTTCCGGCCCCGGAGCCGACTCGCGGCGACGCCGCCCGCCTGCGCCAGGAGCAGCGCGAGGCGGCGACGACGCCGGAGTCGCCGGGCCCCGAGATCCGCGTGGACGAGCCGTGGGACGGCTATCGCGCCATGACGGCGCCCGACGTGATCGACCGCCTGCGCGTCGCCGATGACGCCACCAAGGCGGTCGTCCGGCTGTTCGAGTCCACGCACCGCAACCGCAAGACGATCATCGCCGCGACCGCCGGGTGAGCGCCTGCCGCGAGCGCGGCCAAACCTTGACATAGCTTTGGTAAGGTTCGGCTTCGATGGACGCGCTGACGATCCACGAAGCAGCGCAGACGACCGGCTGGTCGCCGCGCATGCTGCGCTACATCGAGCGCATCGGGCTCGTCGAGCCCGCGCGCTCGAGCGCCGGATACCGCCTCTACGGGCCGCCCGAGCTGCAGCGCCTGCGCACGCTGCGCGAGCTGCTGGACCGCTTCGGGGTCGGCCTCACCGAGGTGGGCTTCGCGCTTCGCCTGCGCCGCGACGCCCAGCTGCGCGGCGCGGTGGAGGCCTGGTTCGAGGCCACGGCGCAGCGTCCTGAGCACGTCCCCGCCGACGACTGGCTGCACTGGGAGCAGGACAAGCATCAGAAGCTCCTCGCGGCCGTGCAGCGGCCCCCTCACCTCATGGAGACCGGATGACCCCCACCGCCACGCTGACCGCGACCGACTTCAAGGTCGCCGATCTCTCGCTCGCCGAGTACGGCCGCAACGAGATCCGCCTGGCCGAGCACGAGATGCCCGGCCTGATGGCGCTGCGCCGCGAGTACGCCGACGTCGCCCCGCTCAAGGGTGCGCGGGTCTCGGGCTCGCTGCACATGACCATCCAGACGGCCGTCCTCATCGAGACCCTCGTCTCCCTGGGCGCCGAGGTGCGATGGGCATCCTGCAACATCTTCTCCACCCAGGACCATGCCGCCGCGGCCGTCGTCGTCGGCGCGCACGGCACGCCGGAGGAGCCCAAGGGCACTCCCGTGTTCGCCTGGAAGGGCGAGACGTTGGAGGAGTACTGGTGGTGCGCCGAGGAGATGCTCACCTGGCCGGGCGAGCCGGCCAACATGATTCTCGACGACGGCGGTGACGCGACCATGCTGGTGCTGCGCGGCGCGCAGTACGAGAAGGCCGGCGTGGTGCCGCCGGAGGAGGAGGACGACTCCGATGAGTGGAAGGTCTTCCTGGCGCTGGTTCGGAAGCGCTTCGAGACCGACAAGTCCAAGTGGACCAAGATCGCCGAATCCGTCCAGGGCGTCACCGAGGAGACCACCACCGGCGTGCTGCGGTTGTACCAGTTCGCTGCCGCGGGCGAGTTGGTGTTCCCGGCCATCAACGTCAACGACTCGGTCACCAAGAGCAAGTTCGACAACAAGTACGGCACCCGCCACTCGCTGATCGACGGCATCAACCGCGGCACCGACGTGCTGATCGGCGGCAAGGCTGCGCTGGTGTGTGGCTACGGCGACGTCGGCAAGGGTTGCGCTGAGGCACTCAAGGCGCAGGGCGCGCGGGTCGCGGTCACCGAGATCGACCCCA
>JAOPZW010000111.1 GCA_025963905.1 Solirubrobacterales bacterium | reverse complement strand
ACCGTGCGGGAGATCGCCGCGTAGTTCTGCGGCTGGACGACGTTCGAGTCGCCGGAGTCGATGCTCCAGAGCACCTCGACCATCCCCTGCCGGCTGACCTCCTGATCGATGAGCTGCGATCGCGCTCCGTAGGGCGGCCGGAAGAGGAGCACGGGGCGCCCCGCCGCGTTCCGGACGGCCTCGCGGCCCAAGGCGATCTCCCGTGTGACACCGGCGGGCGGGAGCCCCAGAAGATCGGCATGGGTCGCGGTGTGGTCCCCGAGCGCGGCCAGGGTGAGCTCGCGGCGTGGCCAGGCGGGGAATCGCTGGATGCTGCGGGCGACGAGGAAGAACGTCGCCCTCGCGCGGGCCTGACGCAGTTCCTTCAGCGCGAAATGGGTGTAGGGGCCGGGGCCGTCGTCGAAGGTGAGCGCGACGAGATGACCATGGCGCCCCCCGCAGTACACCGGCAGACCCATTGCTCGCAGCCGCGCGAGGGCGGCCCGCTCGCGGGAACCGGCGGCGCCGGCGCGCGCGCCGGCTGCTTGGACGCTGCTCCCCGGCGAGACGCTGGGCGGTGCGCCCCCCGCGCCCTGCGCCTTGCCCGACGAGCCACCGCAGCCGGCCAGGGCAACCACGGCAGGGACCACGACGAGCAGGCGCCTTCCACGCATGGGGCAAGGATAGGAACGAGCCGGGACGCCGTGCGCACCGGGCCGGCCTCTCGCGCGGGTCGCGGGGCCGGCGACGCGCGGCGGGGCGGCATATCGCCGCCCCGCCGGGACCGCTGTTCATGCACGCGGGAGCGGGGGTCCGCGCGCATACGCGATCCGCATCGGCAGCCGTGGCCGCGGCTTCGCCACTGACGCTCTGCCCCACGCCTGGGCGGTGCGCAGCCCAGCCAGCCGCCGCAGGCGGATCATGCGCCCGGCCGCACGGCGCCGGAGCTTGGGCAGGCGAACGGCCTGGGGAAGCACCGCGAGTTGCACGAGCGACGGAGGCAGCGGAGCGCTGCGCGCGGGCGTCGCGAGCGGCGCGGCAAGCGCCGGCACCCCCACCAGGGTGGCGAGGAGGGCGGCGATGAGCTTGGTCTTGCGGATGAGTGCCATGAGGTGCCGGTTTCGCTGAGGGTGGCTTTGAGTGCCTACCGGGTGGACGACGAGCTCTGCGACGTGGGCTGGGTCCCGAGCGTGACCGTCAATGTCCGGGACGCCGAGCCGCGGTGGATCGTGAGGTCGACCTTGTCGCCGGGGGCCTTGGCGGCGATCGCCGCCACGAGGTCGCTGCTGCCGCTGATCTTCTGGCCGTCGAATGCCGTGACGACGTCGCCGGCGTTGACGCCGGCTGACGCCGCCGGGCTGCCGGCGGTGACGGAGGCGACGAGCGCGCCGGTCGAGCCGGTCGACTCGGTCGTGCTCACGCCGAGGTACGGGTGTGTGACGGTCTGACCGGCCTCGAGCCGGCCGAGCTCGGCGGCGATCAGGTCGATCGGCACGGCGAAGCCGACGCCCGAGCTCTGGTCGGAGGAGCCGCCGGTGGCGATCTGGTCCGCGACGCCGATGACGCGGCCGCTCGAGTCGAGGATCGGGCCGCCGGAGTTGCCGGGGTTCAGCGCGGCATCGGTCTGGATCGCGTGGGCGACCGTGAAGCCGTTGGGCGCCTGGATCGTGCGGTCCACGCCTGAGACGACGCCGGTGCTGAGGCTCTCCTGGTAGCCGAACGGGCTGCCGATCGCGACGAGCGCGTCGCCGACATGCAGCGAGGCGGAGCTGCCGAGCGTCAGCGGATGCAGCGTCAGGCCGGAGGGGTCGATCTTCAGGACCGCGACGTCGGTGGCGTCGTCCTTTCCGGCCAGCGTGGCGGTTCGGCTCGTGCCGTCCGAGAAGGTGACCTTGATCGAGGTCGCCCCGTCGACCACGTGCGCGGCCGTGACGATGTCGCCCTTGCTGTCGACCACGAAGCCCGAGCCGGTCGCGGTCGATTGCGACGAGCCCCCTTGGCCGAACGGGTTGGCCTGCGAGGAACCGGTGCCCGTGGCGGTGATGTCGACGACACCGGCGGACGCGCTCGTGTAGATGGCCTTCGCATCGAGGCTCGTCGAGGAGGTCCCGCCGGACACGTCGGCCGACGAGGACTGGACGACGGTGGTGGCGGTCGTCGAGCCATTGCCGCCGAGCACGCCGGCCACGGCCAGCGCCCCGGCGCTCGCGAGACCGCCGAGCAGCGCCGTGGTGATCAACAGCACCGTCAGGGAGCGACGGCCCGGCCAGTTGCGCGGCGGGGGGCGGCGGTCCGGATCGTCGAACGAGTCCGGGCGGTGGGCGGCCGCCCCGGGAGACAGCCAGGGATGGGGGGTGGTCGACATCGTTACCTCCTGTGGTGAGGTCCCGTGGGAACGAGGAACGACGTCATCGTCGCCCCGGCCGCGTGGAACGCCCTGGGAGCAGACTGGGACGTTGCTGAGCCGCTCGATGGTGCGATCCTCTCCCGGTGGGCGTGACGCGTGACGACGGCGGAGCGCGGCTCGGCGTCCGGCTCGCCGAGTCGGCCGACGCCGGCGCCGCCGGCCGCCTGCTCGACGCCTTCAACCGCGAGTACGACGAAGCGACGCCCGGCCCCCAGCGGCTCGCCGCGCGTGTCCGCGAGCTGCTCGCCGGCGGCGACACCGCCGTGCTGCTGGGCGGAGACGGACCGGATGGGCTGGCTGTGCTGCGCTTCCGGGAGGCCCTCTGGACGCCGGCGCTCGAGTGCTACCTGGCCGAGCTCTACGTCGTCCCGGAGCTCCGTGGGCGCGGGCTCGGGCGTGTGCTGCTCGAGGCGGCGATGGAGATCGCGCGCGAGCGCGGCGCCGACCGCATGGACCTGGGCACGAGCCAAGACGACGTCGCGGCCCGCGCGCTCTACGAGCGCTCGGGCTTCAGCAACCGCGAGGGCGGCCCCGGCGGCCCCGTCATGTACGTCTACGAGCGCGAGCTCAGCCCGCGAGGGCGAGCGCGGGGGACTCGGGTGGGGCGCCGGTGAACGGCAGCGCGCGGCCGACCTCCTGCAACGAGTAGAGGCGACCGAGCTCGACGGGCCGGCTCCCGTCGAGCGCACGCCGGATGAGCGCGGCGAGATCACCCGGTTCGGCGGAGATCCGGACCCGCGGGACGCCGAGCCCTTCGCCATCGGCGTCGGCCTCCGTCGCGGGGAGCGCGGTCACGATCGTTCCCTGGGTTGCTCCCGGGGTGATGAAGTACGGCTCGTCGAAGGTGACGAGGTCGACGACGAGCTCGACGCCGGGATGGCGCACGAGCGCGTCGCCGACCGGGTCGCCGATCGAATACTCGTACGTCTCAGCGGCGCCCAGCGAACAGACGTAGGCAGCGTCTCCGGGCGTCGCGGCGGCGATCACGTGGACCCCGGCCTCGGCCAGCAGCGGCACGAGCACCGTTCCGGGGCCCGAGGTCGCGCCGATCACCACGGCGGTCTGGCCCCGATGCGGCTCGACGGCGCGGAAGAGCGTCTTGGCGGTCAGGCCGGCCTCGGCGAGGGCGGCCGCCGCGAGCGGATCGAGGCCCTCAGGCCGCCGCTCGATGTTGGCTCCATCGGCCGCGGTCCGGGCGCAGGGGGCCTGGGCCCAGCGCCAGGATTCAGCGGCGAAGTGGCCGAACACCTCGTCGCCGACCGCAAAGCGGGTCACGCGGGCGCCCGTCGCGATGACGGTGCCGGCGGCGTCCATCCCGCCGATGTACGGAGCGCCGCCCGGAAACAGCCCCCCCACCGCGCCGGTGCTGAGGGCGTGCTCGACACGGCTCACGCCGCACGCCTGCACGCGCACGAGGATCTCCCCGGGACCCGGCGCAAACGGCTTCGCGCCGTCGCAGGCGAGCTTCCCCGACGGGCCCTGGCTGCCCGCCACGCTCGCACCTCTCGCCGTCGGCCCGACGCGCTCGAGCACGGCGTCTTCAGCCGGCTGCTTCATCGCCCGATGCACGGGCTCGGCGACTGGGGCACGGTCTTGGCCATGAGACGAATCAGAGGGCTCCTGTCGCATTCGCCGCTCCATTCCGAGGATCCTTAGGGCGAACGCCTATTCGATAGGATGTGTACCGTATCAATATGGCCCGGCGTGTCAACCACCCTCAGTCCACCCGGCCCTATCACGCGCCACGCCGAACGGCTGCCGCCGCGGAGACTCGCCGAGCGATCGTGTGGGCCGCCAAGGAGGAGTTCGAGGCGCACGGGTGGGCCGCGACGACGATGCGCTCCATCGCCATGCGCGCCGGCGTGTCGCCGAAGACGGTCGAGGCGCTGTTCGCGACCAAGCCGGCGCTGCTGGAGGCGACGCTGGTGGTCGCGTTCGGCGGTGACGCCGCGAACCACGTCGACGGCGACCTCGCGATCCTCCGCCCTGAAGCCGTGCTGGAGATGCGTGGCGAAGCCGCGCGGGAGATGGAGAACGCGCCGGACGCCGCGACGATGATGGAGCTCTCTTCAGCGCTGGCCCGCGAGATCAACTCACGAGCCGCGCAGATCTGCTGGGCCGTGGAGACCGCCGTCACGAGTGACGAGCGCCTCGCAGAGCTCTGGGCACGCTTGATCGCGGCCCAGCGCTACGGCTTGCACTGGACGGCGGAGGTCCTCCTCCAGAAGCCGGGTGTCCGGGCGGACCTGACCGTGCCCGAGGCCGAGGAGGCGATCCTGGCGGCCCTCGACTGGAACATGTATCGCACCCTCACCATGAAGGTCGGGCTGACGCCCGAGGGGGTCCATGCATGGACCATGCGCTACTTCAGGCGCATGCTGCTGGCTTGACCGCTGCGCGCAGCGCACGGGCCGCGCGCTAGCGTCGCCGCACGATGCGCGTGCTGGTCTGCGAGGACGAGGACCTGATGGCCGAGCTCGTGGGCCAGGCGCTGACCGAGGAAGGACACGACGTCGAGGTCGTGGCCAGCGGCGAGCGGGCGATCGACGCCGTGATGCAGACCGCCTACGACCTTGTGCTGCTGGACGTCATGCTCCCGGGACTCGACGGCTTCGCCACGTGCCGGCGCCTGCGCGACCGTGGCAGCGGCGTGCCGGTGCTGATGCTCACCGCCCGCGACGACGTCGACGACCGCGTCCGCGGTCTGGACAGCGGGGCCGACGACTACCTCGGCAAGCCATTCTCGCTGGCCGAGCTCCTGGCGCGCGTCCGCGCGCTGCTGCGCCGCGGCCCCGCCGACTTCGGCGGCCGCGTCGCGGTCGGCGACCTGGAGCTCGACAGCGCGAGCTCGACGGTCCGCCGAGCGGGCTCGCGGATCGATCTCACGGTGCGCGAGCTGGCGGTGCTGGAGCTGCTGATGCGCGAGCACGGCCGCGTCGTCTCGCGCGACCAGATCCTCGAGCACGCCTGGCCCCGGGGCGCCGCCCACCATTCGAACGTCATCGACGTGATCGTCGGCCGCCTCCGGGACAAGATCGACCGCCCCTTCGACGCCGCCTCGATCGAGACCGTCCGCGGGCGCGGCTACCGCCTGCGGATCGAATGACCCGTCTGCTCGACAGACGCTCGATCACCGTCCGGATCACCGCCGGCTTCGTCTGCGCGATGGCGGTGGTGCTGGCGTTGAGCAGCGCGTTCATCTACGAGCGGGTCGCGTTCGCGCTGAACCGCAGCATCCGGGATGTGCCCCGCGGCAACCGGGTCGAGCTCGACGCGCGCCGCCGCCACCGCGACGAGGCGCTGCACGAGCTCCTCGCTCAACTGGTCGTGGCCTACGGCGCCGTCCTGGTCATCTCCGGCCTGGTCGGCTACCGCGTGGCGCGGGCCGCGCTGGATCCCGTCGAGGAGATGCGCCGCCGCGCCGCGTCGGGATCCCACGACGCCTCCGTGCGGCTGCCGGTGCCCGACAGCGACGACGAGGTGTCACGGCTGGCCCAGACCCTCAACGAGCTGCTCGAGCGCATCCAGCAGGGCGTCGCGCGCGAGCACCAGCTCATCGCCGACGCCAGCCACGAGCTGCGCACCCCGCTCGGCTTGATGCTCATGCAGATCGACCTGGCGCTCTCCCGCGAGCGCAGCCCGCGCGAGACCCGGCTGGCGCTGGAGCGCCTGCAGGGCGAGACGCAACGGCTCGTGCGCCTGGCCAACGACCTGTTGCTGCTCGCCCGCGCCGACGAGGGACAGCTCATCGCGCGGCTCGAGGCGGTGGACGTCCGTGCCGCCATGCTCGCCACGCGCGACCGGTTCGACGGGCGCGACGCCGAGATCACCGTGAACGCCCCGGCGCAGACCGTCGTCCTCGCCGACCCCGACCGCCTCGCCCAAGCGCTGGACAACCTCGTGGACAACGCGATCCGCCACGGCGGATCGCACATCGACCTGCACGCCGTCACGGACGACGCCCAGGTGATCCTGCACGTCTGCGACGACGGCCCCGGGTTTCCCGCCACCCTCGGCGGCGGCGCCTTCGATCGGTTCGCGCGGGGCGCCGGCGGGCGAACGGGCTCGAGCGCGGGGCTGGGCCTGGCGATCGTCGCCGCGATCGCCGAGGCCCTGGGCGGGCGCAGCGGCGCCGGGAACCGGCCCGGCGGGGGCGCCGACGTCTGGCTGGCGGTTCCCGTGACAGACTCCACCACCGCGTCATCTTCGGTTCATGAGGGCCGCCGATGATGCGCCCGCGTGCATCCCATCTCCTACTTCCAAGCCATCGTGCTCGGCCTGCTGCAGGGCGCCGCCGAGCTCTTTCCGATCTCGAGCCTCGGCCACAGCGTGGTCCTCCCCCGGCTGCTGGGCTGGAACATCCATCAGAACGACGACTACTTCCTGACCTTCCTCGTCGCGACCCACCTGGCGACCGCCATCGTGCTCGCGGGGTTCTTCTGGCGTGACTGGGTGCGCATCGCGCGCGGCGTGGGGCGCTCGCTGCGCGACCGCGAGATCGCCCCCGGCGACAGCGACGCCCGGCTGGGGTGGCTGCTGGTCGTGGGTACGATCCCGGCCGGACTGCTCGGCCTCACGCTCGAGCACGCCTTGCGCAAGGTCTTCGCCTCCCCGCAGTCGGCCGCGGCGTTCCTCGTGCTCAACGGCCTGATGCTGTTCGCCGCCGAGGCCCTTCGCCGCCGCGCCCCGGGCACCGACGCGCTCCTCGCCGGCGCGCAGGCCGACATCCGCCTGAGCAACCGCCTGCGCTGGCGCGACGCCATCGGCGTCGGCACCGCGCAGGCGCTCGCGCTGCTGCCCGGCTTCTCGCGCTCGGGCGCCACGATGGGCGGCGGCCTGCTCGCGGGCCTCTCCAACGAGGACGCGGCGCGGTTCGCGTTCCTGCTCGCCACGCCGATCATCGGCGCCGCCGCCCTGCTCAAGCTGCCCGACCTGGCGGGCCACCAGGGCGATGGCGTTCGCGGCCCGGCGCTCGTCGGCGCGCTCTGCGCCGCGGTGACCGCCTGGCTGGCCGTGCGGTTCCTCATGCGCTTCTTCGAGACCAACCGCCTGACGCCGTTCGCCGTCTACTGCGTCATCGCCGGCATCACGTTGTCCATCATCTTCGCCCTCACGTAGGAGCAGCCATGCGCAAGAACCGCACCCTCATCGTCCCCGCCATCGTCGTCGGCCTGCTGCTCATCGTGGTGGCGATCGTGTACTTCGCGGACTCGGCCGGCGCGCTGCCGTCGTTCTTCCCCGGCCACCAGGCCGGCTCCTCGCACCACCACGTCAAGCACGGGATCGCGGCGTTGTGCCTCGGCGTCGGCGCGCTGATCCTGGCCTGGTTCCAGACCGGCCCCGCCGGGGGCACGCAGCGCCGCGTCGTGCGCTGATCGGCGCATCCGCCCCGACGGTCAGCTGAGACCGTCCGGCCGGACAGCACCTGCCGGCTCGTCGCGCCGGGACAGTCGCCTCACGGTGCGCCAAGACCCGGCCGACATCCCTGCTCACCAGCGGGGCCTGAGCAAGCTCATGGAGTACACGCTGCCGGAGGGCCGCGGGGCTCTGACGCACCTGCAGATCGCCGAAGACCTCCAGGACATCGCGCCCGACGTGGCCCGGTACATCGTCGACTTCGGCTACGGGGAGATCTACTCGAGGCCGGGCTTGACGAACCAGCAGCGAGCGCTGGTCACGATCGCGTCGCTCGTCACGCAGGGAACCGAGCGAGAGCTGGAGCTGCACGTCAACACCGGCCTGGCCGCCGGGCTGACGCACACCGAGATCGTCGAAAGCGTGATCCACCTGATTCCGTACACGGGATTCCCGCGGGTCCTCAACGCGCTGTACGTCGTGAAGCAGGTCTTCGAGCAACAACACGACGAAACGGGTGGATCATGAACGCCACGATGACGAGCTCGGTGCCTATCAGCTCGCTCCCCCGGGGCCGCGCCCTGCTGCGGGATCCGCGCTTCAACCGCGGGACGGCGTTCACCCCGGAGGAGCGTTCCGCGCTCGCCATCGAGGGGCTGCTCCCGGCCGCCGTCCTGTCGCTCGACGGCCAGGCGCGGCGTTCGTACGCGCAGTACAGCGCCCAGTCCGACGACCTCGCCCGCAACACGTTCCTGGCGTCCGTGCGCCAGCGCAACGAGGTCCTCTTCTACAAGCTGCTCGAGGAGCACCTGGAGGAGATGCTCCCGGTCGTCTACACGCCGGTCGTGGCGCAGGCGATCGAGCGCTACAGCGCCGAGTTCCGCCGGCCGGAGGGCGTCTACCTGTCGGTCGACGACATCGATGGCGTCGAGACGGCGCTGCGCAACTACGGCCTGGGAGCCGGCGACGTCGACCTGATCGTGGCCACCGACGGCGAGGGGCTCCTCGGCATCGGCGACTGGGGCGCCAACGGCATGAACATCGCCGTCGGCAAGCTCGCCATCTACACCGCGGCGGCCGGTGTGCAACCCGATCGCGTGATCCCGGTGATGCTCGACGCCGGCACCGACAACGAGGCGCTCCTCAACGACCCGGTGTACGTCGGCAACCGCCACGCCCGCGTGCGCGACGAGCGCTACGACGAGCTGATCGCCGCCTTCGTCGAGTCCGCCCGGCGGCTGTTCCCCAGCGCGCTGCTGCACTGGGAGGACTTCGGACCGGCCAACGCGCGGCGCATCCTGCTCGAGTACCGCGACCAGGCGTGCACGTTCAACGACGACATCCAGGGCACGGGCGCGATCGTCGTCGCCGCCGGCCTGGCGGGGATGCGAGTCGCCGGGACGCGGCCGAGCGACCAGCGGGTCGTCGTCTTCGGCGCGGGGACCGCCGGGGTCGGCATCGCCGACCAGCTGCGCGAGGCGATGGTCGACGACGGGCTCGGCGCAGGCGAGGCGACACGGCGCTTCTGGTGTGTGGACCGGCAGGGCCTGCTCGTGGACGACATGGACGATCTGCGCGACTTCCAGCAGCCCTACGCGCGGCCGCGGTCGGAGGTCTCCGACTGGGCGGACGGCGCCCCTCGCGGGCCGATCGGCCTCGCCGAGGTCGTCGCGCGGGTGCACCCGACGATGCTCATCGGAACCTCGGCCCAGCCCGGCGCGTTCACCGAGGCGATCGTGCGCGAGATGGCGGCCCACGTCGAGCGCCCGATGATCTTCCCCCTGTCGAACCCGACCGACCGCATCGAGGCCGTGCCCGCCGACATCATCCGGTGGACGGGCGGCCGCGGCCTCGTCGCGACGGGCACCCCGTGGGACCCGGTCACGTACGAGGGCACCGACTACGTGATCGGTCAGGCGAACAACGCGCTCAGCTATCCCGGGATCGGCCTCGGCACGACCGTGGCGCGCGCGACGCACGTGACCGACGGCATGCTGCGGGCGGCCGCGGAGGCGATCGCCGGGCTCGTGCACGCGCAAGAGCCGGGCGCCGGGCTGCTGCCGCCGATCGGGAACCTCCGGGTCACCTCCGCGACCGTCGCCGTCGCCGTCGCGCGCCGGGCCGCGAAGGACGGGGTCGCCCAGGCCGACCTGGCCGACCCGGTGCAGGGCGTGCAGGACGCGATGTGGCGGGCGGCCTACCCGCCGCTGGACCTCGAGCGCTGAGGCGCCGTGGCGACCACGGAACGACGACCCAGCTCCTCCGCCGCCTGAAACCCTACGACGGCTCGGCCGGGCGCTTGACCGGCGAGCCGGTCGGCTCGCAGCGGTACCAGACGTCGTTGGCCGCGCGGTCGATGCTCTTGACGACGACCGGGCGCCGCCACAGGCGCGCCAGGTGGCTGAGCGTGCCCTTCGCGTACTCCTCGTCCAGGCCGATCC
>JAOPZW010000234.1 GCA_025963905.1 Solirubrobacterales bacterium | reverse complement strand
AAGCCCGAGCCACGCTCAACGGCCTCTGTTCGCGGCTGCGCCTTCCCGAGGCCAGCAGGGTCCTCGGCGCCACGTAGCCGTCCGGAGCTTCGCTCCGACGCCCCCGAAGCGCCAACGCCACAGACAGGTCACACAGTTGCACTCACCCCGGGGGTGAGTGCGGGGGTGGGCGACATGAGGGCGATGCTGTCGATCGGCAAGCTCAGCGCAGGCGGACGTAGTGAGCGCTACTACACCCAGGCCGTGGCCCACGGACGCGAGGATTACTACGCGGGTGACGGCGAGGCGCCGGGCGAGTGGACGGGCTCGGGCTGGGCGCCTGAGGAGCACGAGCGTGACGTCAGCGAAGCGGAGCTTCGGACGCTGCTGCAGGGCCGCCATCCGGTCAGCGACGCGCCGCTGCGTCGGGCGCTGGCGCGATCGGCGCTGGGCTTTGACCTGACGTTCAGCGCGCCGAAGAGCGTGAGCGTTCTCTACGGGGTAGGCGAACGCGACGCATCGATCGCCGTACGTGACGCACACGACGCGGCGGTTCGCGATGCGCTCGGCTACCTGGAGCGCCACGCCTGCCGCACCCGCCGCGGGCGCGGAGGCCGGCGTTCGGTTGCCGGCGAGGGGTTCCTTGCCGCAGCTTTCCGGCATCGCACGTCGCGGGCCGGCGATCCACAACTGCACACTCACGTCGTGATCGCCAACGGCGTCAAGGGCGCCGACGGGCGCTGCGGCTCGCTTGACGCGCGGCTGATCTACCGGCATGCCAAGACCGCTGGCTACCTCTACCAGGCGGCACTCCGCGAGCATCTGACCGACCGGCTCGGCGTGGACTGGACGCCGGTCACGAAGGGCTCGGCCGAACTCGTCGGCGTGCCGCGCTCGCTCATCCACCACTTCTCCCGGCGCCGCGAGGAGATCACGTTGCAGCTCGCTCGGCGTGACCAGCGCTCACGCGCTGCCGCGCAGGTCGCCGCACTCGATACGCGGCGACGCAAGGAGTACGGCGTGCCGGTCGACCGCCTGCGCGAGGACTGGCGCGCCCGAGCCGCCGAGCACGGCTTCAGTGCGCGGCAACTTGCCGAGGTGCTCGAGCGCACCGAGACCTTCGACCCGACCGACATCGACCTGGCGCGCGCCGCCGCCGAACTCGCCGGGGAGCGCGGCGTCACTCGTGAGACCAGCACGTTTGACCGCCGAACCGTTATCCAAGCATGGGCTACGACCCACCGTCGCGGAGCGCGGCCCCAGCACATTGAGGGGCTCGCCGACGGCTGGCTGGCACGTGGCGACGTCATCGAGCTCCGCCCCGGCGAACGCCAGCAGGAGCCCATCTACTCCACCGCCGAGCTGCTCGAAACCGAGCGCCAGCTCATCGCTAGCGCGGAGCGCCGACAGGGCGCCGGCATCGCCCGCGGCTCCCGCGACGCGGTCGACGCCGCAGTGGGGGCACGTCCGACGATCGCCGCCGAACAGGTCGACCTCGTACACCGGCTGGTGACGTCGGGCGACGGAGTCCAGGTTGTGCGCTCTGCCGCCGGCACCGGCAAGACGTTCGCGCTCGACGCGGCGCGCGAAGCGTGGCAGGCCGGCGGCGTGCGAGTGACCGGATGCGCGCTGTCGGCTCGTGCGGCGGCAGAGTTGCAGGACAGCGCGGCGATCCAGTCGACCACAATCAAACGGCTGCAACTCGACATCCGCCGCGGATACGGGCTGGAGACGGGCAGCGTGCTCGTCGTCGACGAGGCCGGCATGGTCGGCACGCGTGACCTCGCCGAGCTCGCTCAGCACGCTGAGGCCGCGAAGGCCAAGCTCGTGCTCGTTGGCGATGACCGCCAAGTCCCAGAGATCGACGCAGGCGGAGCGTTCGGCGGCCTCGCCGACCGGCTCGGCGCATTGGAACTGCTCGACGTGCGTCGCCAGGCCGAGCCGTGGGACCGCCAGGCGCTCCTAGAACTGCGCGACGGCAGTGTCCGCGACTGGGCGCAGACCTACCGGCGTGAGGGGCGTCTCGTTGCCGGGTCGAACGCCGAGGTCACGCGGGATGCCCTGGTCGAGGCCTGGTGGCGCGACATCATCCAGGCGCGCCCTGACAGCGAATCGGTCATGGTGGCCCTGCGCCGCCGCGACGTTGCCGATCTCAACGAGCGCGCCCGGATGCAGATGCGCCGCGCCGGCGCTCTGGGGGTAGAGGAACTCGCGGTCGGCGGGCGGTCGTTCGCCACCGGCGACCACGTCGTCGCGACCGCAAACGACCGCATCCTCGATGTCGTCAACGGGCAGCGTGGCCGCGTTACGTCCTTGGACGCGGCGACGAACTCGCTGCGGGTGGACCTCGGGAATCGGATCGTCGACCTTCCGGCGCGCTATCTGGAGGCCGGATCGCTAGAGCACGGCTACGCGATGACGGCGCATCGCCTGCAGGGCGCGACCGTCGACCGCGCGCACGTCCTCGGCTCCGATGACCTCTACCGGGAGTGGGGCTACGCAGCGCTGTCTCGGCATCGCGAAAGCGCGCACTTCTACGTCACTGCGATGGAGGTCCAAGAGCCGCTCCCCGGAATGGATGACCACGACGAGCTCGACGGCGATGCGCTCGCCTCGCTGCAGCGTCGGAAGGCCAAGGCGCTCGCCAGCGACCTCGTCAACGTCGGCACTCGAGCGCCCGCCGAGAGTGGCCTCGCGGGAGAGCTTCTGGACGCGATGCCTCCGATCGTGCGGGACTTGCCCGCAGCCGAACGACGCCGAACCCACGCGGTGGCCGAGCTCAACGCAGCTCGCCAACGCCTCGAAGCAACCGACGTTGAGCTCGCCGAGGTTGGCTGGCGCGGACGCCGACGGCGCGAAGGCATCGAGCGCCGAGCACTCTCGCAGCACGCCGCCGTCGAGCAGTGGTCGACCAGGCTCGCGGGCGCTGATGCCGCGCTCGCCTCCGCCGCGCTTCAAGCCCAGGATTGGCTCGCCGGACACGCCGATGCCGTCGGCGCCGTGCTGCCGCCCGAAGTGGGCGCGTCGGTCGACATTGCCGGCATCATCGAGGACTTGACCGCGCTCGCCGACGCGACGGCGGACGCCGCGCCTGAGCCGCGGGTCGCCGAGCTCCCAACGCCCGCAGCCGAGTCGATGGACTTGGGGTCGGCTCCGTGACGTTCCGAGCTCATGATCGCTAAGTGGTCTGGCTCGCAAGTTCGCACACGTATGTGGCACGCGGCCACGCTTGCTCCTCCGCGGAAAGCAGGCGCGAGTTCGGCGCCGGCGCTGACGACCGCGTGTCGTCCGATGCGAGAGCGCCGTGGGCTTCGAGCCGCGCGGCTGCTTTTGCCTCAAAGGAACACTCTGAGCTTGATGCCGACCCGGGCGGTCCCCTCTTCCAAGGCCGCAGGCAAGACAAGCACGGTGCGTACCGGTCCGGGCCTATGCGGAGCCGGAATCCTCGCGGCGTTGGGCGGACATTGGCGGGGGCGGCGGCGCGTACGGTCCCTCCCACCACCGCCCGTCGCCGCGCAGGCCGAGGCGCCGGTCGCGGCGCCGCCGCACCCGCGACACCGCCGCGCACAGCACGGCGACGATGACCACGATCGCGCACGCGACGTTCAGCGCGGTCGCGTTCAGCGCGGTCGGGTCCACCTCGGCGAGCATGCGAGGACGGTACCTCCGGCGTCCCTGATGCACAACATTCCGACTGACGGGCGATAGGCGAGGTCATCGGCGGCCCGTCGGCCGGACGGCGGCCAGCGCGCTCCGGTACCGGGGGCGAGTCGGTTCGAGATTGAGCGGTCGACGCTTCTGGCTCCCGGCGCGGCCCACAGTGCCGGACCTCGTCCATTGCGACAGTGGCGCGGCGATGCGCCGGACGCTGCCCCTCATGCCTCCAAGCAGCGTCGGCGCTTGATGCCCGCGGGACTACGCGGACCGGGGTGCGGCTTCAAGGGATCGGGTGGCCGGGCCGATGACCTTGATGAGATGGTCGATGGCCGCGTCTCTTTACCTGCTCGGGCTCTGGTGACGGTTGCCCTGTTCGTCCTCGGCGTCTTCGTGACGCTTCGTTGGGGTGCGGCCTGTGGTTACACGTGGGCTGAGAACGCGGACGTCTCGCGGACCGGCGAGCCTGCGGCACGGTGAAGCTTGGGGTGGCCTGGGTGATCCCGTTCGTCGGGTTCGTGCCGGCGTTGCTTCCGGCCGTCGACGGGCGGCGATTCGTCGTGATCAGCGTGGCGATAGCCGTCGCAATGGCCGCAGTCGCTGTCGGCCTCGCACCCGCGTAGTCTCGACGGACCCGGCCCGCCCCGCGAATCGACCGCTCCTTCTGCCTCCAAGCAGCAGTCGGTGAAGATGGCGCCGGGCTACCGCTGCTCGCCGCGTGGCGATCCTGCCTGAATGTGAACTCGGTCCGTTTCGGGCCGGGTCAAGCGGCGGTCTCGCGGCCGGCCGCGTTCACGCTCGTGCGCGGGAAGGGGCGCTTGCTGCCTTCCGGATAGTCCGGAAAGCGCAGAAAATAGTCCTGATGCTCGGCCGGGTCTTCCCAGAAGCGACCGGCCTCGCTGATCTCAGTCACGGTCTTACCGAGCCAGTGGCCCGAGGCGTCGACGTCCGCGATCGTCTCGTCGGCCACCCTGCGCTGCTCCTGGCTCGTGTAGAAGATCTCCGAGCGGTAGATGGAGCCGACGAGATCTTCCCCAAGGTCGGCCCGATGGACCTGGAAGAAGTACTCAAGTAGCTCACGATAGGAGAGCCGCGCCGGATCGAAGACGACTTCGACCGCCTCGGCGTGACCCTGAGGGTCCTCCTCGGTCGGGTTGTCGCCCTTGCCGCCAGTCCATCCCACACGCGTTGAGATGACCCCGCGGGGGTGGCGCAGCAGTTGCTGCATGATCCAGGCGCAACCTCCCGCGATGATCGCGGTCTCGGCGCTGTCGGTCATGGCCCTCTCCTTCCTCCTGAGAAGTCCGCTCGACGCTACTCCCCGGAAGACCCCGCGAGCAAGGTGCATTCTGCCGGCGGCCCCGACCGCCGCTCTCTGTGGGCAACCACGACGCGGCGGCGGTCGCCGCTTCCGCTTTCGCCTGGATGGACGAGCCGCCGTTCGCCGCTACTGACCGCTGCCTATGCCTCAAAGCGACGGCCGGGCGCGGGTCGGCCCCGCCGCGCGCGCCACTGTCGAGACGCGTCCGATGCGGAAGTCGTCACAATCGCGACGGAATCCGTCATATAACCCGTGCGGATGGACTTGGAGCGTCTCAGCGACGAGGAGTTGTTGGTGCTGGCTCGCAGCGTGCCGAGGGCATTTGGCGTGTTCTATGAGCGTCACGTACGGCTGATTCACGGCTACTTCCGCCGGCGCGTGCGCGACGTCGAGATGTCGTTTGATCTGACGGCCGAGACGTTCGCGTCGGCGTTGCGATCGGTGCCGCGGTATCAGCCCGGCCCGGGGCCCGCGCAGGCGTGGTTGTTCGGTATCGCCCGTCACACGTTGTTGGCGTCGCTGCGCCGCGGCCAGGTCGAGGACCGGGCGCGGCGCGCGCTGGCGATGCAGCCGCTGGCTCTCGATGACGCCGACGTGGCGATCCTCGACATGCTGGCCGAGACGCCGGCGCTGGAGGCCGTCGCGGAGCTGCCCGACGATCAGCGGTCGGCGGTGATCGCGCGGCACGTCGACGGCGAGTCCTATCCCGAGATCGCGCAGCGGCTGGCGTGCTCTGAGAGCGTGGTCCGCCAGCGCGTCAGCCGCGGGCTGCGGGCGGTGCGGGCGCGCTTGGAGGAGGGACGCTGATGGCGGCCGAGACCCCGTTTGAGCGGCTCGGCCGCGAGCTGGAGGCAGCCGCGCAGCGGCAGGCCGGCGTGCTGGAGCGCCGGCCGCGAGCCCGCCGTCGGCGCCGCTCGCTGGCGCTTCTGGTCGCGGCCGTGGTGCTGGGCGCCGGGGCGGTGGCCTGGGCCGCGACGGCGTTGCTGTCGTCGGGCTCGCCGGTGCCCTTTGAGCGAGGCGCGCCGGTGCCCGGTCGCGCCGAGGGTGCCCCGGTCCCCGGCACCGTCACGCTCTTGGCCACCAACATTGCCGACCCCGATGGCGGGGTGCCGTGGGGGTTGCGCTACTGGGAGACCGACCGCAAGTACGGCTGCCTGCAGGCCGGTCGCGTCTACCACGGCAAGCTCGGCCAGATCACCGATGGCCGGGTGTTCCACGAGCTACGTGTCGGGGTGACGCGAGGCGCGCTCGGTGGCTGCTTTGTCCTGGACGGCTCCGGGCACGCCTTCGTCGCGCTGCATACCGACGCGTTTGCCGGCGCCCAGCCGCAGGGCTGCCCCGTCGGCTTTCGCCCCGCCACCAAGCTCAAGACGCCGCACGGAACCACGGGCTGCCGCACCGCCGACCTCACCGTCGACCTCGGGCTGCTCGGCCCAAACGCCAAGACCTACAACTACCGCGCCGACGGGCGCCTCCACACCACCACCCCGCTGGGTCAGGTGGGCGCCTACCTCGTCGTGCAGCGACGGCTCAAGCCCGTGATGCGCGAATACGGCTTCCATCACCGCAACCCCAAGCTCAACCTCCGCGGACCGGCCGAGCCGTACATCGCCGTCACACCCGCCTCCCAGGTCATCAAGGGCGTCATCTACACCGCCGGTGACTGCATGGTGCGGATCACCGGCGCACCGCGCGGCTCGTGCTACGCCCAGGCGGGATATACCCCGATCCCGCAGCCCCGTGTCGCCGACGTCCGCGCCCCGGTCCGAGCGTTCCCGGCGCCGGACGGCCGCGGCATCCGCGTGCGGTTCCACGCCCGGCAGGCCGTGGTCGATGGCCGCAGCGGCTACAGCATCGAGGTCCGTCCAGCGAGCACCAGGGGCTTCCTGGTCCAGGACTACGCCCACAACCTCAACGCCGGCGACCTCGTACGCACGACCGTCGACCTCTACAACAAGCACCACGGCACCTATCGCATCGTCGTCCGGTACCGCACCGTCCACGCCCGCCCCGGGCCCTACGCCACTCCCGCCTACCCGGGCCTCCTCGTGGGAGAGACGACCGTGACCGTGCCCTGACGGCCGCCGGAGG
>JAOPZW010000074.1 GCA_025963905.1 Solirubrobacterales bacterium | reverse complement strand
GGACGGCGGCGAGATCCGTGCCCGGCTCGTCCTCGTACCCGGGGTCGGCGCCATAGATCCAGTAGCGCCGCCGGCCGTCCTCCTCGCCCTGGAGCTTGAGCTCGTCGCGATAGATGCGCTTGCCCAGCCGCGTGACGGCAACGCCCGACGGATGAGTGGCGGGGACGTTGATGTTCAGGAGCGTGCCGTCGGGCAGCGGGACGTCGTCGAGCTCCTCCACGATGCGCGCCGCGAAGGCCGCGGCCACCTCAAAGTCGAACTCCTCCCCCAGGCGGTGGTCCGTCTCGCGCGTGGCCGACTGCTGGGAGACGGCGATGGCCGGGATCCCCAGGATGATGCCCTCCAAGGCCGCCGCGACCGTGCCCGAGTAGGAGATGTCGTCGCCCAGGTTGGCGCCGTGGTTGATGCCCGAGACGATGACGTCGGGCTCGAAGCCCTCGATCAGACCCAGCTGTGCCAGGCGCACGCAATCCACCGGTGTGCCGTCGGTGGCGTAGCCGACGGTCCCGTCGCCCATGTCGACCTCCTGCACCAGGAGCGGGCGCCGGGTGGTGATCATCCGCGCGAACGCGGAGCGGTTGCCGTCGGGGGCGATCACCGCGAGCTCGACGTCGTCGACGCCCAGCAGCGCCCGGCGCAGGGCCTGCAGCCCCTCCGCTTCGATCCCGTCGTCGTTCGTCAGCAGGACGCGCAGCACCCCTACGAGGATATGCCACCCGGCCCGGGGCGCAGCCGTGCGCCCCGGGCATGTGGGGTGGGGGGCTGGGGGGCGAGGAGACGGCGCGCATCAGCGCCGATCGGCGGCGCGCGCTACCGGTCTTCCCGCGATCAGATCAGGCGAGGCCACCGCCGCGTGCGATCCCGCACGTCGATCGATGACCCACGGTCCATCCGTCCCCCCTTTGCTCGACGGGGATGGTCCGACGGGCGACGCTACTCCTCGCGCTGCCCGCTGTCCATCGACGGATCCGGCGAATTCGCCGGAAGTTCCGGGTACGCGACGGCCGCGAGATGCAGCCCGTGGGCCCCCGCGGTCGGTCCGGCCTCCGCGCGCGGGCGCCCGTCGAGCAGCCGCCGGAAGGCCTCGAGCGAGCGCCGGCCACCGGCGACCTCCAGCATCGTGCCCACCAGCGTGCGGTTCATGTGACGCAGGAACGAGTCGGCCTCGATCCAGAGCTCCAGGATGTTCCCGCGATCCTCCCAGCGTGCCGCAGCGACGTCGCGCTCGAACCGGACGTGGTCGGTCTCCTTCGGCGTGAACGCCGTGAAGTCATGGCGGCCGGTCACGGCGGCGGCGCAGGCGTGCAGGACGTCGCGGTCGAGGCGGTGCGGCCACCACAGCGCGTGCCCGCGCTCGAAGGCCGACCGCTCGCGCCGGTGCAGGACCCGGTAGCAGTACGTCCGCGACAGCGCGTCGCGCCGGGCATCGAAGGGCACAGGCATCGACCGCGCCGCCCGCACCGCGACGTCCGGGCCGATCAGCGCGTTGACCGCGACCGGATCGGCGGGCTCGCCGTTGTAGGAGGCGACCTGCGCCCAGGCGTGCACCCCGCGGTCGGTGCGGCCGGCCACGGTCAGCTCGACGGGCCGGCGCAGCAGGAGGCCCAGCGCCTCCTCGAGCTCACCCTGCACGGTCCGCAGGCCCGGCTGCCTCGCCCAGCCCGCGAACCGCGTTCCGAGGTACTCGAGATCCAGCCGCGTCGTCGTCACGGGCGACGACGGCGCACTACACCAGCTCGAGGAAGACCATCTCCGTCGCGTCCGAGCGCCTCGGGCCGAGCTTGAGGATCCTCGTGTAGCCGCCGGGTCGCTCCGCGTACCGCGGGGCGACCTCCTCGAACAGCTTGTGCACCGTGAACTTGTCCTGACCCAGCGCGCTGAGCGCCTGGCGCCGGGCGTGCAGGTCGCCGCGCTTGGCGAGCGTGATGAGCTGCTCGAGCTCGGGCTTCACCGCCTTGGCCTTGGCCTCGGACGTCTTGATGCGCTCGTGCTGGATGACCTCCTTGCAGAGGTTCGCCAGCAGCGCCTTGCGGTGCGAGGCGCTGCGGCTCAGCTTGTGGCGCGTCTTCTGGTGGCGCATGGTTCTTCCCGTCGCTCAGTCGTCGCGGAGGTTCAGCCCGCGGGCGTGCAGCGTCTCGATGTCCTCGTCGATCGACTTCTTGCCGAAGTTCGGGATCGCGTTGAGCTCCCCCTCGGACTTCGAGATCAGGTCGCCGACGGTCTGGATGCCGGCGCGCTTGAGGCAGTTGTACGAGCGGACGCCGAGCTCGAGCTCCTCGATCAGGATGTCGTGCATCGGGCCGCCGCTGGCCTGGCCGACCCCGCCGCCGCCGTTGACGGCGCTGGCGCCGTTGGCCTCCAGCTGGCCGCCGGGGCCGGCGCGGAGCTCCTCGATGCGGTCGGCGTCGGTGAAGATCGCCAGCTGCTGGATGAGGATCTCCGCGGCCTCGCGCAGCGCGGCCTGCGGGTCGATCGACCCGTCGGTCTCGATGTCGAGCGTGAGCTTGTCGTAGTCGGTCTTCTGGCCGACGCGCGCCTGCTCGACGGCGTAGGCCACGCGGCGCACCGGGGAGAAGATCGAGTCGATCGGAATGACGCCGATCGGCTGGTCGGGCGACTTGTTCTCGTCGGCCGGGCGGTAGCCCCGCCCGCGGCCCACGGTCAGGTACAGCTCGAGCTTGGTCTTCTTCTCGAGCGTGGCGATGTGGGTGTCGGGGTTGAGGATCTCGACGCCCGCGGGGAGGTCGATGTCCTTGGCCGTGATCTCACCCGGGCCCGTGACGACGAGCGGCGCCTCGACCTCGGTCGCGTCGGAGTGCATCCGGCAGACGATCCCCTTGAGGTTCAGGATGATGTCGGTGACATCCTCGGTGACGCCCCTGATCGTCGAGAACTCGTGGGCGACGCCCTCGATGCGGACGCTGGTCACCGCCGCCCCGGCGAGGGAGCTCAGCAGCACGCGGCGCAGAGAGTTGCCGAACGTGTAGCCGAAGCCACGGTCGAGCGGCTCGATCGTGAACGAGCCACGGCGAGCCTCCTCGACCGATTCGCTGGTGATTCGGGGGATCTGGAAGTCGAGCATCGGAAGGGGTCCTAACGTCGTGCGTATGTTCGGGCCGGCGGTGAGGAGGTCGCCGGGTTCGGGGCCGCGCCCGTGGTCGCCAGGGCGCGGCGGTGCAATCTTCTACTTGGAGTACAGCTCGACGATGAGCTGTTCCTGCACCGGCGTCGTGATCTCACGGCGATCCGGCTTGCGCAGCACCTTCGCGGTGAGCGCGTCATGGTCAGCCTGCAGCCACGCGGGCACCTGGGCGGTCAGCTCGGTGGCGTCACGGATGACCTGGTCGGCCCCTGTCCCTGCCTTGACCGCGATGACGTCGCCGTCGCGGACCTGGTAGCTGGGGATGTCCACCCGGCGACCGTTGATGCTCCAGTGGCCGTGGCGGATGAGCTGGCGCGCCTGGCGGCGCGAGCCGGCGAAGCCGAGGCGGACGAGGACGTTGTCGAAGCGGCGCTCGAGGAGCGTCAGCAGGTTCTCGCCCGTGATGCCCTCCTGCCGGCTCGCCTTGTCGTAGTACAGGCGGAACTGCTTCTCGAGCACGCCGTAGTAGCGGCGGGCCTTCTGCTTCTCGCGCAGCTGCACGCGGTACTCGCTCTGCTTCTGGCGCCCGCGGCCGTGGTCGCCCGGCGGGTACGCGCGGCGCTCGACGCCGCACTTGTCGGTCAGGCAGCGCTCGCCCTTGAGGAACAGCTTCTGGCCCTCGCGGCGGCACTGCTTGCACTGGGGTCCTGTATCTCGAGCCATCTGACCTACCTCAGACCCGGCGCCGCTTGCGGGGGCGGCAGCCGTTATGCGCTTGCGGGGTGACGTCCTTCACGCTCGTGACCTCGAGGCCGGCGGCCGAGAGGGAGCGGATCGCCGTCTCGCGCCCCGAGCCGGGGCCCTTGACGAAGACGTCGACCTTCTGCAGACCCTGCTCGATGCCCTTGCGGGCGGCGGCGTCGGCGGTGACCTGCGCGGCGAACGGCGTCGACTTGCGGGAGCCCTTGAAGCCGGCGCCGCCGGCGGACTCCCACGCGATGACGTTTCCTTCGCGGTCGGTGAGCGACACGATCGTGTTGTTGAAGCTCGTCTTGATGTGCGCCTGGCCGACGGGGATGTTCTTCTTCGGCTTGCGGCGGCCCCTCTGGGGGCGCTTGGGTGCGGGCACTACTTCTTCCCTGCCTTCTTCTTGCCGGCGACCGACATGCGCTTGGGACCCTTGCGCGTGCGGGCGTTCGTCTTGGTGTTCTGCCCGCGCACGGGGAGCCCGCGGCGGTGGCGCAGGCCGCGGTAGCAGCCGATCTCCATGAGGCGCTTGATGTTCTGCGAGCGCTCGCGACGCAGGTCGCCCTCGACCGTGAGGTCGCTGTCGATGAGATCGCGCAGGCGGACGACCTCGTCCTCGGTGAGGTCACGGACGTACGTGTCCGGCTGGATCCCCACCTCGGACAGAAGGCGGTTCGACGTGGACTGCCCGATGCCGTAGACGTACGTGAGGCCGATCTCGACGCGCTTGTTGAGGGGGATGTTGACCCCGGCGATGCGTGCCATCAGCCGATCACCCCTGCCGCTGCTTGTGGCGGGGGTTCTGACAGATGACCAGCACCGCGCCGTGGCGGCGGATGATCTTGCACTTCTCGCACATCGGCTTGACCGACGGTCGTACCTTCATGATCCCTTTCGAATCGAAGACCAGCGACGCTGGCTCTGGCGACCGCCAGGCCGCCGCTACCAGTCGCGGACGTGCGCAGCCGGGCCGGGGGCCGATGCGCACAGACAGGAGACGATAGCACGGGCGATCGTGCTATCGGGTCCCGGCAGCGCCCTCGCGCCCATCCCCCTCGTGCCAGGGCGTGAGGACCCGGGGGCCGTCGGCCGTCACGGCGATCGTGAACTCGAAATGCGCGGCCAACGACCCGTCCTGGGAGAAGATCGCCCAGCCGTCGTCGCCCATGCGGACCATGTGGCGCCCGGCGTTGACCATCGGCTCGACGGCCAGCACCATCCCCTCCTCCAGGAGCGGGCCGCGGCCGGGCTCGCCGAAGTTGGGCACCTGCGGGTCCTCGTGCATGCTGCGTCCGATGCCGTGACCGACGAGCGAGCGCACGACGGAGAGCCCGTCGGCCTCGACGCGCTCCTGCACCGCGTGGGACACGTCTCCGAGGCGGTTTCCCGGCCGGCACGCCTCGACGGCGGCGAACAGCGAGGCCTGCGTGGTGTCGAGGAGCCGGTGCGCGACCGGGCTCACCGGGCCGACGGGGAACGTCCGCGCCGCGTCGGCGACCCAGCCGTCGAGGACCACGCCGACGTCGATCGAGATGAGATCGCCGCGCCCGAGCCGGTAGGGCCCCGGGATGCCGTGGACGACCATCGAGTTCGGAGACGTGCAGATGGAGCCGGGGAAGCCGCGGTAGCCCTTGAACGCCGGCGTGGCGCCCTGGGACCGGATGAACTTCTCGGCCGCCTCGTCGAGCTCGGCGGTCGTCACACCCTCGCGGACCTTGCTCTCCAGGAGCCTCAGCGTCCGGACGAGGATGGCGCCCGCCGCCGCCATCTTGTCGATCTCCTCCGGAGACTTCTTGATGATCACAGCTCGTCTTCGAGCCGGAGCGTCGCGATCGTGGCCCGGACGTGGTCGTGGACCTCGGTCGGGCTGCGGGTTCCGTCGAAGCGCCGCAGGAGGCCGCGCTCGTCGTAGTAGGCGACGAGCGGGGCGGTCTGGCGGTGGTAGACGTCGAGGCGCTTGCGGATGGTCTCGGGCTTGTCGTCCTTGCGCTGGACCAGCGGCGAGCCGTCGATGTCGCAGCGGTCGGCGTGCTTGGGCGGGTCGTGGTCGACGTGGTAGACACGCCCGCTCTTGCTCACCCGGCGGCCCGAGAGGCGGCGGATGATCTCCTCGTCGGGCGCCTCGATCAGCAGGACGGCCGTGAGCTTGCGCCCGAGCTTGCGCAGCTCGGCCTCGAGCGCCTCCGCCTGGCCGATCGTGCGGGGGAAGCCGTCGAGGAGGAACCCGTCGCGGGCATCGTCGCCCTCGACGCGGTCGAGGATCACGCCGATGATCACGTCGTCGGGCACGAGGTCGCCCCGGTCCATGTGCTCCTTGGCCTTCCTGCCCAGCTCCGTGCCCTCGGCGACGGCGGCGCGCAGCATGTCGCCCGTGGCGATGTACGCGAGGGGGAAGTCCTCCTGGAGGCGCTCGGCCTGGGTTCCCTTACCGGCACCGGGCGGGCCGAGCAGGATGAGATTCAGCTCTGACATCAGGGCGATGGAGTCGGCGAGGCCGCTCTCGGTACGACGGGGGAAGCGGGAACCGGGCATGAGTCGCGCTCGGCTGAGACCCTACTTCAAGAAGCCTTCGTAGTTGCGCATCATCAGCTGAGCCTCGAGTTGCTTCATGGTGTCCAGGGCGACGCCCACCACGATGAGCAGTGACGTGCCGCCGAAGAAGAAGTTCGCGCTGGTCTGGTTGATGAGGATCGTCGGCAGCGCCGCGACGGCCGCCAGGTACAGGGCGCCGGGGAACGTCAGCCGGGCAAGGATCCGGTCCAGGAACTCGGCCGTCGGGCGGCCTGGCCTCACCCCGGGGATGAAGCCGCCGTACTTCTTGAGGTTGTCGGCCTGGTCCACCGGGTTGAAGGTGACCGCCGTGTAGAAGTAGGTGAAGAGGATGATGAAGATCGTCTCCCCCAACAGATACGGCCAATGCGACGGGCTGAAGAAGGTCGACAGGTTGCGAGCCCACGGCTGGTTGATGAGCTGGCCGACCGTCGGCGGGAAGGCCATGATCGAGGCGGCGAAGATGACCGGGATCACGCCGGCCATGTTCACGCGCAGCGGCAGGTAGGTCTGGCCGCCCGCGCTCATGCGCCGGCCGATCACGCGCTTGGCGTACTGGATCGGGATGCGCCGCTGGCCCTCCTGGATGAAGACCACCGCGGCGATGACCGCGATCGCGACGAAGGGCATCATGACCTTGAAGACCTGGTCGGGGTTCGTCCACCAGGCCTGAACGCCGTGGGGCAGGCGCGAGACGATCGAGGCGAAGATCATGAGCGAGATGCCGTTGCCGATGCCGCGCTGGGTGATGAGCTCGCCCATCCACATCAGCAGCACCGTGCCCGCGGTCAGCGAGATGACGATCAGGAAGACGTGGGGCGCATCGAACTTCGGGATGACCGGCTGGCCCGCACTCGGCGCGAAGGACTTGAACAGGAAGACGTAGCCGATCGACTGCGCGAAGGCCAGGCCGACGGTGAGGTAGCGCGTGTACTGCGTGATCCGCGCCTGGCCGACCTCCCCCTCCTTCTGCAGCTTCTCCAGCGACGGGACGACCACCGTCAGGAGCTGCAGGATGATCGAGGCGGTGATGTAGGGCATGATGCCCAGCGCGAACAGCGCGATCCGCGACAGGCCGCCGCCGGAGAAGACGTTGAGCAGGTTCAGGATGCCGCCGTTGCCGAACTGCTGCTGGACGGCCTGGACCGCCTTGACGTCGATCCCCGGGACGGGGATGTGCGAGCCCACGCGGTAGAGCGCCAGGATCAGCGCCGTGAACGCGAGCTTCTTGCGAATCTCGCCGACGGTGAAGGCGCTGAGGATCGTCGCCAGCATCGAGCCTAGAAGTCTAGATGGTCGATTTCCGCGACCGCGAGGCGCGGGCGGACCGGGTCGGGAAGCCGACCATGCCTAGGGCTCGATGACCTGACACGTACCGCCCGCCGCCTCGATGGCGGCGCGGGCGGTGGCGCTGAACGCGTGGGCGTGCACCGTGAGGGGCTTGGTGATCTCGCCCTTGGCGAGCACCTTCACGGCGATGCCCTTGCGCGTGCCCAGGCCCTTGCCCTTGAGCTCCTCGAGCGTGACCTCGGCACCGGACTCGAAGCGGGCGTCGAGGTCCTGGAGGTTGACCGCCTGCGTGTGCGTGCGAAACGGCTCGAAGGGCATCGACATCTTGTGGTGCGGGCCGCGGAGCTTTCGCATCCGCATGTGGATCGGCATCTGGCCGCCCTCGAACCGGGTGCGATCCTTGGAGCCCGAGCGCGAGCCCGCGCCCTTCTGGCCGCGACCGGAGGTCTTGCCCATGCCCGAGCCCTCGCCGCGGCCTACGCGCTTGCGCGTCTTCCGGCTGCCGGGGGCGGGCTTGAGGCTGTGCAGGCCGATGCGCTCGTCGCTACTCATCTTCGATCCTCACGAGGTGGCGGACGCGGTGGAGCATCCCGCGAGCCTGCGGGGTGTCCCTGACCTCGACCGTATGGCCGATCTTCCGCAGGCCGAGGGAGCGCAGCGTGTCGCGCTGCGCCTTGTTCGCGCCGTTCTTGGACTTGAACTGGGTGGCCTTCAGGCTGCTCATGCGACGACCTCGGGCCCGGTCGCCTCCTCGGCGGCCGCGGTCGTGCCGTTGCCGGGCTCGCGCAGGTCGTCGGCAGAGATGGTCTCGACCGCCTGCGGCGTGCCGCCCAGCCCGAGCACCGTGTTGATCGAGAGGCCGCGCAGCTCGGCGACCTCGCCCGGCGTGCGCAGGCCCTGCAGGCCCGCGACGGTCGCCTTGACCAGGTTGATCGGGTTCTGGGAGCCGAGGCTCTTGGAGAGGATGTCGTGGATGCCGGCGAGCTCGAGCACCGCGCGAACGCCGCCGCCGGCGATGACGCCGGTACCCGGCGAGGCGGGCTTGAGGAAGACGCGGCCGGCCCCGAAGATCCCCATCGTCTGATGGGTGATCGTCGAGCCGTGCTTGGGGACCCGGAAGAGGTTCTTCTTCGCGCGCTCGACGCCCTTCTGGATCGCGAGCGGCACCTCGTTGGCCTTGCCATAGCCGACGCCGACGACCTCCTTCTCATCCCCCACGACGACGAGCGCGGTGAACGAGAAGCGCCGGCCGCCCTTGACGACCTTGGCGACGCGGTTGATCTCCACGACCCGCTCTTGCAGGTCGAGTCCGGAGGGGCTTACTGAACGATCTACTGAGGGCATGAGCGCTTTCGAGTGTGCCAGTTCGGGACAGTTCAGACCGTGAGGCCGGCTTCGCGGACGCCGTCGGCGAAGGCCTTGACACGGCCGTGGTAGCGGTAGCCGCCGCGATCGAACACCGCGGCGTCCACGCCGGCGTTCTTGGCGCGCTGGGCGAGCGCGGCGCCGGCCTTGGCGGCCTGCTCCATGCGGGGCAGGGAGCGGAAGTCCGTCTCGGTCCAGCTGACGGAGGCCAGCGTGCGACCGCTGCGGTCGTCGATGAGCTGGGCGGAGATGCCGCGGTTGGAGCGGAACACGGAGATCCGCGGACGCTCGACCGAGCCGCTGATCTTCGCGCGGACGCGCCGGCGCCGGCGCAGGCGCCGCTGGGGCTTGGTGGTGACGGTCATTACGCTCGCTTGCCGACCTTCCGGGCGACGTACTCGCCCTCGTAGCGGATGCCCTTGCCCTTGTAGGGCTCCGGGGGCCGCTGCTTGCGGATGTTGGCGGCCACCTCGCCGACGAGCTGCTTGGAGATGCCCCTGACGACGACGCGCGTCGGCTGGGGCACCTCGAACTCGATGCCGTCGGGGGCCTTGATGCTCACGGGGTGCGAGTAGCCGAGCGCCAGCTCGAGATCGCGCCCCCGGAGCTGGGCGCGGTAGCCGACGCCCTGGATCTCCAGGTTCTTCTGGAAGCCGGCGGTGACGCCCTCGACCATGTTGGCCACGAGCGAGCGGGTCAGGCCGTGCAGGGCCCGGTGCTCGCCGCGGTCGGTCGGGCGCCTGACGAGCAGCGCCTCGCCCTCGCGGACCACGGTGATGTCGCGGTGGATGCGCTCGAAGAGCTCGCCCCGCGGGCCGTTGACGCGGACGAGCTCGGGCTCGATCGCGACCGTGACGCTGCTGGGGACGGGGATGGGCTTGCGGCCGATACGTGACATGGGTTCCTGGCCGCCCTTACCAGACGTGGGCCACGACCTCGCCACCGACGCCCGCCTGGCGGGCCTCGTGGCCGGTCATGACTCCCCTGGAGGTGGACACGATCGCCGTCCCCATCCCGCCCAGCACCCTCGGGATCTCGCCGTGGCCGACGTAGGTGCGCTGGCCGGGACGCGAGACGCGCTTGAGCCCCGAGATCGCGCTGGTGCGGTCGTCGGTGTACTTCAGCGTCACGCGGATGAGCTCGGCGGGGCGATCAGGCGTCGGCGCCTGGATGGCGAAGTCGCGGATGTAGCCCTGCTCCTTGAGGATGCGGGCCAGCTCACGCTTGAGATTGGAGGACGGGATGTCGACCGTCTCGTGCGCGGCGGTGATGCCGTTGCGCACACGCGTGAGGAAGTCGGCGATGGGATCGGTCATGGACATGCTGAGAAGGGCTCCTGCTACCAGCTGCTCTTGGTCATGCCCGGGACGTAGCCGTCGTGCGCGAGCTCGCGCAGGCAGATCCGGCACAGGCCGAACTTGCGGTAGACGGAGCGCGCGCGGCCGCAACGGCGGCAGCGGCTGTACTCGCGGGTCTTGAACTTTGCGGGGCGTGCCTGGCGCACGCGCTGGGACGTCTTGGCCATGTGCGTCAGGCCTCCTGGGTGGTCTCGGTGTCTTCGCCCTCGGCGGGCTCGTGCTGGCGCTCGTACGCCTCGGGGTTCTCGGCCCGCAGCGCGTCCTTGGCGGCGTGCTCGGCCTCCTCCTTGGCGTGCGCCTCGGCGAGGCGCGCCTGCTCCTCGGCGGCGGCCTTCGCCTGCTCGGCGGCCTCCTGGCCGGGGCGTCCCTCGCGGGCGAACGGCATGCCGAAGGCCTCCAGCAGCGCGAACGCCTCCGCGTCGGTCTTGGCGGTCGTCGTGATCGTCACGTCGAGGCCGCGGACCTGGTCGACCGCGTCGTAGTCGATCTCGGGGAAGATGATCTGCTCGCGGATGCCCATGGAGTAGTTGCCGCGGCCGTCGAACGCCGTCGCCTTGAGCCCGCGGAAGTCGCGGACGCGCGGGATGGCGACCGACATCAGGCGGTCCAGGAACTCGTAGGCGCGCTCGCGGCGCAGGGTGACGGAGATGCCCACGGGCATTCCCTCACGCAGCTTGAAGGCGGCGATCGACTTGCGGGCCCGGCGGATGCTCGGCTTCTGGCCGGCGATCGTCGCGAGCTGCTCGGCCGCGGCGTCGAGGACCTTGGAGTCCTGCTTGGCGTCGCCGACGCCCATGTTGAGCGTGATCTTCTCGATCTTCGGCGCCTGCATCGGGGACGTGTAGCCGAAGCGCTCGATGAGCGCCGGGCGGATCTCTTCGTTGTAACGGGTCTTCAGGCGGGCCATGGGTCAGTCCAGCTTCGTCCCGGAGCGCTTCGCCACGCGGCGGCGGGTGCCGTCCTCGCGCACGATGCCGACACGCGTCGGCTTCTTGTCCTTGGGATCGATGAGCATCACGTTGGAGATGTGGATCGGGCCTTCCTTCTCGATCACCCCGCCCACCTGCTCGGCCCGCTGGGCGTTCGGCACCTGCATGGGGCGCTGGTGGCGCTTGACGATGTTCAGACCCTCGACGAAGACCCGCTGCTTGGAGGGGTCCACCCGCAGCACCTTCCCGGTCTTGCCGCGGTCCTTGCCGCTGATGACGACGACCTCGTCATCGCGACGGATCTTGGCAGCCATTCTAGAGAACCTCCGGCGCGAGCGACACGATCTTCATGAAGTTGCGCTCGCGCAACTCGCGCGCGACGGGTCCGAAGATGCGGGTGCCGCGGGGGTTGTTCTGCGCGTCGATGATCACCGCGGCGTTCTCGTCGAAGGCGATGTAGGTCCCGTCCTCGCGGCCGAAGGACTTCTTCGTGCGTACGACGACGGCCTTGACGACCTCGCCCTTCTTGACCGTCCCCTGCGGGTTGGCCTGCTTGACGGTCGCGGTGATGATGTCGCCGATGCCGGCGTAGCGCCGTCGCGAGCCACCCTGCACGCGGATGCACAGGATCTCGCGAGCGCCCGTGTTGTCGGCCACCCGAAGGCGCGTCTCGTTCTGGATCACTTGGCGCGCTCCAGGATCTCGACGAGGCGCCAGCGCTTGGTGGCGGACATGGGACGGGCCTCGACCACGCGGACGGTGTCGCCCTCGTTGGCGTCGTTGGTCTCGTCGTGAGCATGGAGCGTCATCGACGAGCGCACGATCTTCTGGTAGCGCCGGTGGCGCTTCGCGATGTCGATGCGGACCGTGATGGTCTTGTCGGCCTTGTCGGAGACGACCTTGCCCTGGCGCACCTGGGGCGTGCCGGGGACGTGCTCGGCGGGCGGAGTGCCCTCCCGGGGCTGGTCGCCGCGCTTGGCCTTCTCCTGCTCGCGCCGGCGGCGGCGGGCGGCGGCCTTCTTCGCACGAACCTCCTGGCGCTCCTCGGGCGTCGCGCCGCGGCGCAGCCCGCGCCGTGCGCGCGACGCGACCTTGCGCTCCTTGGGGGTGGCCGGCGGGGCGGCGGGCGCCGCGGGGGCGGCAGGTGCGGCGGGCGCCGGAGCAGCCTCGGCCGCAGGCTGCTCCTCGACGGGGGCCTGCTCCTGCGAAGTGGTCTCTGGGGTGTCTTCAGCCATGTCTCTAACGGATCTGGTGGATGTCGATGCCGCGCTCACGCGCGACGGTCAGCGCGCGGGCGAGGTCGCGCTTGGCGGACGTGACGCCCGCGGTGTTCTCCAGCTCGCCGGTGGCCAGCTGGAAGCGCAGCCCGAAGACCTCCCTGCGGGCGGTCTTGATGCGCTCGACCAGCTCGTCGTCCTGCAGGTCGCGCAGCTCCTTGCCGGTCACCACGCTAGACCTCCTCGCGCTGGACGAACTTCGTGCGGACCGGCAGCTTGTGGCCGGCCAGGCGCATCGCCTCGCGGGCCAGCGCCTCGGGCACGCCGGCCAGCTCGAACATCACGCGGCCCGGCTTGACGACCGCCACCCAGCCCTCGGGCGAGCCCTTGCCGGAGCCCATGCGGGTCTCGGCGGGCTTCTTGGTCACGGGCTTGTCGGGATAGACGTTGATCCACACCTTCCCGCCACGCTTGATCTTGCGGGTCATCGCGATTCGTGCCGCTTCGATCTGGCGGTTGGTGAGCCAGCCGGCGTCCAGCGCCTTGATGCCGTACTCGCCGAACTGGACCGTGGTCTGCCCGCGCGAGATGCCCGCGCGGCGCCCACGGTGCTGCTTGCGGTGCT
>JAOPZW010000071.1 GCA_025963905.1 Solirubrobacterales bacterium | reverse complement strand
AGCCCCTACGTCGAGGCGGAGGAGCTCGACCTCGCGCGGTGGGCGCACGACGCCTACGTGCTCGCGCTGCCCTCGCAGGTGCGCTGCCGCGAGGACTGCGCCGGGCTGTGCCCCGAGTGCGGCGCGAGCCTCAACGCCGACCCGGAGCACGCGCACGAGGCGCAGCCGGACCCCCGGTGGGCCAAGCTGCGCGAGCTGCGCCTGGAATGATGTCGGCCCGCCCCGCCTAAACCTCGATCCACCGATTCTCGCGGCGAATCCCAGTCGTGGATCACGGCCCAGTGCCGATCGGCGGCTTCCAAAGGGACCACCCTGTGGGTGCGCCCCCGATCGACCCTGGACCGCGCCCACGGCAGGGATTCATCCACGATGACCGGTGGATCCAGGCTAAAGGTACGCCCCGCTCGGGACGTAGGGCCGCATCGGCCCCAGCTGCCCGCCGGTGAACATCGGGCCGTCGGGGGAGAGGGCGAGGCCGGCGTCCAGGCAGGTGCGCACGGCCCAGTCCTGGCCGGCGGTGAGGAAGTCGACGCGGACCGTCCGTCCGGGCCCGGCGGCCTCCAGCGCGGCCCACAGGACGATCGACGCCGCCTCGTCGTCGAGCGCCGCCAGCAGCATGACGTTCCCCTCGCGCGCGACGGCGAAGGCGCGGTCTTCGAACGTCAGCAGCGAGGCGCCCGAGGCCAGCGCGACCGGCAGGTCCCGAGCGTGGCCGGCGCCGCGCACGCGCCGCCCGATCGCGTCGGCGAGCGGGATGCCGCTGACGCCGGCGTCCTCCACGCGGGCGACCGCCGCGGGCATGCGCGCGAGGTCGGCGATTCCGGCCGCGGCGATCGCCGGGCGGATGTCGAGGCCCAGGCGCGCGTAGAGGCGCATCGCCGCCGGCTTCTCGGAGCTCAGGATGACGTGCCCGCGCGCCCCGTCGCCGTAGGCGAAGCACGCCTGCAGCAACCGGCGCCCGACCCCTCGGCCCTGCACGTCCTCGGCCACGGCGAACAGCGAGAAGCCCCAGATCCCCTCGCGCACCAGCGCGAGCGCGACTCCCGCCACGCGCCCGTCGGCCCGCTCGGCCACCCACGCGCCGCCGGGGTCGGTGTGCATGAGGTGGGCGATGCGGGCGTGGCTGCGGCGCTGGCGCTCGGCCTCGTCGACGCCGGGCGGGAGGGAGAACAGCACGTCGCGCGCGACGGCATCGGCGGCGGGGACGTCGTCGGGGGTGGCGGGGCGGATCGGCAGCTCATCGTTCACGGCCGGCAGTCAAGCAGGACGCCGATGCTCTACCCTTCCCGGTTCGTCATGGCCGTCCCCAAGCAGAAGCAGTCGCACAGCCGCACGTCCAAGCGTCGCGCCCAGCACAAGATCTCCGCGCCGACGTTCAACGCGTGCCCGCACTGCCACAGCCCCCGTCGTCCCCACCGGGTCTGCCCGGTCTGCGGGACCTACGGCGGGCGCGAGGTCGTCGCCCCGGACCACGGTCACGGGCACGACCACGATCATTAATTAGGCTCCACGGCATGGACGTCACCGTCGCGGTCGACGCGAACGGCGCTGATCTCGGTCCCGCCGAGGTCGCGGCGGGAGCTGCGCTCGCGGCGGCGGCGGGCGTGCGGGTCGTGCTGTTCGGACCCGCCGACGAGATGGGCGACCCCCCGGCCGGCGTCGACGTGGTCGACGCGCCGGTGTCGATCGCCAAGGCGGCGGACCCCGCCGGGGCGGTGCGCGCGCAACCGGACGCGTCGATCGTCCGCGCCGCGCGCGCGGTCGCCGAGGGCGACGCGGACGCGCTGGTCAGCGGCGGGTCCACCGGTCCGGCGCTCGCCGCCGGACTCTTCAACATCAGGCGCGCGGCCGGCATCTACCGCCCGGCCCTGGCGATCTCGGTGCCGGTGCCCGGCCATCCGGTGACGATCGTCGACGTCGGCGCGAACACCGAGGTTCGCGCCGAGCACCTCGTCCAGTTCGGCTTCATGGGCGCCGCGCTCACCGAGACGGTGCTGGGCATCGAGCGCCCGCGCGTCGGCCTCCTCTCCAACGGCGGCGAGGCCACGAAGGGGACCCCGCTCATCGTCCAGGCCCACGCCGCGCTCAGCAAGCGCATGGCCGAGGGCGGCCGCTATGACTTCATCGGCAACGTCGAGGGCAACGAGGTCACCGCCGGGAAGGCCGACGTGATCGTGACCGACGGCTTCACCGGCAACGTGGCGCTGAAGCTCATGGAGGGGGTCTCGGAGACGATGCTGCGCGCGATCCGCGATGTGGCGACCTCGTCGCGGCGCGCGAAGACCGGCGGCCTGCTCCTGCGCCCCGCGCTGCTCGAGTTCCGCGACGCCCTGGACCCCGAGAGCGCCGGCGGCGCCTACCTGCTCGGGCTGCGGCGCCTGGGCGTCGTTCCCCATGGGCGCTTCTCGCGCCGGGGGATCGCGCAGGCGATCCTCCTGGCGGCGCGCGGCACGCGCGAGGACGTGGTGGGGAGGACCCACGCCGCGCTCGAGGAGGCGGGCGCCCTGCGCCGGGGGCCCCTCGGCACAGCGCCGTCCGAGCCCGCGTCTAGCGTTCCATCCTCATGACCCGCGAGGAGGTCTTCACCCTCATCCAGTCGCATCTGGCCGACGAGCTCGACGTGGACCCCGCGCGCGTCGACGAGGGCACCCGTTTCAAGGAGGACCTCGAGGCGGACTCGCTGGACCTGTACACGCTCGTGCAGGAGCTCGAGGACTCCTACGGCGTGAAGATGTCCGACGAGCAGGCTGCGAAGATCCTCGTCGTGGGCCAGGCCATCGACTTCGTGCTTGCCCACGCCCCGACTGCGTCCTGAGCCCTGGAGCGCCTACGTGCACTGCTGCGGGACCTGCCGGAGGATCTCCACCGGCAGGTCTTCACGCACGCGTCGTGGACCGACAGGCGCAGCGACTCCTACTCCCGCCTGGCGTTCCTGGGCGACAGCGTGCTCGGGCTCGCGGTCACCGCGCACCTGTACCCACGTCTGGAGGCAGAGCGCTACGGCGCCGGCCGGCTGACGAAGATCCGTGCCCAGACGGTCTCGGGCCCGTCGTGCCGGGCCGTCGCCGAGCGCCTCGGGGTCCCGGCGGAGTTGGAGCGGGCGGCGCCGCCCGGCGTGGGGCAGAGCGCCTCGACGCTCGTCACGACCGAGCGCGTGCTCGCGTCGGTGATCGAGGCGGTGATCGGTGCCTGCTACCTGCACGCCGGCTACGAGCCGACGGCTGAGGCGGTCGTCGACGCCTTCCAACCGGAGATCGAGCACGCGCTCTTGCACCCCGTGGACTTCAAGTCGACGTTGCAGGAGCGCCTGGCCCAGCGCGGCGAGCTCGTCTCCTACGAGGTGACGGCCGAGCTCGGACCGCCGCACGACCGCATCTTCGAGGTGGTCGCCGGTGTGTCCGGGCGGCCGATCGGCACCGGCTCCGGACGCTCGAAGAAGCACGCGGAGCAGGAGGCGGCGCGCCTCGCGCTCGAGATGATGGACAGCCCCGACGAGGACGACGACGAATGACGCCGGGAGGCCTCGCATGCACCTGAAGTCCATCAGCCTCAAGGGCTTCAAGTCGTTCCCCGACCGCACGAAGCTCGACTTCGACACGGGGGTGTCGGTGATCGTCGGGCCCAACGGCTCGGGCAAGTCGAACGTCACCGACGCCGTCCTGTGGGCCATGGGCGAGCAGTCGCCGCTGGCCGTGCGCGGCCAGTCGATGCAGGACGTGATCTTCGGCGGCGGCAAGGGCGTGCAGGCGCGCTCGGCGGCCGAGGTCGAGATCGTGCTGGACAACGGCGACGGGACGCTGGACCTGCCGCTGGGGGAGATCTCGATCCTGCGCCGCCTGGACCGCAGCGGCGACGGCGAGTACCGCCTCAACGGCGCGAAGTGCCGGCTCGTCGACGTGCTCGAGGTCCTGTCCGACACCGGACTGGGCAAGGAGATGCACTCCGTGGTCTCCCAGGGGCGTGTCGAGGCGATCGTCACCTCCAAGCCCAGGGACCGCCGGCTGCTCATCGAGGAGGCCGCGGGGCTGGGCAAGCACCGCAAGCGCCGCCGCCGCGCGCAACTCAAGCTCGAGCGCACCCAGGACAACCTCGACCGCGCGCTGGACGTCGAGCGCGAGGCACGCTCGCGCCTGCGCCCCCTCAAGCGCCAGGCCGAGGCGGCCGAGCTGCACGAGCGCCTCGAGCGTCAGACGGTCGAGGCGCGGTGGGAGCTGGCACGCGACGCCGTGCGGGCCCGGCGAGCGGAGCTCGAGCAGGC
>JAOPZW010000055.1 GCA_025963905.1 Solirubrobacterales bacterium | reverse complement strand
CGGGCGTCGCGTGGGCTCGCTTGACCTCGTCGAGCACGGTGACGATCGCCGGCATGTGGGCGGCGGAGACGTTCCCGGCGCGCACGAGCGCCTCGGGGTCGACGGAGCCGGCGATCACGTCGCCGAGAACCACGTCGGCCTCGGCCTGCGCGATCGTCCCGTCGGCGACGAGGCTCTGGAGCCGCGCCCGCGCGTCCGTGACGACGGGCTCGTTCGCGGCCAGCGGCGCGCGCTCGCCGGTCTTCGGAGCGGTGGTCGGCGGTGCGATTCCGCCGTCGGCGGCCATCGCCGCCCCGGTGCCCGCGAGGGCCGCGGTGGCGACGGCGATCGTGAGGTTGCGCGCGACCTGCCGGTGGCGGTTGCGCCTGCTGTGAGTAGTGGACATGCCGCGAAGGTCGCAGCGCGCGCTGAGCTGGTCCTGAAGGTCCGCCGGTCTTCAGCCTCGCTTCAGCTTCGCCGCGGGATACTGCCGCCCATGAGCGTCGCGCCGGCCCGGGTGGTCGTCGTCGAGGACGAGGAAGCCGTGCGCGACGCGGTCGTCCGCGCACTCGCCGAGGACGGCTACGCGGTCGCGGCGTTCTCCGACGCGCGCGAGCCTCAGGCGATCCTGCACGGCGCCCCGGACCTCGCCGTCCTCGACGTGCTGCTGCCGGGCGGCGACGGCTTCGCACTGGCGCGGACGCTGCGGGCGCACCGCGACGTGCCGGTCGTCTTCCTCACGGCGCGCGATGGCGTCTCCGACCGCCTGGCGGGCTTCGAGGTGGGAGCCGACGACTACCTCGTCAAGCCGTTCGCGCTCGAGGAGCTGCTCGCGCGCGTGCGGGCCGTGCTGCGACGCACGGGGCGGCTCTCCGAGCCCTTGCAGGTCGGCGACCTGCTCATCGACGAGTCGACCGGCGACGCGACGCGCGCCGGGCATCCGCTGGGACTCACGCCGACCGAGCTGCGGCTGGTCGCCTTCCTCGCGCGCCACCGCGGCAAGCTGCTGTCCAAGACGCAGATCCTCACGCAGGTGTGGGGGTATGACGCCTACGGCCCCAACCTCGTCGAGGTGCACGTCAGCGCGCTGCGGCGCAAGCTCGAGACGCGCGGGTCGCGGATGATCCAGACCGTGCGCGGCGTCGGCTACCGGCTCGTGCCGTGAGCACCGGATCGCTACGACGCCGCGTCGCGCTCGTCGCGCTGCCGCTGCTGATCATCGCGCTGGCCGGCAGCGCCGCCGTCGTGACCCTGCGCTACCGCCACGGCCTGGAGCAGGACCTTCGCGACCGGCTGCTCGCGGGCGCGAAGGCGATCAACGGCGCGTCAGCCGACCAGACGAAGCTCGTCATGTCGGCGCTCGCCCTGCAGGGGATAGACACGCAGCTGAGCGCCGACCCGAACCCGGTGGCCACGCTGCTGAAGCCGCACGGGCCGACGCCCGAGGTTTCGATGACCGGCCAGCTGCTCGTCGTGAGGTTGCCGCTGGACCGACCGCCGGCCCCGGGCGCCACCGTCGCCACGCTCTCGGCGAGCCGCGCCAGCGTGAACAGCGCGGTCCGGCGGCTCGTCGTCATCCAGATCGCGGTGGCGCTCGCCGCGGTGGCGATCGCCGCCCTGCTGCTCCTGCGCGGCCTGCGGTCAGCCCTGCGACCGCTGCAGCATGTCGGCGCGGTCGCCGCGCGCATCGCCGGCGGCGCACACGACGAGCGATTGCGGCCGGATCGTCCCGAGACCGAGCTCGGCCGGATGGCGTCCGCCTTCGACCACATGGTCGACGAGCTCGAGGAGTCGATCGGGCGCGCTCGCCGCTCGGAGTCGGCGATGCGCCGGTTCCTGGCCGACGCGTCGCACGAGCTGCGCACGCCGATCGCCGCGTTGCAGGCGAGCGCGGAGACGCTGCTGCGCGAGCAGCCCGACCGCCCGGAGCGCGACGAGCTCGAGGCGCGCGTGGCCGGCGACGCCGCGCGGCTCGGCCGCCTCGTGGGCGACCTGCTCGACCTGGCGCGCCTGGAGGCCAACGAGCAGCTCGCCCGCGAGCGCGTCGACGTCGGGAGCGTCGCGGTGCGCGCCGTCGCCGAGGCGGCCGGACACCTCCCGGGCACGGCCGTCGACGTCGACTCCGACGACGGAGCGATCGTGCTGGGGGACGCCGACGCGCTGTCGCGCGCCCTGCGCAACCTCGTCGACAACGCCATCGCCGCGGCCGGCCGCTCCGGTCGCGTGTGGGTCCGCGTCGAGCGCGACGGCGCCAACGTGCTCGCGAGCGTCGAGGACGACGGTCCGGGCGTCCCGGCCGCCGACCGCGAGCGGATCTTCGAGGGGTTCGTCCGGCTCGAGCCGGTCCGCGGGCCCGGTGCCGGCCTCGGCCTCGCGATCGCTCGCCGTGTCGCGCGCGAGCACGGCGGCGACCTGACGTACGCCGGCGGCGGCCGGGGCGGGCGGTTCGTGCTGCGCCTGCCGGGTGCCGCAGCGCTGCTCGCCGGTCCGTGAGGACAGGCGTTACGGTGCCGGGTGGTCAGTGCCCGGACTCCAAGGCCGTGGCCAGGATGTCCACGGCCGATCCGGACGAAAGGAACAGCAGATAGATGACGCGCCGCTCCGAAGGCCCCACGCGGCGGCGCTCGCCGGGAGCCGCGCTTCGGTGACCGTTCTCGCTTCGGATACCCAGGGGTGGAAGCAGATCGGCGAGCTGGGCCTGGCGTTGGCGCTGACGTCGCTGATCGGTCTGGAGCGCGAGTGGCGCCACAAGCCCACCGGCCTGCGCACCCATACGCTGGTCGGCGTCGGGGCCGCGCTGTTCGTGATCGTCAGCAAGTACGGCTTCAGCGACGTCCCCGGCACCAACGTCGTCCTGGACCCGTCGCGCGTGGCAGCCCAGATCGTGACCGGGATCGGCTTCATCGGTGGAGGCCTGATCTTCGTCCGTGGCGACGCCGTCCGGGGCCTGACGACCGCGGCGATCGTCTGGATGACCACCGCGATCGGCATGGCGTGCGGCGCGGGGCTGGCCCTCATCGCGCTCGCCGCCACGGCGGGGCATTTCCTCGTCGTGCTGGCCTATCCGTCCCTGCTCGGCATGCTGCCTCGCTCCCGCCATGTCAGCTACGCGCTGCGGGTCGTCTACGAGGACGGTCGCGGCATCATCCGGAGGATCCTGGCCGAGAGCACCCGTCAGGGGTTCGCGATCCTGCAGGTCGACACGCACCAGCTCGAACGCCAGGTTCGCGGGGCGCCCGCGATCGCGGTGACGCTCGAGCTTCAGGGCCAGCCGACCATCGAACCCCTGGCGATGGCGCTCAGCGACTTCGACGGCGTCTTCGAGGTCTCCACGATCGATCACGCACGTCAGGGCGGCGATTGACCGCCCCCGGCAAGTCAACCGAGAGGAACCCGGGACCGATGCACCGCTACGGGAAGCGCGGGGACCTGATCGTCCACGAGGAGGAGCCGTTCAACGCCGAGACCGGGCCTGCTGCTCTCGCGGAGGGTCCGCTGACCGCCACCGACGAGTTCTACGTGCGGGGGCACGGCGCGGTTCCGGAGATCGACCCCGCCGCGTGGCGCCTGCGCGTGCACGGGCTCGTCGAGCGGGAGCTGGACCTCTCCCTCAGCACCTTGCGCGAGGCGTTGCGTGAGCGCGAGGTGACGGCGACGCTCCAGTGCGCGGGCAACCGGCGCGCGGGTCTGATCGCCATCCGCGACATCCCGGGCGAGGCGCCGTGGGGTCCGGGCGCCACCGGAACCGCGACGTGGACCGGGGTCGCGCTCGCGGACGTGCTGGCGCTCGCCGGCCCGCTGCCCGAGGCCGAGCACGTCGGCTTCGACGCCGCCGATCTCAGCCCGGAGGCGAAGCCGCCCCAGCCGTTCGGCGGTTCGATCCCGCTCGACAAGGCGTGCCGCCCCGAGGTCCTGCTGGCCTGGGCGATGAACGGCGAGCCGCTCCCGCTCGTCCACGGCGCGCCGCTGCGCGTGGTCGTGCCCGGCTACATCGGCGCGCGCAGCGTCAAGTGGCTCGAGCGGATCGAGGTCCGCTCGCGGCCCTGGCAGGGGTACTTCCAGCACGTCGTCTACCGGCTGCTGCCGGAGGACGGGACGCCGGGCCCTGGTGCGGGGATGCCACTCGGCGTCGTCGCGCTCAACTCGGACGTCCTGTCCCCGGCCGACGGCGAGACGGTCCCGGCGGGACCGGTCGAGGTGCGCGGATACGCGTTCGCGGGCGGTGAGCGACACGTCGCCCGGGTCGACGTCTCGATCGACGGCGGCGCGACATGGTCGCAGGCGGAGCTGCTCGACGACCTCGGCCCCTGGGCCTGGCGGCAGTGGCGGATGACGGTCGACCTCGCGCCCGGAGAGCACGAGATCCTCGTCCGCGCCTGGGACTCCTCGGCGGCCACGCAACCGGAGGACGAGGCGGCCCTGTGGAACCCGAAGGGCTACGTCAACAACGCCCGCCCGCGGGTCACGGTCACGGCTGCAGCAGCACCTTGACGGTGCCGTCCTGCTTCTTCTGGAAGTTCTCGTAGGCCTGGGGCGCCTGGTCGATGGGGACGCGGTGGGTGGCGAAGCCGTCGACGCCGAGCGGGTCGCCCTCGAGCAGCAGCGGCATGATCTCGTCGACCCAGCGCTTGACGTTCGCCTGTCCCATGCGCAACTGCACCTGCTTGTCGAACAGCGTCAGCATCGGCAGCGGGTCGGCCATCCCGCCGTAGACGCCGATGAGTGAGATCGTCCCGCCGCGGCGCACGATGTCGATCGCCAGGTAGAAGGCGCTGAGGCGGTCGATGCTCGCCTTCTGCATCACCTTCTCGGCGATCGCGCCGGGGAGGAGCCCGACCATCTGATGGGCGAGCTTGCCGATCGGCGCGCCGTGCGCCTCCATCCCGACCGCGTCGATGACGGAGTCCGGGCCGCGCCCGTCGGTCATCTCGCGGATCGTCTCGACAAGGTCCTTGCCGTGTTCCTCGAGGTTGAGGACCTCCGCGCCGCGCCCGCGCACGCGCTCCAGGCGCTCGGGGACGAGGTCGACACCGATGACGCGGTGGCCGCGGTGCATGGCCACGCGCGAAGACATGTCGCCGACCGGGCCGAGACCCAGGATCACGACCGTCCCGCCGGCGGGGATCGCGGCGTATTGGACGGCCTGCCACGCGGTGGGGAGGACGTCGGAGAGGTAGACGAAATGGTCGTCGGGCGGGCCCTCGGGGACCTTGATCGAGGTGGTCTGCGCCAGCGGTACGCGCAGGAACTGCGCCTGGCCGCCCGGCACCTCGCCGTAGAGCTTCGTGTAGCCGAACAGCGCGGCGCCCATCCCGTACTCGCGGACCTGCGTCGTCTCGCACTGGGTGAACAGGCCCTGGCCGCACATGTAACAGCTGCCGCAGGAGATCTGGAACGGCACGACGACCCGATCGCCGGCGGTCAGCGTGGAGACGTCGGAGCCGACCTCCTCGACGATGCCCATCGGCTCGTGGCCCAGGATGTCGCCCTCGTTCATGAACGGCCCCAGCACCTCGTAGAGATGCAGGTCCGAGCCGCAGATGCCGGTCGAGGTGATCCGCACGATCGCGTCGGTCGGTTCGCGGATGACCGGGTCGGGGACGGTATCGACGCGGACATCGCGCTTTCCATGCCAGGTCACAGCCTTCATCGGTCCTGCCTCCTCGTCCGGGGCGGTTCTCGCTGGTGGTGCGGATCGCGCCAGCGCTACCCGTCGTCCCGGCGCGCCAACCTGTGGGGTCTGCCCCCTCGGTGGGCTCCGGACAACCCCAGCGGCGGGGTGGAGATCCACCCTTTTGGCGCGCCGGGCCTCCGACTCGGGCCAGGTTGGCGCGATAATGACCACATGCCGACAAGCGCGGAAGAAGCACCGCGCGGCGGCGCGCACTCCGGAGTGGCGAAGCGTTGCCGCGTGGTCGTGGCCGAAGACGATGTCCTTCTTCGGGAGGGCGTCGCCAGCCTGCTCGAGCGCTCCGGATTCGAGGTCGTGGGCCAGGCAGGCGACGGCGACGAGCTGCTCGGGCTGGTCCGCGAACGCCGCCCCGACCTGGTCCTCGTCGACATCCGGATGCCCCCGACCCACTCGACCGAGGGCCTCGACGCCGCCCGGGTGATCCGCGCCGAAGTCCCCGAGACCGGCATCGTCGTGCTCTCCGCGCACGTCGAGGTCGAGCATGCGATGGAGCTGCTCGCCAGCGGCGAGCGGACCGGCTACCTGCTCAAGAGCCGCATCACCGACGTGGAGGAGTTCATCGAGACGCTCGAGCGGATCGCCAAGGGGGGCTCCGTCGTCGACCCTGCCCTGGTGCAGGAGCTCGTCGATGCCCGCAGGACCGACGACCCCCTCGCCGAGCTCACGGCCCGCGAGCGCGACGTGCTTGCGCTGATGGCAGAGGGCCGCTCAAACGCCGGCATCGCCCGGCAGCTGTGGGTCACGGAGGGAACGGTCGAGAAGCACGTGCACAGCGTCCTCGGAAAGCTGCCGCTCCAGGCGACGGAGGATGACCATCGCCGCGTCCTGGCCGTGATCGCGTTCCTGGAGGCCGGGTAGTCCCGCGCTACGCCCGGTGGGGTCAGGCCGCCGGGCGCGTACGCTCCCGGGCGACGGCGCGATATCAACCGGCCGGCCGACGACGGGACCACGCTCCTCGCGGATCATCGAGGGCGTCATTGAACGGGTGAGTGCGCCGAGCCTCAGGCGCCGCTGCCCGCTCACGTTCCTCCGAGGAGACAGGCAGATGGCAGGACCAGGACCGGCGCGGCACGGCCGGCAGACGGGCATCAAGGTCGCGGCTGCCGTGCTCATCCTGGCCGGCTTCGTCCTGATCGTGCTCGCGGCCGCGGGCCTGCTCCGCCGCCCCGGCCCGAGCACGGTCGGCCATGTCCGCCTCGAGACGGCCGCGACGGTTGCGCCCGCGTCTCCCGACGCTCAGATGGACCCGTTCGGGGCTCCGGGCGCCAAGCCCGACTACTCGGTCCCGCCGCCGCCGGGCCAGCCCACGCTGGTCCCGACGATCGGCACCAAGACGACGCAGCGCCTGTTCGGCGCCGATCCGTTCCAGGAGGCCGTCTCGGTCACCCAGCACGTTTGGCCCGCGGCGCTCCCGGAGAACGCTCCGAACGAGAACGACAACGATCCCGACCGGCCGTGGGGGGTCACGCTCGTGACGCCCGACGATCCGCTGACGGCGATCACCGCGGTGCCGTTGCTGCATTTCCCCGACGACGCTCCGATCCTCTACGTGACCAGGAACGGGATCCCCCGGATCACCGCCAACGAGATCAAGCGCTTGGGCGACACGGGCATGTCGCGCTACCACAACGTCGACGCGTTCCTGGTCGGGGCGGCAGCCAACCCGGGCGTCGAGCACGGGCTCAGGGCGATGGGGCTGAAGTACGTCACCGTCACGGCCCCCAACGTGCCGGCGCTCGCGAATACCGTGGATCAGCTCTACGGCAGGATCGAGAATCCCGACACCGGCGTGCCCACCATGGACAACGGCGCGCAGGACGTGATGGTCGGGTCGATGCAGTCCTACGACTACCTGCTCCCGGCCACCCACTGGGTGGCGCACATGGCGTCCGGGCTGCTGTGGGTCAACGCCGGCTCGGTCCCGCAGGCGACGATCAGCGCGCTCAAGCGCCGCCATGGCCAGGCGCGCATCTACCTGTTCGGCGGGCCCCAGCAGATCTCCGGCGCGGTCGCGGATCAACTCGCGCGATACGGGACGGTGATGCGGGTAAGCAACGACGACATCGTCGCGTTCAACGCCCCGCCGAAGGAGACGCCCGTGGACACCGCGCTCGCGTTCGCCAAGATGTGGGACCCGGCCGGTGAGGTGGGCTGGAAGATCACCGGCCCGGGCCACGGATTCACGCTCGTGAACCAGCGCGACTGGCAGGCCGCGGTCGCCTCGGCGCCGCTGTCGCATCTGGGATTCCACGCGCCGCTGCTGATGACGGACAGTGCCACCCGGCTCCCGCCGCAGGTCGACGCGTACTACCGGTCCGTCGCGCCGACCTACCTCACGTCCCCCGCCGACGGCCCGTACAACATGAGCTACGTGATCGGCGGCTGGAACCAGATCGGCTGGCCCGTGCAGGCGCACGTCGACTACATCTCCGAGATGGTCAACCGGCGCGTGTGGAACACCGCGACCGGCGGTCGGTACACGGACTCCCAGCCGTAGCCGCCATGGCCCCTGCACCCAAGATTCCAGCTAGCTGCAATGCAAAGGCACCGCTTCTGATGCATGCTGACGCCGTGGCAGTGCAGTGCGTCATCGTCGACGACTCCTTCGGGTTCCTCGAGGCGGCACGCGCGCTCCTCGAGCGCGAGGGGCTCGCCGTGGTGGGAGTGGCCGCCACGCGGTCCGATGCGGTCCGCTGCGTCGGCGAGCTGCGCCCCGAGGTCGTGCTCGTCGATATCGACCTCGGGGGCGACAGCGGCTTCGAGGTGGCGCGGCGGATCGTGGACGTCGCGCCGACGACCGTGATCCTCATCTCCACGCACGCCGAGGACGACTTCGCCGACCTCATCGCCGAGAGCCCCGCCGCGGGCTTCATCTCCAAGTCCGAGCTGTCGGCGGAAGCGATCCACGAGTTCCTCGGCGGCCCGTCGGACGATGGCGCCGGCGCCGCCCGGCAGGGATCGCCCCGGACCGCCGGGCCCGAGTGATCCACTAGGGGATCCACGACTGGGGACTTGCGCTGGGGCCTCGCAGATGCGGGCGCGCCCCGGCGGCGGAACACTCGCTGCATGCCGTACGCAGCGCCCTCGCTTCCGCTGAACCCGCCCGGGGCGCCGCTCGACGACGGGTTTGCTCCAGTGCCCTTCTTCCCGCTAGCGGGGGGGCCGGGATTGCAGCCGGCAGGCAGTTGGGATGGGCGCTGGCCGTGCAGACATCCGGCCGTTCTAGAGCAATCCTCCTATGCATCACCTGGTCGGTTCGGTGAGCACAGCAGAGGAGCGTGGGAAGTGTCTTCCACAACGATCGCCCTGGACCAAGCCGTTGTTCCTGCACCCGTCGAGGCGCAAGCCCTCGTCGACGCGGAGCGCCTTCGCATCGCGCGTGAGCTGCACGACGTCGTGGCCTACAGCTTCGCCACCATCAGCGTCCAGGCCGGCGTCGGAGCCCACGTCGCCAGCGCGAGTCCCGACAAGGCGGCCGAGGCACTGCGGATCATCAAGGCGATCAGCGGGGACGCGTCCCGCGAGCTGCGCGCGATCCTCGGGGTCCTCCGCCGGGCGGAGGGCACCGATGGCGATCCGCTCGGCCATAGCCTCGGAGAGATCGGCTCCCTGGCCGCCAGGACGACGGAGGCCGGCCTCACCACCGACGTCACGGTCACCGGCGCCGCGCGACCGCTGCCGCCGGCGCTCGACCGGGCGGCCTACCGGATCGTCCAGGAGGCGCTCACCAACGCGCTGCGCCACGCCGGTCCGGCGGCCGCGTCGATCTCCCTCGCCTACGAGCGCGACCGCCTGGTCATCGACATCGCCGACGACGGCCGCGGCTTCACGGACGACAGCGAAGGCCCGATGCCCGGCTTCGGCCACGGGATCGCCGGAATGCGCGAGCGGGCGCTCGCGGTCGGAGGCGAGCTCGAGGCCGGACCCCAGCCGGACGGCGGCTTCCGCGTGCGCGCCACGCTGCCGCTCGAGGTGGAGCTGTGATCCGCGTCGCGCTGGTCGACGACCAGCCGCTGATCCGCGCCGGGCTGCGCGTGCTGCTCGAGAGCGAGCAGGACATCGCCGTGGTCGGCGAGGCGGCCGACGGCGAGCAGGCGATCGACCTCGCGCTCTCGACGCACCCCGACGTCATCCTCATGGACATCCGCATGCCGCGGCTCGACGGAGTCCAGGCCACCCTGCGGATCGCGGGCGACGATCGGCTGGACGGCGTCAAGGTGCTGATCCTGACGACCTTCGAGACCGACGAGCTCGTCTTCGACGCGCTCCGCGGCGGGGCGAGCGGCTTCCTCGTGAAGGACAGCGAGCCCACCGAGGTCCTGCGCGCTGTGCGGATCGTCGGCTCCGGGGAGGCGCATCTCTCCCCGAGCGTCACCCGCCGGCTCATCGACGAGCTTGCCGCGTGGCCCGAGCGACGGCTCTCGAATCCCTCTCAGCTCGAGGAGCTGACCATCCGCGAGCGCGAGGTGATGGCGCTCGTCGCCTACGGCCTCACGAACCACGAGATCGCCGAACGGCTGATGGTCAGCCCCGCCACCGCGAAGACCCACGTGAGTCGCGCGATGGTGAAGCTGCACGCCCGCGATCGGGCGCAGCTCGTCGTGCTCGCCTACCAGACCGGGCTCGTCGTGCCGGGTGGAGCCGGTGTCGAGTCCGCCACGAACAGGATCGCCGGTCTGCCGGCGACCAGCGCCGAGCTCACCGAGCCGGCACCCAGCGAGAGGAGAGGGAGCGAATGTTCTTTCAAGGCCGCGATACCCGCGTGAGGTCGAGTCCGCCCATCGTCATCGACGGGCGCGTCGCCGATGGCGCGCGCGACGCCGAACCGATCGACCTCTGGGATGCGTGGCTGTTCGCCGAGGCCGAGGCCAGCCTGACGTTGCAGGACTGGAGCTCGGCGGCGGACGAGGACAAGGCCGCCGCCTACGCCGGCTACCGCGCGGCGCTCGAGCGCGAGGAGCAGGCGGCGCGCGTCCTTGCCGACCGGGTCCGCGACGCCGGCGGCGTCCGCCCCCAGGCAACGCTCGAGCGAGTACGGCGCTGAGGAGCTCGTCATGCAGGCCACGCTTGCCACGACCGATCTGCAACCCGCCCGGCGGTGGCCGCGTCGCCGGCTCACGCTCGTCGGCGGGACGGACTGCGTCACCCGCACGATCCGAGTCGTGGTCGCCGATGGCCAGGAGCTCGCGCGGACCCGCCTGCGGGTCGTGCTCGAGCGCCAGGCCGGCATCGCCGTCGTCGGCGAGGCCGCGACCGGCGACGAGGCGGTCGCCCTGGCGCGCCGGACGCGTCCCGACGTCGTGTTGATGGACGTGCACGTGCCGGGCCTCGGCGTCGTCCAGGCGACGCGCGACATGGTCGCCCACTCGGGCATCCGCGTCATGCTCCTGTCCGGGCGCGAAGGAGACGACCGCATCCGCGCGGCGCTGCGTGCCGGAGCCGGGGGCCTGCTGCTCAAGGACGCCGCGGCGCCCGAGCTCGTCCGGGCCGTGTGGGTGCTCGCCCAGGGAGCCGCCGTGCTCTCACCGGTCGTCGCGAGGCAGCTCGCGAGCGACCAGAACTTCGGCCAAGCATGCGCGGTGATCCCGCTGCGCGACCGGTCCCGTCGCCAACAGTCCCTCAGGAGGACACCATGTTGACCCCCAAGGTCACCGAGATCCGGCGCGGATGCGCCCGCGGCACGCTCGCGGTCGTACGCCCGGACCGCTCACGTCCGTCGACCAGGTGAGCCGGCGATGGAGCTGCGTCATCTGCGCTACTTCGTAGCCGTCGCCGAGGAGCTGCATTTCCGCCGCGCGGCGGAGCGCCTGCACGTGGCGCAGCCCGCAGTCAGCGAACAGGTACGCAAGCTCGAGCAGGAGCTCGGGGTGAGGCTGCTGGACCGCACCCAGCACAGCGTCTCGCTCACCACCGCGGGCAGCGCGCTGCTCGACGAGGCCCGGCACGTGCTGCGCCACGCCGAGGTGGCACAGCACGCCGCGAAGAGCGCCCGCGATCACGCCACCATGAGCCTGCGGATCGGCTATCTGCCGGACTCGCTCCCGGCCTCGGTGCCACTGGCGCTGCGCCGGCTCGCCACCTCCGCGCCGCGCGTCGAGGTGCACCTCGAGACCGGCCCCGCGCTCAGGCTCATCGAAGAGGTCCGCGCCCGGCGCCTGGACGCCGCCGTCGCGAGCCTGCCGGCCCCCACCAGCGGACTGCGCATCACGCTGCTGGACCATCAGCGGCCGGTGGCGGTCCTGCCCGCCAGTCACCCGCACGCGCGCGCCACGACCATCGCCATCGACCGGCTCGCCCCAGACCGGTTGGTCATGCTCCCGCGCGACGCCAATCCCGCCTTCTACAACGCGGTCGTGTCGATCTGCCACACCGCCGGGCTGTCTCCGACCCTGATCGAGATCGACGCTCCACGCGTCGAAGACGCCCTCCTCGCCGTCGCCGCCGGCGCGGGGATGGCGCTCCTGCCCGAGTCGGTCGCCGAGCGCTACAGCTTCCCCGGCCTGCGCTTCGTGCTGCTCGAGACCGCCACGCCGGCCTTCCAGAGCGCCGTGCTGACCCATCCCGACACCGACAGCCTGGCCACCCTCGCCTTCCTCCGCGCGCTCGCGAGCGGCACGAACCGGCACGGCGGACAGGACGCGCTGCCCCGGCGACCTCGGGAGGTGACGCTCGGCGACCCGGCCGTCCCGGCCGTGGGCGCCTGATCGAGGCCTGCGGCCCCCGCATCCCGCTCGGCCGGCGGGTTGGAGCCTCATGGTCACGCTGACGATCATCGGCTACGGTCAGACGGTGGTCCCCGATCGGAGGCCGCGATGACCGGAGGGCTGACCGGGCGTATGGTTGCGGCGAGCAGCGTGCTCGCGGTGATCATCGGTGCGGCGTTCGCAGTCCTGCTGCTCGCCATCGACGACCTGCGCCGGTCGCAGGCCCTGGCGAGCCACTCGCAGCAGGTCCTGATCGCCGCCAACGAGTGCGAGCGGCTGCTGCTCGACCTCGAGACGGGCGAGCGCGGGTACATCAACACCGGCGAGGAGCGCTTTCTCGAGCCGTGGTACGCCGCCCGGGCGAGCTTCCCGCGGCGAGCCGGGATCCTCTTGGGGCTGGTTGCGCACGAGCCTGTCGATGCGCGGTTGGTGCGGCGGATCGCGACGCTCGAGATGTCGTACATCCGCGACTACTCGGTGCCGCTCGTGAACGCCGAGCGGACCGGCGACGCCGCCGCGCGCAGCGACGCGGTGGCCGCCGAGGGGAAGCGGCGGGTCGATGAGATCCGCGCCGACTTCGACCGGCTGCTCGCCTCCGAACGCCGGTCCTTCATGATGCGCGATGAGCGTGCCGCGGATGCCGCGCGACGCTCGAACGTCGCCGCGATCAGCGCACTTGCCGGCTCGATCGTCCTCATCGCGCTGTTTGCCGGCTACCTCACGCGGGCGATGGCCCGGCCGGTCCGCCGGGCGGCGCTGATGGCCGACCGGCTGGCCGGCGGGGACCTCGGCGCTCGGATGACCGAGTCGGGGCCGGCGGAGATCGGCGCCCTCGAACGCTCCTTCAACGTGATGGCGAACTCGCTGCAGGAGGACCGCGATGAGCTCGCCCGGCTCGCCGAGGAGCAGGCGGCGCTGCGGCGGATCGCGACGCTCGTCGCCCGAGGCGCGCCGCCGCATGAGGTGTTCGGAGCGGTCACCGAGCAGGTCGGGCGGCTGCTTCCCGTCGAGGTCGCGCGCCTGGGCCGCTACGACCCCGACGGCGCCGTGACCGTCGTCGCCGGGTGGAACAGCACGGGCGGCGACCTCCAGATCGGCCGGAGGAGGCCGCTGGGCGGAAAGAACGTCACCACGCGCGTCTGGGAGACTCGCAGTCCGGCTCGGATGGACCACTACGTGGATGCCTCCGGCGCAATCGCCTCCCTCGCCCGCGAGACCTCGTTCCGGTCACTGGTCGGGACGCCGATCGTGGTCGAGGGCCACCTCTGGGGCATCATGATCGCCGCGACGACTGGCGAGGACCCCCTGCCCGCGGACACCGAGGGGCGCCTGGCCGGCTTCACCGACCTCGTCGCGACTGCGATCTCGAATGCCGAGAGCCGGTCGGATCTCGCCGCGTCGCGCGCGCGGGTCGTCGCCGCCGCCGACGAGACCCGGCGCCGCATCGAGCGCGATCTCCACGACGGGGCCCAGCAGCGCCTCGTCCTGCTCGCATTGCAGCTGCGCGCCGCGCAGGCGACGGTGCCAGCGGAGCTGGGTGTTTTGAAGGCGGAGCTGTCCCGCTCCGCCGAGGGACTCGCGAACGTGCTGGAAGAGCTGCGTGAGATCGCGCGCGGCATCCATCCGGCGATCCTGGCCGAGGGCGGCCTGGGGGCGGCGCTGAAGACGCTGGCGCGCCGCTCGCCGATCCCGGTTGACCTTGATGTGCGCACGGGGGTGCGGCTGCCGGAGCGGATCGAGGTGGCGGCGTACTACGTGGTGTCGGAGATGCTCACGAACGCGGCGAAGCACGCGCATGCGTCGCACGTGCAGGTCGGCGTCGTCGCGACGAACGGCACGCTGCGCGTCTCTGTGAGTGACGACGGCGCCGGCGGGGCCGATCCGGCGCGAGGTTCCGGGCTCGTCGGCCTGAAGGATCGCGTCGAGGCGCTGGGCGGCGCCATCTCGGTGCAGAGCCCGCCGGGGGCGGGGACGGCGGTGGATGTGGAGCTGCCCCTGGTGGACTGAGTGGGGCGGCGCCCCGGAAGTCAGCGCGCAACCTTCGGCCGAGCCGACCGTTCGAGACGCATGCCGTGCGCACGCGTGAGGACCGTGATGGTGTTGTCCGCGGTGGCCCTCGCGGGACCTGAGGTCCCGGCGGCTCACGGACAGGTCCCGCGCGCGTTCTCGTTCGTGACCGCGCCGGGGTCACCGTTCGCGGTCACCCCGTTCTCCGGTGCCGTGACGGTCGCCGACTTCAACGGAGATCACCATGACGACCTCGCGGTCGCGGGCTACGGCGCCGGTGACCTGTCGGTGTTCCTCGGTGACGGCTCCGGGGCGCTCGCGGCCGCTTCTGGTTCGCCAGTCCAGGTCAGCGGCCACCCGGAGCGCTTGCTCACCGGCGACTTCAACGGCGACGGCCACACGGACCTGCTCACGATCTCGCCTCAGACCGGCGACGTCATGGAGCTGATCGGAGCGGGCGACGGTGAGTTCGCGCCGGCGTCCCGTGTGCCGGTCTGGGCGTGCGGCTCCGCCGCGGCGGTCGGCGACTTCAACGGCGACGGTCGCCAGGATCTGGCCATCGCTGATGGATGTTCACGCGGCTTGAGGGTGCTCTTGGCGGACGTGACCGGGCGCCTGGTGCCCGCGCCCGGCTCGCCGCTGGCGACCGGCTGGGTGGGGAACGTGACAGCGGCGGACTTCAATGGGGATCGGCGCCCCGACCTGGCCGTCGTCACATCCGACAAGTCCAAGGTGTCCGTGCTAGTCGGGGTCGGTGGCGGGCGGTTCACCGTCGCGAAGGGGCCCAAGGCACCCGCCGGCCAGATCGCCGTTGCGGACTTCAACGGCGACGGAAGGCCCGACCTGGCGGTTGACCCCACTCGGTGCGAATCGTCCCACGGGTGCGGCCTCGATCTCAGGGTGTGGCTCGGTGACGGACGCGGCGGGTTCCATTCGCCGCGCGGAGCTAGAACTGTCATCGGTCGCAGCGGGGGCTTCGTCACCGGTGGAGACTTCAACGGCGACGGTCATCAGGACGTCGTCGTTTCCCCGAGCAGCGTGGAGGCCGCAGGAACGGTGCTGCTTCTCGGCGATGGCAGCGGTCGACTGTTCGCCAGGCAGGACGTCCTCACCGAGGGGCCGCCTCTGGTCGGGGTCGGCGATTTCAATGGGGACGGGCGTTCGGATCTCGCTGTCGTGAAAACGGTCTCCGGCGACGCGTTCTCCAGGAATGGCATCGCCATCCTCCTGAACGTGCCCGGAGCGCCGGTGGCGCCGAAGCTCGCGGTCACCTCGGGTTGCGTTCCGGGCGCGCCGGTGGAGGCGACGGTGACCGCCGAGCAGGTCGCACGCGTCGACTTCGCCGTCGACGGCGCTATGACGACGAGGCTCACCCAGCCGAACGCCTGGCAGCGCGACTATCGGTTGTCGATTCCGACCTCGACCCTGACGGTGGGCCGGCATGCGATCACGGCGAAGGTGGGATTCCTCACCGGTGATCCCACGTTTGTGCTCTCGACGCACGTCCGGCGCTGTCGCACGTCGCGCTCCGCGCTGGCAGGCTCCGGCTGGCTTGCACCGGTGCGCCTGGATCACGCGACGGGTCCACCGCAGAATTCTGAAGGTTCCGTCCTGTCGCCACTTGGTCAGCTCACGGCTGGCGGGCTGAGCGCCATCGCATGGACCGCGCCGGCCAGAGCCGCCAGGACGGCGACCGCCACGGTCGCCGTCGGGAGCCCCAGTGGGCACTTCAGCGGACGCCGGGTGCTGGGAACCACCGCGGTCGCCGCGTCGGCAGCCATCGCGCCCGACGGCCACGCCCTCGCCGTGTGGGCCGACGCTCGTGGCAGGCTCATGCTCACTGCCCGGCCGCCGGGCGGGCGGTTCGGCACCCCGCGCGCGATCTCCGCCGTCGGGACCAACGTGCGAGCGAACTTCGTACGCGTCCTCCTCGGCGCCCACGGCGGCTATCTCGTGTGGGAGAACCCAGGCCCGGCCGGTGGAACGGACGCCCTGGCGGCGCCCATCTCCCAGCGCGGTCGGCTTGGCAGCGTGCGTCATTTGGGTCAGGGGTTTCTCGCACGACCCGAGCCGCTGGCAATCGACTCCCGCGGCGACGCGGTGATCGTTTGGGGGAGCCTTGGGAGCCCCGATGTCTGGGCGGCCCGGGCGGTCGCCGGCGGTGCGATCGGAGCACCCGAGCTCATCGCCCCCGGCGGCTTCGATCCGAGCTTGGCAATGGCCACAGACGGCCGCACGGCGATCACCTACAGACGCTACGACGAACAGTTCTCCGCTGACCTTCGCCCTTCGCCCGTCCCGCACGTCGTCGTGGCGCCAAGCGCCCGGGCCGCTTTCGGGCCGCCGATGACGGTCCCGACGCTCGGGTCGACGTCCGCGACGGCCGCTGCGCCGTTGGCGACGGGCAAGCTCCTGACGATCTCGCTGGACGCGACCGGTCCCGCCGGCACGCATTCGGCACCCGTTCAATCGGCGGTCCTCAGCACGACCGGCGAGCCGCCCCCGGCCGTCGCCGCGCTTTCGAGCGCCACGGTCGACGACCCCAGACTCGCGCCGCTCGACCATGACCGCGCGCTCCTCGCCTGGGCCACCGATCGCTGGGGAGCGTTCATCGCCGGTCCCGACGGCCAGCTGACGCCCACGCCCGCGCCCGCGGGTACCGTCGTCGCCGGCGTCCAGGGGTCGGGGAGCGACGAGAAGCTCCCCGGCGGCCGCGAGCTGCTCTCCGCAGGCAATCGCGTCCTCGCCATCTGGCAGTCCGCTCGCGGCACCGTCGCCTCCCTCGGCCGGTTCCCGGTCAGCCCACCCAAGCGCTGATCCAAGAAACCGCCGATGCTCGCCTCTGGCACGGTGTGCCTACGGGACGGTCGTGAGGTGGAGTGTGTCCGGGCGGGAGGTAGCGCGCGTGTTCTCGGGGGCTCCAAGGCGAGCCGCGCGCTCGACCCGATCCTGACCGACGCGCGTCGCGGCCATGTCGAGGTCATGCACACCGCCACGTTCCCGCGACTCGCGCAGGACTGGCTGATCTGGGACGAACAAGAGCGGGTTCAAAGCACTCGACGCTCGTGGACCGCCGCGCGTGCGCGACCCGTTCGGGTTGGATACGGGCAAATTCGGAGCGATATGGGCAGAACTGCCCGTTGCCTACGGGATGGTCCGGACCAGGTTTTGTGCGGGCCGAACCGCCCAAGCGGATAATTCTTCTCCCATAGGCCGCGTCTTCTCCCATAGGCCGCCGCTTACGACCGTGTAGGTCGTGATCACGGTTTCGCGCCGGAACGCTTGGACGACGCGCTCCAAGTCCTCCCAGTCGGGTTCGTCCGCCGCATGGTCATCTGGGTACGGCCATTAGAGGTGGCGGGCGATGGCCGCGAAGCCCGAAGCGGCCGCGGCCATCGCTGTTGGGCGTCGCGCAGGCGAGAACATCGCTGGAGAGAGGACCGTGGGGCAAGGCCGGGCACGCGCCGCCTGGGTCGTTCTGCGTAGTTCCCCGCGCGTACGCCGCGGCCTTGAACCCTTGTCCGGGGAGGCTGGTCGCGAGACGGTACGCGAGCAATGAAGCTGTGGACGGCCTGCGCGGGCCCATCACCGGAGACCTCAACGTTGAACGGACGGACGCTTGCGCGTGTCGCCGCCCCGCTGGGGGTCGCCCTCGCCGCCTATCAATGGCTGGTCCGTCCTCATTTCGCGTCATTGGGTGCGACGCCGCAGGAGCTCGGCGCGACCTATCCGGGCGATGACCTCATCTCGGGCGCGCGTCGCTACTCGACGATGGCCACGACCATCGCTGCGCCCGCGCGAGAGGTTTGGCCGTGGCTGGTGCAGATGGGCGCCGACCGGGCCGGGTTCTATAGCTGGGACCGGCTCGACAACGCGGGGCGACCGAGCGCCGAGCACATTCGCCCGGAGTGGCAGGAGCTGCGGCAGGGCGATCGGATCGCCTCGGCGCCCGACGCCGGCCGCTGGTTCGACGTCGCGCTGGTGCAGCCCGAGCGCGCGCTGGTGCTGCGAGCGTCGGTGTCGGTTCCACAGGCCCGGAACTTCGCCCCCGCGGTCAAGGCCCCGCGGTTCTACTCCGACAGCACATGGGGCTTCTTCCTGACCTCGACGCCGCAAGGGCACACGCGCCTGGTCGTGACCGGCAAGGCGCGTGCCCATCCGCGGTGGTTGGTCGGGTTCGGAAACTGGCTGTTCTGGGACCCGGCGCACTGGGTGATGCAGGCCAAACAGTTCGCCGGGCTTCGGCGTCGCGCCGAAGAGCACGGCCCTATCCCGACGCCGGCTGGTCTGTGCGGCGGCGATGGATAGCGCCCGGCGGGTCGCGCGATGTGCCAGGCGACGAGGAACGGTCTGATGTCGCCGACCGAGCCTCGCCCGTCGGAGACCGCTCGACCATCGGCCCCGCCGCGCGATGACCGGGCTGTGTCGGGCCGCGGGCTGTCGCGGCGGTCGTTTGTGCGCCGCGCTGGGTTGGCGGGCGGCACGGCGCTCGTCGTTGCGGCTGGGGGAGTGAGCTATCGCGCGTATGACCGCGGTGTGTTGGAGGCCGGCGCGGGCGGGGCCTACGACGCCTGGCGCGACTGGGACAAGGGCAAGGGTTCGCTGGCGCTGGTGTCGGCTGCCGTGCTGGCGGCCAACCCGCACAACAGCCAGGCGTGGGTGTTTCGCACGACGCCGACCCGCATCGACCTCTTCGCCGACCGCACGCGCATGACGGGCGCTTTGGACCCGTTTGACCGCGAGATGTACGTCGGGCTGGGGTGTGCGCTGGAGAACCTGCTGCAGGCGGCGCCCGCCAACGGCTATCGAGCGCAGGTCACGCTGCTGCCGACGCCGGGGCAGCCGGTCCACGCCGCTCGCATCGACCTCGCTCCCGGGCCGCGGCGTCGTGCGGCGCTGTACCGGGCCATCCCCGACCGGCACACTGACCGCACCGCGTACCGGCAGCGAGCGGTTCCGGCAGTGGTGCTGGCGCAGATGACCGCGCTGGCCGCGGGTCTGCCGGGCACACGGCTGTACTGGTACACCGACGACGCCGACCGCGGGCGCATCGGCACGCTGATGGTCGATGCCGCGCGCGCCATCACGAGCGACGAGCAGCAGTCGCGCGACGGCTTCCGACTGTTCCGTTCCTCGTGGGACGACATCCAGAAGTTCAAGGACGGTCTGACGCTCGACACCCAGGGCCTGTCGGAGCTGACGACGGCGCTGGCGAAGATGCTGCCGGCCTCGGACCGCCGCAGCGGCGACCGGTTCTGGGTCGACGCCACGCGTAGGACCCACACCAAGGCGGCCGCGGCGTACGGCATCGTGGCGGTCCCGGACGTAAGCGACAATCGCCAGCGCCTGCTCGGCGGCCGGTTGCTAGAGCGCGTCCATCTGTGGACGGCACGTAACGGCCTGTCGCTGCACCACATGAACCAGATGACCGAGCGCGCCGACCGTGAGCGCCAGCTCGGCCTCAGCCCTCGGTTCGGCCCGGCCGTGCAGGCTCTTGTCCCCGACCGCGGCTGGCAGCCGCTGGTGGCCTTCCGCATCGGCTACCCGACCGGCGATAACGGTCGCCGCAGGAGCCCCCGCCGACCCGCCAAGGACGTGGTCGCATGAGCACGACAGCCTCGCCGCCACCCGACGAGGCGTCGGGCGGGCGTGGCCGGCGCGACCGCGTGGCCACCCGACTGGCGCTGGTCGGAGCCAGCCTCGGCGTCCTCGCCGGCGTCGCGGAGCTCACCATCGGGCCGTCCATCCGCGACTGGGTCGGCAACAAGCAGGACACCACCCGGCTCGGTCTTACGACCATCATCCTGAGCTCCGTCGCGCTGGCGTCGGCCGGCGTGCTGCAGCGAGCCGACGGTCGCGCCCACAGCCACCGCCTCGCCGTCGCGCTCGGGCTCGTGGTCCCGGCAGTCATCTGCTTTACGACGGTTGGCCGGCTGTGGCTCATACCGGGGCCGCTGCTGCTGGTCGCCGGCGGACTGCTGCTCAGCGGGGCCCAACGAGGGGAACTCGTGCAGGCGGTCGACGAGCGGCGCTGGTACACCGGGCTGGTCGCGCTGTGCGGCGCCTATTACATCTTCCTCGGCGCCACGGCGCTGGGCCTCGCCGGTCTACTCGGCGTCCTCGGCGGGCTGCTCATCTGGGTAGGGATGGCTTCTGCCTCGCGCGCGCCCCGGGCCGCCTACGTGCTGCTGGTCCTCGGGGCGCTGCCGTTCGCCGCAATCACGTGGTGGAGCGCTATCACGCCGCTCATTGCCGTCCTCGCGCTCGTCCTCGGTTGCACCGCCATCCGGCAGGCCGGCGGCCACGCCCGCGAGGATGGCGACGGCCGCCGTGAGTGGCCAACCCATCGAGCGTCGACGACGGCAGCGGGCCCATTCGCGTGAGGACATGACCGCCGACCTTCAACGAGCACGGCGCTTCGAGCGGTCCTCCCTCGCCGGCCTCGACGAGCCCGTGCGGCGCTACCTCTGCCACGCCATCACCGACCGGGCCGC
>JAOPZW010000044.1 GCA_025963905.1 Solirubrobacterales bacterium | reverse complement strand
CGCGTGCCGCCGAGGCTCTCGGCCTTGGCGAGCGCGGCCTCGACGTCGGGGACCTCGATGTAGAACGTCACGTGCCCGTCGTAGCCCTCGGGGGCCGCTCCGACGCCGCCGCCGATGCCGACCCCGTCGGCACCGGTGTTCCCCTCGCGCGGCACGACGCCGTAGTTCATCGGGTTGTCGGCGTCGAACGCCCACCCGAACAGCTCGGAGTAGTACGTCCTGAGCTTCTCGCCGTCCTTGCCCATGATCTCGAAGTGGACGACCGGCTGTCCCATGTTGCTTCCTTTCCGCGCCGGCGTGGCGGCGCCTCGTGACGAGCCTACAGCGCGTCGCGCACCGCGCCTGCGGCGGGCGCGATGTCGGGCTCGAGGCGATCCAGGAGCTCGCGCCAGCCGGGCTGCAGGCGGATGGCCTCGCGCACGCGCTGGAGCGCGGTGGGCATGTCGCCGGCCTGGGCGGCGGCGAGACCGGCCCAGAACAGCAGCTCGTGGTTGCCGGGCGCCAGCTCGGCCGCGCGGCGATAGCGATCGCCGGCCTCCTCGTGGCGGCCCTCGCCGACCAGGTCGTCGCCCTGGGTGGCGAGGTCATACGCGTCGGAGAGATCGAGCAGGCGCCCGAGCTCGGCCAGCGGCTCGGGATGGTCGTCGACGCGCAGGTCGACGGTCCGGCGCCACGGCTCACCGGCCGCCGGCGCCACCAGGAGCGCGGCGGACTGGCGCCCGCGGGCGTCCCCGCCCTGGGCCTCCGCCGCGTTGAGCGCGGCGAGCAGGCGGCGGGCGAGCGGGCCGGCCGCGCTCTCGTAGGCGCGCGCCATCGCGGGCCAGACGTCGGGCGACGCCATCATGTTGGCCTGGGCGCTGAACTGGTGGCCGCCCTGGTCGCCGGCGTGCGCGATGCAGCCCGAGCCCGTGTGGACGGCGACGTTGCCGTGGACATCGACGGCCGCGACCTGGCGGTAGCGGCCCTGCTCGTCGTCGCTCAGGAGGGCGTCCAGCGCCTCGACGGCGCGAGCGCCGTCGGCCATGAGGTCGAGCCCCCGGGGCCCGTAGGCGGGCTCGGCGATCGACTGCGTGCAGACCGCGCCGACGCCTGGGCGCACCCACGGCACGATCGGCCCGACGCCGAACCAGTGCGACTGGACGGCCGCGCCCAGCTCGCCGGTGTGCGGGTCGCGGGCGACGATGGAGTAGGTGCCTCTGCGCATCAACCGAAATCTAACGTTGGTTGTGCACCCGCACCTACACATCGGCGGCGCAGGGCCCTAGCGTCGTACCTGCCGCGCGGGGGGCCGATGTGGATCGCTTCCCCGGTGGATGCCGTCGTCTTCCGAGTGACTTGGAGCCTCTATGTCGCAGCTTTCCTGCCCGGCCTGCCATGTCTCGATCAACCCCCGTGGCGCGCTTGCGCTGGCATATTGCCCGCGCTGCATGACGCGGAGGAAGAAGGCCGTGCCGCTGGTGGCACGTGAGACGGGCGGCCTGTCGGGGGAGCTGACGGCCGGCGCGCACAAGCCCTCGCTCCTCCGGTCGGTCGAGAAGGCGTTCCGGCAACGGCGGGATGCCTGAGCTCTGAGGCCTGTGCCCCGGTCAGCCCTGAGCCGGCGGCGCTGCCACCGGCAGCGGCCTGGCGCGCTCGGGGCGCAGGCCGTCGAGCATGATCTGTAGGTAGCGGCGGTGCAGATCGGGGTGGGCCGCGCTGTCGTGGCTGACGGCCGACGACACGATGAAGCGCAGATCCTCGGCGCCGACGTCCTTGCGCACGGCGCCCGCATTCTGTGCGCGCTTGAGGATCTTCTCGCCGGCTCCGGTCATGTCCAGCTTGCACTCGAGCAGCGCGGGCTCGTCGATGAGGCGGCTGTGGATCGCCTCGAAGAAACCGCGGTCGCGGACCTGGATGTCGGCGACGGCGAAGAGAAACTGCTCGAACGCCGCCGCCGGGTCCTCGACCTCGAGCGCGCGCTCCGCGATCTGGAGCAACTCGCTGACGCGTGCCTCGATCACCGCATAGATCAGATCGTCCTTCGTGGGGAAGTTCCGGAACAACGTGGCGGTGCCGACGCCCGCGCGGCCGGCGATGCGGGCCACGCTCACATCCAGTCCGTGCTCGGCGAAGACGGCGACGGCGGCGTCGATCAGCCGCGTGCGGTTGCGCAGGGCGTCGGCGCGGGGGCGGCGTGTCGCCGCCCCCACACCGCCCGCGCTCTGAGCATGCTTGCTGACCATCGGCATCTAGCCTAGTTCCAGCGGCGGCCCGCTACGCCGCCACCGCCACCGCGTCGCCCACGTGCACGTTCTCGACGTCGCGCCGGCGCAGCACCACGGTCACCATCGCGAGGCCGGCCGCCATCAGGATCGCGGCCGCGATGAACGCGACCTGGAAGCCGTCGACGAGCGCCTGGTGCTGGTTCACGACCGACGGCGCGTGGCCGAGGCCGCCGAGCACGTTGGCGGTCTTGTTGCTGGCCAGGGTGGCGAGGACGGCGAGGCCCAGCGCGCCGCCCACCTGCTGTGACGTGTTGAACGTGCCCGACGCCAGTCCCGCGTCGGTCGGCGCCACGCCGGCGGTGCCGATGAGCGTCAGGGGCACGAACGTCAGGCCCATGCCCACGGCCATCGGCAGGAGGCCGGCGAGCAGCGCCAGGTAGGTGCCGTCCAGCTGCGTCGTGGCCGCGAGGGTCGCCAGGCCGCCGGCGGCGAGCGTCATGCCCGCCATCACGACCGGCTTGACGCCCACCCGTCCGATGAGCTGCTGGGAGAGCCCGGCTCCGACCATGATGCCCGCCGAGACCGGCAGGAACGCCGCACCGGCCTTCAGCGGCCCGTAGCCGAGGATCTCCTGCACGTACAGCGAGGCGAAGTAGAACATGCCGAACATCCCGCCGGCGACGACGAACATCGTCGCGTTGGCGGTCGAGATCCAGCGCATCCGGAAGAACGAGAGGCGCACCAGCGGGCTCCGGGAGCGCTGCTCGATCGCGACGAACGCAACGAGCAGGGCGATTGCGACCGCGGCCCACGCGAGCGTCGTCGTGGATCCCCAGCCCCACTGCTGGGCCTTGACGATGGCGTAGACGAGCACCATCAGGCCGCCGGTCACGGTCACCGCGCCAGCCACGTCGAAATGCCGAACGGCGCCCTCCTGACGCGATTCCGGCACGAACCGCATCGTCGCCGCCAGGACGGCGATGCCCACGGGCACGTTGACGATGAAGTTCCACTGCCAGCTGAGCGTCTGGGTCAGGATCCCGCCCAGCAGCAGCCCGAAGGCCGCGCCGCCGGCGGCGATGCCGCCCCACACGGAGAGCGCCTTGGTGCGATCGGGCCCCTCGTCGAACGTCGTCGTGATGATCGAGAGGGCCGCCGGCGAGACCAGCGCGCCGCCGAGGCCCTGGAAGCCTCTGGCGATGATCAGCATCTCGCCGGACTGCGCCAGCGCGTTGACCAGGGAGGCGGCCGAGAAGATCGCCAGGCCGATCGCGAACAACCGGCGCCGGCCGAGCAGGTCGGCCGCGCGGCCGCCGAGCAGCAGGAACCCGCCGAAGACGAGCGTGTAGGCGTTGACGATCCACTGCAGGTTCTGAGCGGAGAGGTTCAGGTCCTTCTGGATGGACGGCAGGGCGACGTTCACGATGGTCGCGTCCAGCACGACCATGAACTGCGCGAAGCAGACGATGACCAGAACGAGCCAGGGGCTCGACGGCAAGCGCGCGCCACGCGCCCGGGGGGCCGCGGCAGCTGTCGTTGGCGTGTCCGCCATGGGGGTCCTTTCGGTCGGCTGCGAGAGAGGGAGGAGCGATAAACGGATCGCGCGCCCCACTTTAGCGAAAACGGATCGCCTGCTCCGTTTATTTATGTTCGCTGTTCACAACCAGACCCGCGAACGCGAGGACCGCGGCGGCGTCGCGCCCCAGCGGCATGGGCGGCGCGGAAGGATCGGCCCAGCGGGCCTCCTCGAGCTCGGCGAGCCCGAGCTCGATGCGCTCGCCCCGCACCGGCGCCCGGAACAGATGCAGCGTGACGGTCTTGTGCAGGCCGGTCGTCTGCGTGCTCCCGGACGGGGCCCAGCAGTCGAGGTCGACGCCGAGCTCCTCGCGCATCTCGCGCCGTGCGGCGAGGGCCGGCTCCTCGCCCCGGCGCAGCCCCCCGCCCGGGAGCTCCCACGCCTTGCGGTCGCCGTAGGCGTGGCGGACGAACAGCACGCGCTCGCCGTCGAACAGCAGGCACTTGACGCCCTGCGTGTGCGGGCGGCGCACGAACCACCAGCCGCGCAGCAGGCGATGCGCGACCCGGTAGCCGAGACGCCGCGCACGGATGCGGAGCGCGGGCACGCGGCGAGTGTAGACGCGGGTACGGTGGCTCGGTGAACGATGTCCGCGCCGAGGCCGTGCTGCGCCGGATCCGCGCCATCCCGGAAGGGTTCGTGCGGACCTACGGCGACGTCTCCCCCGGTGCGCCCCGCTTCGCCGGCAGCGTCCTGAGCACCAGCGACGAGCCCGGACTGCCCTGGCACCGCGTCGTCCGCGCCGACGGGAGCCTCGCCAAGGGTCAGCGCCAGCGCGCGCTGCTGGACGCGGAGGGCGTGCCGTTCCGCGCCGCGCGTCCCGACCGCGTCGACCTGCGCGTGGCACGATTGCGCGGCGATGTGGATCCAGCGTGAGATCGCCCTGCCCCCCCGCCCGAGGGGCTTTCACCTGATCACCCGGGAGGTGGTCGAGGCGCTGCCCGAGCTGCGCGATCTGCGGGTCGGGCTGTGCCACCTGTTCCTCCGCCACACGTCGGCGTCGCTGACGATCAACGAGAACGCCTCGCCCGACGTCCGGGCCGACTTCGAGACCTGGTTCGACACGGTCGTGCCCGAGGACTTCGGCGGCTGGACGCACACGCTCGAGGGTCCGGACGACATGCCCGCGCACATCAAGGCCTCGCTGCTCGGGCCTTCGCTGTCGCTGCCGGTGAGCGGTGGGCGCCTGGCGCTGGGGACCTGGCAGGGCGTGTACCTGTGCGAGCACCGCGACCGCGGCGGCCCGCGCTCGCTGCTGGCGACGGCGTGGGGCGAGAGCGGGTGACCGCCGCCCCCTACGCGCAGCTCGTCGCCGCCCACGGCCTGTCGGACAGCCACCGGCTGCTCGCCGCCGAGGTGCCCGCCGGCAGCCGCGTCCTCGACGTGGGCTGCGCGACGGGCTACCTCGCCGCCGAGCTGGCCCGCTCGGGCTGCACCGTCACCGGCGTGGAGCCCGACCGCGAGGCCGCCGCCGCCGCGCGCGAGCAGTGCGAGGCGGTGCTCACGGGGGACATCGAGGACGCAGCCTGCCGTGCCGAGCTCGAGGCGCTGGAGCGCTTCGACGCGATCGTCTGCGGCGACGTGCTGGAGCATCTGCACGACCCCTGGGACGCACTGGGCTTCCTGGCCTCGCTGCTCGCCCCCGGCGGGCGCGTGGTCGTGTCGGTGCCGAACATCGCCCACTGGACCGGGCGCCGGGCGCTCCTGCGCGGTCGCTTCGACTACGCCCCGCACGGCCTCTTCGACGTCACCCACCTGCGCTTCTTCACCCGCCAGAGCGCCCACGCCCTCGTGGCGGCGGCAGGCCTGCGCGTCGTCTCGGAGGCCTTCGCCCCGGCGCCGCTGCCGCTTCAGGCGCGCCTGCCGGCGCTGGGCCGTCTGGCGGATCGAGCGGCTGCCTGGCACCCCGCCCTGTTCGCGCTGCAGGTGGTGCTGGTCGCTCAGCGCGAGAGCGATCCGTAGCGCGCACGCCGGAACTCCTGGATGTCGTCAGGCGCCGCGCGCGGCGCGCCGTCGGCGTGGGGCAGGACGTCGGGGATGATCGGCGTCTCCACGACCTCGTCGCCGACCCGCTCGACGCGCGCGCAGCGGGCGTCGGGGCGCGAGGCGACCGCGCGGTCCAGGCGCGTGCCCCGGAACAGCAGGCCGGCGCCGTCGTCGGCGACGTAGCCGGGCGGGAGCGAGCCGGCGCGGATCGCCGCGTGGAGCACCGGGCGGCGGGCCGGCTCGCTGTCGGCGTGCACGCTCAGCGAGCCGGGCAGGAAGCCGAGACCGGGCGTGGGTTCCGGTCGCCCCGACGACGTCGTCACCCCGCCCTGGAACCAGCACATCGCCCCGGCGCTCAGGCCCGCCAGCACGACGCCGCGATGCCAGGCCTCGCGGAGGATCGTGTCGAGCTCGTGGACCCGCCAGATCGCGAGCAGATTGCGCATCGACCCGCCGCCGACGTAGACGATGTCCTGCGAGAGCACGAGCTCGCGCAGCGGGCGGCGAACGTCGGCCAGCCGGAACAGCGACAGGACCGTCGGCTCGCACTGCTTGTCGCCGAACGTCGCGCGGAAGCGCGTGATCTGCTCGGACGGGTCGCCGCCCGCGGTGGGCAGGAACAGGATCCGCGGCACCATGCGCCCGGCCAGCCCGAGGATGAAGTCGTCGAGGACGGGGTTCCCCGGCTCCATCGTGAAGCCCCCGCCGCCCATGGCGAGGATGGTGCGGGGCGTCATGCGGCGGCCAGCGCCGGGGCGCGGGCCCCGAGGTCCATCGTCTCCAGCGGCGTCTCGGTCACCTGTCCGTCGCAGGCCTCCACGCGCCACGCGCGCCGCCCGGGGCGCGAGGCCACCGCGCAGGCCAGCTCGGTGCCGACGAAATGCAGGCCGACGCCGTCGTCGGCGGCATAGCCCGCGCACATCCCCTCGGCGATGAAGCGCCGGTACTCCTCACGGCGCGACGGCTCGCCGTCGTAGTGCACGCAGTTGGAGTACGGCAGCAGCCCGAGGCCGTCGACCCGCTGGGGCGGGCCGTGGAAGGCGGTCACCGCCTCGGAGAACCAGCACAGCGAGCCCGCGCTCAGCCCGCACAGCACCGTCCCGTTGCGCCAGGCCGCCGCGAGCACGCGGTCCAGGCCGTGCGCGCGCCATGCGCCGAGCAGGCTCAGCACGCTGCCACCGCCGACGTAGATCACGTCCCGCGAGAGCAGGTGCGCCTCGAGATCGTCCTCCACCGCGCCGCCGCCGCGGTCGCGGCGGAACAGCGAGACGTGCGAGGGCTCGCAACGCGCTGCGGAGAACGCCCGGTAGAAGCGCACGACGTAGTGATCGGCGTCACCGGAGGCGGTCGGGAGGAAGCACACGCGCGGGCGCTCGGCCGAGGTCAGCGACAGCACGTAGTCGTCGAGGAGCGGGTTGCCGGCCTCCATCGAGAAGCCGCCGCCTCCGAATGCGACGATCTGAGGCGCGCGCGCCGACATGGCCGCAGGGTAGGGACGCGGAGGCCGCCCGTCCGAGATTTCCTGCCGCCGGTCGAGCGGCGTTCGACCGGCGGTCCAGGGCCGGCGGTCAGGCCGCCACGGGCTTCGCCCCGTGGCCGCCTTCGGCCGCATCGGGGTGATCGGCGACCGAGGACGAGGCTAGCCGATCCAGGAGCACCGCGAGCTCGTCGTGCTGCTCGGGCGCCCATCCATCCAGCAGCTCGGCCAGCCGGTCGCGACGCGCGGCGATCAGCCGGTCGAGCAGCGCCTGCCCCGCCGGTGACGGCACGAGCGTCCCGTCCTCGCGGACGTCGACGAGCCCGCGGTCCCGCAGCTCCTGCACCCGCGCCTCTACCCGCGCGGCGTCGAGCCCGTAGCAGTCGGCCAGCTGCTCCGGGCGGACGGGGGCGTGCTCGGCGACACGCGCCAGCACCCAGGCGGTGCGCGGCTCCAGGTCGACGCCCGCGCGCCGGGCAAGCTCGTCGTAGATGCGCCGGCGGCTGTCGCGGCGTGTCAGCGTCGACAGCGCGCGGTCGATCTCGGCCAGCGAGCTCTGCTCCCTCGGCATCGCAAAAGCCTCGCCGACACCGGCGGTCTCCACCGTGGTGCGCAGCGGGTGCTCGGGCAGCAGCCAGGCGAGGACGAACGCCAGGGCGGCGACCGGCGCGGCGACCACGAACACGGTCGTCAGGGCGTCCGTGTAGGCGCTGACGAAGCCGTCGCGGATCGGCGCGGGCAGGCGCGCGATCTGCGACGGCGGGACGTGGCCCGACTTGGCGCTCGGCGGGAGCGCGGAACCCAGACGCGAAAGGTCGCTCACCAGGCGGTTGGAGAAGATCGCGCCAAAGGCCGCCACCCCGAAGCAGCCGCCGATCGAGCGGAAGAAGACGACGCCCGAAGTCGCGACGCCCAGGTTGCGGTAGTCGATGGCGTTCTGGACGACGAGGACGAGCACCTGCATGACGAGGCCGATGCCGATGCCCAGGACGAGCATGTCCAGCGAGCGCTTGAGCGCCGCGGTGCCGGGACCCATCGTCGACAGGAGCAGGAAGCCGCCGACCATGATCGCCGTGCCCGCGATCGGGAACGGCTTGTAGCGGCCCCACCGCGTGATGAGCTGACCGCTGCCGATCGACGCACCCAGCAGGCCTGCCATCAGCGGCAGGAGCTCCAGCCCCGACCCCGTCGGGCTCGCGCCGTTGACGACCTGCAGGAAGAGCGGCAGGTAGGTCGTCGCGCCGAACATCGCGACGCCGACGATGAAGCTGATGGCCCCGGCCACGGCGAACGTCCGGTCGGTCAGGAGGCTGAGCGGAAGCACCGGCTCGGCGGCGCGGCGCTCGACGGGCACGAAGGCGGCCAGGGCGAGCACGCCGACGACGCCCAGGGCCACGATCTGCGGCGAGGTCCAGCGATAGGTCGTGCCGCCGAAGCTCGTCAGCAGGACGATGCAGCCCGTCCCGAGCGCGAGCAGGGCGGTGCCCGCCCAGTCGATGCGCGCCTCGCGCCGCTCCTGCGGGATGTGCAGCACGAGCGCGATCACGACCAGCGCGAGCGCCCCGATCGGCAGGTTGACGTAGAAGATCGAGCGCCACGAGACGTTGTCGACGAGGAATCCGCCGGCGAGGGGGCCGAGCACGCTGCTGACGCCGAACACCGCGCCGAACAGCCCCTGGAAGCGCCCGCGCTCCCGTGGCGAGACGACGTCGCCGACGATCGCCTGGGCCAGCACGATCAGGCCGCCGCCACCGATGCCCTGCAGTCCGCGGAAGACGATGAGCTCGCCCATGTTCTGCGCGAGGCCGCACAGCGCGGAGCCGGCCAGGAAGATCACGATCGAGATCTGGAAGACGCGCTTGCGCCCGAGGAGGTCGCCGAGCTTGCCGTAGATCGGGGTCGAGATCGTGAACGCGAGCAGGTAGGCGGTTACGACCCACGACAGCTGGTTCAGCCCGCCGAGATCGGCGGTGATCGTGGGAAGCGCGGTTGCGACGATCGTGGAGTCGAGCGCCGCCAGCAGAACCGCGAGCATCAGCGCGCCGAAGACGATGCGGACCTCGCGCTGCGAGCGCGGAACCGACGCCGGTTCGGCGAGAACCGCCATCAGCTCAATGTAGCTCAGTGGTTCAGCGGCCCTTCCAGACGGGCTCGCGCTTCTCCGAGAACGCGACCGCGCCCTCGCGCGCGTCCTCCGAGCCGAAGACGGGGCCCGCGATCTCGCCCTGCCGCTGCCAGAACTCCTCTTCGCTCCAGTCGAACTGGCGCTGCAGCACGGCCTTGGTCGCGGCCACCGCAAGCGGGCCGTTCCTCGCGATCGTGGCGGCGAGCTCGAGCGCGGCGTCGACCGCGGCGCCGGGCTCGGCGAGGCGGTTGACGACGCCGAGCTCGTACGCGCGCTCGGCGGTGATGGGGTCGCCGGTCAGCGCGAGCTCCATCGCGAGGCCATAGGGCATCCGGCGGGGCAGCCGGAGCAGCGCGCCGCCGGCGGCGACGAGCGAGCGCTTGACCTCGGGGACGCCGAGCTTGGACCCCTTGGCCGCGACGATGAGGTCGCACGCCAGTGCGACCTCGAACCCCCCGGCGACGGCGAAGCCCTCGACCGCGGCGATCAGCGGCTTGCTCGAGGCGCGCTGGACGATGCCCGCGAACCCGCGGTCGCCGACCCACGGGCGCTCCCCCGTGACGAACGCCTTGAGGTCCATCCCGGCGCTGAAGCCCCCGCCGGCGCCGGTCAGCACGCCGACCGCCAGCGCGGGATCGGCGTCGAGGTCGTCCAGGGCGGCCGCGATGCCTTCGGCCAGCGCCAGGTTGACGGCGTTGCGCGCCTGCGGGCGGTTGAGCGTGATCAGGAGGACGTTGTCGCGGCGCTCCGTCAGGACCGGCGCGTCGGTGGTCGGCGTATCGGCGGTGGACATGGCCGGGACCTTATAGTCGCGCGCATGAGCGCGACGCTGCTGCACCGCCCCGCCTGGTACGTGCTCGGGCCGCTGATCGGCCTCGTCGTCGTCGGCCTCGCGGCCACCATCAACGAGCGCTTCGGGGTGCTGGGCGGCTTCTCGGATGTGGTGGAGCGCGCGACCGGCCGGACGCACGCGCTCGGCTGGAAGTCGTGGCTCTTGTTCGGGGTGCTGGCGGGCAGCCTGGTGTACCGCCTGATCGCCGGTGCGCCGACCGTCCACCACGGCTACGGGTGGCTGACCCGGACGTTCACCGGCCACTGGCAGATCCTCGCCGGGGCGGTGCTCGTCGTCGCCGGAGGCCTCATCGGCTTCGGGGCCAAGACGGCCGGCGGCTGCACCTCGGGCAACGGGCTCGGCGGCTGCGCAGCCGGGTCGACCGCGAGCTTCGCCGCCACGGCGACCTTCATGGGCACCGCGATCGTCGTGTCGTTCGTGATCAAGGGGCTGATCTGATGCGCGTGCGCGGCGCGGCGGCGCTGTTCGGGGCCGTGTTCGGCTTCCTCATCTCGTGGGGACAGTTCAGCGATCCCGACCGCATCCGGGCGATGCTGCTGCTCGACGATCCCTACCTCTACCTCATGATGGCCTCGGCGATCGCCGTCGCATCGGCCGGGCTCTGGCTCCTGCGCCGCAACGGCGCCCGCGCCGCGTTCACGGGTCACCCGATCCGCCTCGAGACGTCCCGCCCTCAGCGCCGCCACTTCGCCGGTGCGGCGATCTTCGGGCTCGGCTGGGCGATCGCCGACTCGTGCCCGGCGCCGATCGCGGCGCAGCTCACGCAGGGCGTCGCCTGGAGCCTGTGCACGATCGCGGGGATCGCCGTCGGCATCGTGCTGTTCCTGCGCCGGCAGGAGCGCGCGGGCGCTCAGGCCGCGAAGAGCGTGAGGTCGGGCTCGCGCTCGCCGCGCAGCACCGCGAGCTCGACCTCGACGCACGCGATCCCGCGCGACTCGGCCAGCACCCGCGCCTGAGGCTTGATCGCCTGGGCGGCGAGCACGCCCCGGCAGGCGCCCATCGCCGGATCCAGCCGGATCCGCTCGAGATAGCGGGTGAGCTGCTCGACCGCGTCGATCGTCGCCACGCGCTTGATCTCCACTGCGACCCAGGCGTCGTCGGCGTCGCGGCACATGAGGTCGACCGGGCCGATGTCCGTCGGCCACTCGCGACGCACTAGCCGGAAGCCCTCGCCGCACCAGTGCGGCGCCGCCGCGAGCTCCTCCTGCAGGTCACGCTCGACACCGTCCTTCTCGAGCGCCGCGGCCTCGCCCATGTCATGGACGACGTCGGAGACGACCTCGGCGATCACGATGTCCAGCCGGTCCTCCGACGCGCCGGCGCGCTTGCGCACGACGATCCTCACCGGCGGCTCGCCCTCCTCCTCGATGACGGTCGGCGGCGTCATCCAGTTCTGGGGCTTGAACCCGCCGGTGTCGGCATGGACCATCACCGACCCGTCGCTCTTGATCATGAGCAGCCGCAGCGCCTCGGGGAGGACGGCGGTCAGGCGGCCGGAGTAGCGGACCTCGCAGCGGGCGACGATCAGGCGCATGCCCGCGGCACGATAAGGCCCGCTACGGACCGACGTGACGGCTACCGACCGGCCCTATGGCCGGTCGGCCGCCCTGGAGATCTCAGCTCAGTACCACTTGCCCTTCGCGAATCCGCCGAAGGCGATGAGGCCCACCAGCGCGATGATGAGCCCGATCCAGAAGCTCCAGACGATCGCGAGGACGATTCCCACGATCACCAGGATGCCGCCGAGTCCGATTCCGCTGGTGTGTCCGCCTCTGCCGCGTGCTGTAGCCATCTGCTTCCTCCAAGGCTGCTTGGGTTTCCGCGAGCGCCCCAACCGCGGGCCGAGCCACATGCTCGGCTTCAGACCTGTTGTTCCCGAAAACGCGCGTTCTCCCACCGCTCAGGCGCGATCCCGGCAGGGCTACGCCGCGATCGCCTCCGGCTCGGCCGTCCCGGGCGCGGGCGCGACGTCGGCCGGCGGCGCCGGCCGCGCGCGCAGCAGCGCGACCGCGACCAGCGCACCGGCGATGCAGAACGCGGCGCCGATCTCGAACGCCAGCGCGAAGCCGTCGGTCAGCGCCCGCGGCGCTGCCACCGCCGAGACGAGCTCGTGCCGGGTGTGGGCCGTCGCAACCGAGCTCAGTAGCGCGAGCCCGAGCGCGCCGCCGACGAGCCGCGAGGTGTTGAGCAGCCCGGAGGCGAGCCCGCTCTGCGCGCCGGGCACGCCCTGGACCGCGGCGATCGTCGCCGGGACGAGCGCGAGGCCCATCCCCAGGGAGGCGAGCACGCCACCGGGGAGCACGACGGCGGCGTAGGAGCCGCCCGGCGCGACGCCGGTGAGCAGGATGAGTCCGGCCGTCGCCGACAGCATCCCTGCGACCACCACGGCTCGAACCCCGAACCGCGCCACGAGCCGCGGCGCGACCCGCGAGCCCGCGAACACGGAGCCCGTCATCGGCAGGAACTCCAGCCCCGCCTGGATCGGGTCGTCGTGGAGCACCTGCTGCAAGTAGAGCGTGAGGAAGAACCACATCGCGAAGAACGCGGCGTACATCAGGATCACGACGAGGTTCGCGGCGCGCAGCTGCGGGAGGCGGAAGATCGACAGCGGTACGAGCGGCGCACGCGCGAAGCGGCCCTCGACGAGCAGGAAGGCGCCAATCAGGCCGGCTCCCGCCGCGATCGGAGCCAGGACGCCCGTCGAGCCCCAGCCGAGCGTGTCGCTGCGGACGATCCCTCCGGTGATCCCCACGAGGCCGGCCGTCACGAGCACGGCGCCGAGCAGATCGAAGTGGCGTGGGCCCGTGCTTCGGACGCCCGCGGGGATCACGCGGAGGCCGAGGACGATCGCCACCAGGCCGAGCGGGACGTTGATGGCGAAGATCGCGGGCCACCCGAGCCACTGCGTCAGCACGCCGCCGAGCAGCGCGCCCGATGACGCTCCGAGCGCCCCCATCGTCACCCAGGCGCCCAGCGCGCGGTTGCGCTCGGCACCTTCGGCGAACGATGTCGCGATGATCGAAAGCGTCGCCGGGGACACGATGGCGCCCGAGACGCCCTGGACGGCGCGCGCCCCGATCAGGAGCCCGCGCGAGCTCGCGACCGCGCAGAGCAGCGAGGTCAGGGCGAAGACGGCGGTGCCGACGAGCAGGACCCGCCGGCGCCCGAGGAGGTCGGCGGAGCGCCCGCCGAGCATCAGGAAGCCGGCGAAGGTGAGCGTGTAGGCGTTGACGACCCACTGCAGGCCGGCGCTGGAGAAGTGCAGGTCGGAACGGATCGAAGGCAGTGCGACGTTGACGATCGCGACATCGAGGATGACCATGAACTGCGCCAGGCAGACCACGAGCAGCAACGCGTTGGCGCGAATCGAGGGCGGTACGATCGTTGGGCGGCGGCGGGAGCCGGGTGTGCGCCGCGGGAAGGGGATGGTTGCATTCACGCAGCCAGTTTGCGATCCTGGCGATCCAGGTACAAGAGAGGCACTTATCCTGGTACACGATCACCCCCCCAAGAACCCCAACGGCGACGGCGGCCCACCGGCGACCCGCAACGGCGAGCGCCGGCGATCCGAGCTCGCGGACTTCCTGCGGACGCGGCGCGCGAGCCTGCAGCCCGAGGACGTGGGCCTGCCGGCCGGCGGCCGCCGGCGCACGCCCGGCCTCCGGCGCGAGGAGGTCGCGCACCTGGCCGGCGTGGGCACCACCTGGTACACGTGGCTCGAGCAGGGCCGCGACGTCCGCGCATCACTCGACGTGCTCGAAGCGCTCGCCCGCGCGCTGAGGCTGACCCCTGCCGAGCGCGGGCACCTCGTCCTCCTCGGCCGCGGCGAGCAGGGACCGGCCTGCCCGCCGCCTACCGAGCGGGTCTCGCCGACGCTCAAGCGCCTGGTGGAGAACCTCGGCCCGAGCCCCGCCTACATCATCGGCCGGCGATGGGACTACCTGGCCTGGAACCAGGCGTGGCGCGCCGTCTTCGGGTGGGACCCGGGCCGGGACCCATCCACGCGCAACCACGTGTGGCTGACGTTCATGGATCCCTCCCGGCGAGAGCTGATGCCCGACTGGGAGCGCGGCGCGCGGCGGATCGTGGCCAAGTTCCGCGCCGACAGCGCCCGGCACATCAGCGATCCCGCCTTCGAGCGGCTCATCTCCTCGCTGCGCGCGGCCAGCCCGGAGTTCCGCAAGTGGTGGGAGCGCCACGAGGTCGCCACCGGCGGCGAGGGCCGCAAGGAGCTGCTGCATCCGGTCGAGGGCAAGCTCGTGTTCGAGCACGCCGTCTTCCGCCACGAGGCCTCCGACCAGCGCCTCGTCCTGTACTCGCCGCTGAGCGAGGAGGACACGCCGGCGAAGCTCGCGCGGCTGCTCGAGGCGCGCGAGCGGGTGCCGGCCGTGGCGACGGGCTGAGCGCTGGGGCTCATTCGTGCGCGCGCGTGCGCCGCATGAGTCTCAGGCGGATTGGTCTGGCGGGCGAGGGTGGCGGACGCTCGGGGCCGCCGGCGGGACGCCTCACTCGTTGGCGGCCGGCGTGCCCGGGTGGGGTTCCGTCCGGCCGAGCGTGAACGGCGGGTAGCGGTCGGTCACGAGGATGAAGGCGTAGCCGACGACGCGGTTGTGCCAGCGAATGACGCCTTCGACGTAGTCGAAGCTCCCGCGCGGGTAGCGGCCGGTGAAGAGGATCGCGAACCAGGCGACGATCACCGCGACGATCGCGCCGAGGTAGAGGAAGAACAGCACGACGTAGTGCGGAATGGCCAGGAGCCACTTGACCAGCGGGAGCCAGCGGTTGAGGTCGCGGCGGGCGTCCGGGTAGGGGACGTCGAGCCGCACCCACTGCCGTTCGTCGGTCGACGGGTAGCGGTCGCTCATCAGCGCCACGTAGGTCCCGACGCGGTTGGTGAAGCGCAGGAGCTCGAGGTTCCAGTCGAACCACCAGCGCGGGTACTTCTGGCGGAAGAGGATCATCAGCAGCGGCGGGATGAACAGGAGCCCGGTTCCGCCGATGGCGATCGTCGTCTCGCGCGAGCCGCCGCCCCATCCGCCACCGTCCCGGTAGCCGCCGACGCTGGCGAGCACGATCGCGATCGGGATGACCATGAAGATCCGCAACGCGGTGGTCAGGCGGTCGAGGTCCCGGTCGGGGTAGTCGACCGAGAACCGCACCGGGTACTCGTCGTTCACGTGCTCTCCCCCTTTGGCTCGCCGGGCGTGCCTAGGCTATACCGCCCGCACAGCCGCGCGCCGACCGCGGCGAGCCGTCCACGCGGCGGCCTCGGTCAGGAAGGCCCTGCACGCGGGCGACAGAGCCTGGCGCTGCGCGTAGGCCAGCGACAGCCGTCGCTCTGCGCGCGGGCGCAGCGGGCGAAGGACGACGGAAGACGGGCGGTCCTGGGCCGCGAGGCCGGGCATGATGGAGACGCCGAGCCCCTCGTCGACCATCGCCAGGATCGAGGAGGCCTCGGTGACCTGGTAGCGGACGTTCGGCGCGACCCCGGCGGCGGCCAGGGCCGACAGCACGAGCCGCTCACATCCGGCCTGGGTCAGGATGAACGGCTCGTCGGCGAGCGCGCGCGGATCGACCGAGCGGCGCCCGGCGAGCGCGTGGTCAGCCGGTAGGACCGCGAAGAACTCGTCGACGAGGAGCGGCTGCTGCTCGAGCGCCGCGTCATCGGCGGCGACGACCGCGAGGTCGACCATGCCGTCGCGCGCCCAGGCGACGAGCTCGTCGTCGTGGCCGTCGAGGACGGTCACCGTCAGCGCCGGGTGCCGGCGCTCTAGGTGGGCGAGGAGGCCGGGGAGCACCGCAGCCGAGACGCTCGGCATCGACCCGAGGCGCACGCGCCCGCTGGCGATCCCCCGCTGCTCGTCGAGCTCCTGGCGCATCGCGTCCGCCTCGGCGACGATGGCGCGGCCACGGACGAGCGCTCGCTCGCCCAGCGGGGTCAGCGACACGGCGCCGCGGGTGCGCACGAGCAGCGGCGCGCCCAGCTCGCCCTCGAGGGACTGCACCGCCCGGCTGACGCCGGGCTGGCTCAGATGGAGCCGGCGTGAGGCCTCGCCGAAGCTGCCGCACTCCGCGACGGCGATGAAGGCGCGGACCTGGGATTCAGTCATGCGCGCGATGCGCCAAAGTCATTGGAGTCACCACCGTCTGAAACGTAATGTCATCGCGCGACATGAGCAAGTCCTTCCTCATCCTCCACGGCATCGCGAACCATCGCCCGCCGGAGCACTGGCAGTTCTGGCTGGCCGCCCGCCTCGCCGAGCAGGGCCACCAGGTGCTGTATCCGTCGCTGCCCGACACCGACGCGCCCACGTACGCGGGATGGAGCGCGTGCCTGCGTGAGCAGCTCGCACAGCTCGACCCCGGCGCCGAGCGCGTCGTCGTCTGCCACTCGCTCGCGTGCCTGCTGTGGTTCCGCGCCGCGGCGTCGGTGACCGAGGACGAGCGCGTCGACCGCCTGCTGCTCGTCTCGCCCCCCGCGGACGCGGAGGTGCCCGAGGAGGGTGCCGACCTGCGCATCGGCACCTTCGACCCGGCTCCCGTGCGCGCCGGCGTTCGTGGCGAGATCCGCATCGCGTGCTCCGACGGCGACCCCTACAACCCGCGGGGCGCACAGGACACCTACGCGACGCCGCTGGACATCCGCGCCGACGTCTTCCCCGGGGCCGGGCACATCACGCCCAGCAGCGGGTTCGGGCCCTGGCCGTTCGCCGAGGCGTGGTCCGCCGGGGACACGGACAGCGCTTGGGCGGTCAGCGCTCCGGCGTGATCGAGCCCGCCGTGCGGAGCCCGCTGTGGGCATCGCGGGTGCCCAGTCCCAGGCGCGGGTCGGGCGCGGTCGTCCCGGTCAGCCAGCCCTCGAGGCGCTCGGCGAGGGCGGGGCCGTGCTTGAAGCCGTGGCCCGAGGAGCCGCCGACGAGCCAGACCACGCCGTCGTGGTCAGGGTGCGGGGCGACGACGAAGCGCGTGTCGGGCGTGATCTCGTAGTGGCAGGTGCGGGTGCCGACGAGCGGGGCGGCGGCCAGGGCCGGGAAGCGGTGGGCCAGGTACTCGCGGGCGAGGCGCTCGTGCCGCGCCAGGGGAACGCGCCGGGCGGTCTCGGGGTCGATCGGCGGCCCCTCGACGTCGGGCGCGACCTTGACCCCGCGGCCGTCCAGGTCGCCCAGGCCGTACGCCGCGCCGTCGTAGTCGACCCAGCCGGGCACGCCGGGGGTGCGCCACGACGCCCCGGCGCCGAAGTAGAAGACGTCCTGCTGGGTGATCCGCACGTCGTCGACCAGCCCCGGGAACAGGCCGGGCAGCCACCCGCCGCAGGTCCACACCACGTGGTCGGCCTCGAGCCGCCGCCCGCTGTCGAGGACCGCCGCCGCGCCGTCCGGCCGGGCGCGGGCGAGCACCAGCTCGGCGCCCTCGGCGACCGCCTGGCGGGTCAGCTCGCGGGTCGCCTCGCGGGCGCGCAGGATGCCGGCCTCGGGCTCGAACAGCGTGAACGCGAGGTCGCCGTCGCGGCAGGCGGGGAACAGCGTCGCGGGGTCCACGCGCTCGCAGGGGATCCCCTGCGCGCGCAGCGTGCGCTCGCTGGCCGCCTCCCACCCGTCCTCGCGACGCGCGAACCACGCGACGCCCGCCGGCGCGACCAGGCGCGGGTCGATCTCGTGCCACAGCTGCCACGCGCGGCGGGCGAGCGACGTGTGCCATTCGTCGTCGCCGTGCGAGCAGCGGATCAGCCGCGACTCGTCGCCGGAGGCGGCGCGCGCATGACCCGGCGCGACCTGCTCGACGAGCGTGACCCGCCATCCCGCCCGCGCGCAGTGGCGGGCGAGCGATGCGCCGAAGACTCCGGCCCCGATGACGGCGAGCGAGCGCTCCACCGTCGCGAGGCTACTTGACGGTGAACGCCTTCCAGGCCGAGGCCGAAGCCTTGTAGGGCGCCACGGCGACGTACCTGACCTGCACGCGCCAGCTGCCGCCCTTGCGCAGCGTCTGGGTGAACGTGAACGGCTTGTTGGCGGGCTTCAGGGACTTGTGCAGCGTCTTGAACTTCGCCTTGCCCGACGCCTTCCACTGCCACACGACCTGCGCCTTGCCCGACAGCCCGAGCTCACCGGTCTTGACGACCAGTCCGCGCAGCGTGGCCTTGCGGCCGTTGCGCTTGAGCGACTTGACCGTGACCTTCGTCGGCAGCGTGCTCCCGAGCTTCGACGCGTCGACGTGCACGACGTCGACCGACTGGGTCGAGGTGTTGCCGGAGGGGTCCAGCGCCTCGACCGTGATCGTGTGCTTGCCCATCGAGAGCTTCTTGGCGCCCTGCCAGCCGATGCTCACGGCCTGGCCGTTCTTGGCGTCGGCGCCGGTGAAGTTGCGGATCTCCTTGCCGTCGGCCTTGAACGTGATGCGCCCGATCCCGGACGCGTCGGTGGCGACCGCCTGGATCGTGAGCGCCGCGGCGTACTGCACGCCCGCCGTGGGCCGCTGGATCGTGATGACGGGGGGATCGAAGTCCCCGCACGCACCGGTGATCGTGTCGCGCCCGGCGGCGACGTCGGAGAACGCGGCGAGCGAGGGCTTGGCGGAGCCGTCGAAGCGCAGCAGGCCGTAGCGGTTGAGCTCGCCGTCGGCTGCGGCGGCGTCACGCTGCGTGAACCACAGCGCCTGCTGGACGTAGGAGTCCCCGGCCATGCAGTGGAAGGCCATGCGGAGGTAGGTGGCCTGATTGGCCTCGGTGACGCCGGCCGGCTTCTGCCCCGCCCACGTCCCGCGCGAGCACGTCTGGCCGGTCGTCGACCAGCCCAGCTCGGTCATCCAGATCGGCTTGTCGTCGCCGTTGGCGAGCATCGTCTGGCGGACCTCGCGGTAGCCGAGGAAGGTGAAGCGAGCCAGCCGTCCGTTGTCGCGGTAGAACTGGTCGGGCCCGCGGTCGAGGCAGGCGGTGTCGGTGTGCACCGAGGCGGCGTCGAACGAGCCCTTGGCGCCCGCGTCGTAGAGCTGCTGCAGGAAGGCGTAGTTGTTGCCGGTCAGCGGGCCGAGGAGGACCGGAGCGGACGGATCGGCCGCCTTGATCGCGCCATAGGCGCCCCTGAGGAGGGCGACATAGCGCGCGGGGTCGGGGCCGCTGGACCAGAAGTCGGACTCGTCCTCCTCGTTCCAGATCTCGTAGGCGGCGCCGTTGCCCTTCAGCAGCCCGGCCACCTGGCCGGTGAACGCGGCGAAGTCGCCGACGTGGTCGGGCGAGGGCGGCGTGTTCGGGTTGGCCGAGCCCGACGCCCACTGGGGCGAGGCGGTGATGACGAACACGGGCGTCATGCCGCGGGCCTTGGCGCCGGCGGCGATGTCCTGGAAGGCCTTCTGCCACTCAGGGCGGATCGGCCCCTGGGAGGGCTCGGCGTCGACCCAGCGCGCGAACACGCGCACCGAGTGCGCCCCGCTCGCCGCGGCGGCGTCGAGGTCCGCGGGCGTCGGGACGCCCGCCAGGTTCACCCCGGCCGTGGCGGCGTGGGCGCCCGAGACGGGGACGAGCGCAAACGCCAGGACGGCGAGCGCAGGCACGAGCAGGGGAAGTCGAGCGAGACGGGACACGATGCGGTCATCGGGCCGCGGCGGAAGCTCCTTGAGGATACGAGCCGCCGGTGGCCCAAAAGGGGGCTCCGGCGATACCGTGCGCCCATGTCTCGCACCGTCTCCTCGATCGTCGCCGGCCGCCCCATCAGCGAGGGGCCCGGCGGCATGGTCCAGTCCACCAACCCGTCCGATACCAGCGAGGTGGTCGCCGAGGTCGCGCTCGGCGACGCCGGCACGTTCGTCGCGGCGTGCGAGGCGGCGCGCGACGCCCAGCCCGGGTGGGCGGCGGTCCCCGCGCCCGTTCGCGGGCGCGCGATCCAGCAGATCGGGCGCCTGGTGGAGGACAACAAGGAGGCGCTGGCCCGCCTGGTCACCGCCGAGGTCGGCAAGCCCTACGCCGAATCGCTCGGCGAGGTGCAGGAGATCATCGACACGTGCAACTTCTTCCTGGGCGAAGGGCGCCGGCTCTACGGCCAGACGGTGCCGAGCGAGATGCCGGACAAGCAGCTCTTCACCTACCGCACTCCGGTCGGGGTGGCGGCGATCATCACCGCGGGCAACTTCCCCGTCGCGGTGCCCTCCTGGTACCTCGTCCCGGCGCTGCTGTGCGGCAACGCGGTCGTGTGGAAGCCGGCCGAGTACGCGCCGGCCCTCGGTGACGCGCTGGCGCAGCTCTTCCTGCACGGCGGGCTGCCGGACGGCGTCTTCAACCTCGTCCTGGCCGACGGGCCGACGACCTTCGCCGGACTGGAGACCTCGCTCGCGCGCGGACTCGTCGACAAGGTCGGCTTCACGGGCTCGACGCAGGTCGGGCGCCAGATCGGCGAGCTGTGCGGGCGCCACCTACAGTCGCCGTGCCTCGAGCTGGGCGGCAAGAACCCGCTCGTCGTCATGGACGACGCCGACCTGGACCTGGCCGTCGAGGGCGCGCTGTTCAGCGGGTTCGGGACGGCCGGCCAGCGCTGCACGTCCCTGGGGACGGTCATCGCGCACGAGGCGATCCACGACGAGTTCCTCGCGCGCCTGACGACGGCCGTCGAGGGCGCCGCGATCGGCGACCCGCGGCAGGACGTGCTCTACGGCCCGATGATCCACGAGCGCTTCCTGCAGAACTTCGAGGAGAAGTGGCTGGGGCTGATCCGCGACCACCACGGGGTCCAGGGCTCCAGCGGCGTCGGCCGCATCACGGCCGGGAACCCGCGGGACGGGTTCGTAGGCGATCCCGAGCGGGGGCTGTTCGTGCACCCGACGATCGTCTCGGGCGTGCGCGGCGACGACGAGCTGGCCGTCACCGAGACGTTCGGGCCGCTGGTGGGCGTGGCGCGCTTCTCCGACTGGGAGGACGCGATGGCGCTGGCCAACGGCCATGGCTACGGGCTGAGCGCGTCGATCTACACGACGAACCCGCGCCACGCGTTCCGCTATCGCGAGCGCATCACGGCCGGCATGGTGAGCGTGAACAACTCGACGAGCGGCGCGGAGGCGCACCTGCCCTTCGGCGGCAACGGCAAGTCGGGCAACGGCTCGCGCCAGTCCGGCGTGTGGGTGCTCGACCAGTTCACGCGCTGGCAGTCGATGAACTGGGACTACGCCGGCCGGCTGCAGAAGGCGCAGATGGAGACCGCCGACGTCGAGGCCGACACGGGCTTCCGGCTCGGCTGAGCCTGAGCGGCCTGCGGCCACGAGCGGCCCGCGCCCGCAATGAGGGAGCGACGGGGTCCGGTCGGATCCGCCGCCCCCTCACCCGTGACCTTCGAAGGTCCGAAAAGCAGCGTCAAGAGGGCATTCGTCACACAGTCCGCGTCGGGACGAACGGCTGGAATACCACGCTGAACGGTGCTACGCGCGCGAAGAGCGGTACCAGCGCGGCGAGGTCGTCGGCGGCGGCTCGAGCGCAGCGGAGGCGACCAGGACCGACGGGGCCGGGTCGGCGACGTGCTCGGCGAGCGCGCCGGCGAACGCGTCGCCGAGGCCGTCGACCGCCTGCGCCCGCACGCCGAAGCTGCGTGCCAGGGCGACGAAGTCGGGCGTATGCAGGTCCACCCCGTAGGTCTCCCGGCCGGACTGGCGCTGGTCGAAGCGCAGCATCCCGTAGCCCCCGTCGTCCACGATCACCGCCGTGAGCGGCAGCTGCTCCTGGGCGACGGTCGCCAGCTCGCCGCAGGCGAACAGGAAGCCGCCGTCGCCCGAGACCGAGACGACGGGACCGGCGCCGGCGCACGCCGCGCCCAGCGAGGCGGGGAAGGCGTAGCCCAGGGTTCCCCACCCCATCGGGTACTGGAGGCGCCGCGGGGCCGCGACGGCGCCGAAGCCGGCCAGCCAGTAGCCGGGGATGCACATGTCGGCCAGGACGACGGCCTCCGGCCCGGCGCCGCGAGCGAATGCCTCGAGGAACGCCATCTCGGCGGGGTGCTCGGCCGACAGGCGCCGCCGGGCGGCGGCGCGCAGCGCGTCCAGCTCGACCCACGGCGCGCGCCCGCCGTCGACCGCGGCGACCAGCCGCCCGGTCGCCACGCGCGCGTCGCCCGCGACGGTCACGTCGGCGGGGTAGTTCTTCCCCGCGTCGCCGGGATCGACGTTCACTGCGACGAGCGCCGGGGGTGCGGGCATGCGCCAGTTCTGGGTCATCATCCCGTCGAGGTCGCTGCCGATCGCCACGACGACGTCGGCGGCGTCCCACAGCCTCCCCGCCTCGGGCACATGCGGCGGCAGGCCGACGGCGAGCGGGTGGTCGCCGACCAGGCCGCGCGCGGAGTACGTCGTCAGCACCGGCGCGCCGATCGCCTCGGCCAGCGCGGCGACCTCGGCGCCCGCGCCTGCGCGCAGCGCGCCGCCGCCGGCCCACACCAGCGGGCGCTGCGCGGCCTGCAGCAGCGCGGCGGCCGCTTCGACGTCACCCGGGACGGGCGCCGCATGCGCGACGTCGTCCACCGCCGGGGGCGGCTGGGCGTCCGCCACGAGCAGGTCGGTCGCGACCTCGAGGTAGACGGGGCGCTGGGGCGCGGCGAGCGCCTCGTGCGCGGCGCTCAGGGCATCGACGCCCGAGCGCCTCGCCTTCGTCACCGGCGCGAACATGCCGGCCTGGTCGGTGGATTCGTGCAGGGAGCCACGGTGCACGCCTGCCCGGCGCAGGCCGGTAGGGACGTCGGTCGCGATGACGAGCACGGGCGAGCCGCTGGCCCATGCCTCTCCCGTGGCGCCGAGCGTGTTCGCGGCACCGGGGCCGGTGGTCACCAGCGCGACGCCGAGGCGCCCGGTCGCGCGGGCGTAGCCGTCGGCCGCGTAGACCGCCGCCTGCTCGTGACGCACGCCCACCAGGCGGATGGAGGACTCGCGCAGGGCCTCCCACGCGGCGAGGTTGTGCACGCCCGGAAGCCCGAAGACGACCTCGACGCCCGCCTGCTCGAGGCATGCGACGAGGACCTGGGCTCCGGTGGGCATCGCCCGCAGCGTAGTGGCCCCGCCACGGTGAAGAAGTCGTGAAACGGCGCAAGTGCGGGCGTCCCGCCGCGTTTGACCCACCGTGCCCAGACGCCATCTCCCCCTCCTCGCCGCTGCGGCCGCGATCGCGATCGCCGTCCCAGCGCTGGCCGCCGACACGCCCACGGGCCGCATCGGACCAGCGCAGCGCATGACCGGCAACGGCCGCGCGCTCCATCCGATCGGCGACCTGACGCCGCTGGGCAACTTCCCCACCGGCAGCGCCCTGACGCCGGACGGCCGCTTCCTGTGGGCGGTGGACTCCGGCCACGGCAAGGACGACGTGCGGGTCGTCGAGGTGGGGTCCGGCAAGGTGGTCCAGACGCTGCCGCTGCCCGGCGGCTATGGCGGCATCGCCTTCACCCCCGACGGGAAGCGCGCCTACGTCTCCGGCTCTCCGATCTCCGGCGCCAAGCCCGACGGGCCGACGAAGGGCGACGCCGGCGACGTGCTCCACGTCTTCTCCGTGGACGCCGCGACCGGGCGCGGCTCCGAGCTCGACCCGATCGTCCTGCCGTCCTCGAGCGATGGCTCCGGGCAGCGCAACTCCCTGCCGCCCGTCACGAAGCTCTACCCCGCCGGCCTCGCGGTCTCCCCCGACGGCAAGACGGTCGTCGCGGCGCTCCAGCAGGCCGACCGCGCCGCGCTCATCGACGTCCGCACCGGCAGCGTGCGCACGGTCCAGGTCGGGGCCTATCCCAACAGCGCGGCGTTCGACCGCGACGGGCGTGCCTACGTCTCCAACGCCTACGACGGCACGCTGTCCGTCATCGACGTCGGCGCCGGGAAGGTCGTCAAGACCATGGACGGCCTCGGCGGGACGAACTCGCAGCCCGAGGGCATGGTCGCCGACCCCCGCAGCGACCGCCTCTACGTCGCCGTCACCCAGCGCGACACCGTCGCGGTGGTCGACACCCGCTCGCTGAGCGTCGTCAAGACGATCGCGATCGGCCGCCCCGTGGGACCGGGCGTCCAGCCCGTCGCGCTGGCGGTCGACCCCGACGGCTCGACCCTCTACGTCGCCGACGCGAACGAGGACGCGCTCGCGGCGATCGCGCTGACCGACCGCGTCTCGCGATCGGCGAGCAAGCGCATGGTCTACCGGCCCCCGAGCGCGGCGAGCCTGCGCCGCTACGCAGCGGCGCGCGGGCGCGCCGGGCGCCTGCGGACGACGCGCGCACGCACCTGCGGCGGCCCCACCCAAGCCCAGGCGGCGCGCTACCGGCGTGACGTGCTGGACGCCGTGCGCGGTCCCCGCGCTCGCCGGTCACGTGCCCTGCGCGCGGCGCAGCGGCGCCTGCCCCCGGTCCGCAGCTGCCCGAGCGACGGCGCGATCGCCGGGCTCAAGGCCTACGAGCTCATCGGCAAGCTGCCGACGGCCGCCTACCCCACCTCGGTCCAGGTCACGCCGGACGGCGGGCGCCTGCTGTGGGTCGCGGGCAAGGGCTTCGGCACCGGGCCCAACCCCGAGTACGTCTTCGACGGCGACAAGCGCGCGTTCGGACAGGTCACCTCGCCCTATGGCTCCTACGTGCTCGACAAGTTCGTGGGCATCCTCGGACGCCTGAGCCTGCCCACCGACCGCGGCGTGCGGTCGATGACGAAGGCCGCCGACGCGCAGGTCGTGCCGGCCGACGCGCAGCAGGCGCCCGGCGGCACGGTCGTGCGCGGCGACGGCCCGATCAAGCACGTCTTCTACATCGTGCGCGAGAACCGCACCTACGACCAGGTCTTGGGCTCGGACCCCCGCGGCGACGGCGACCCGTCGCTGGAGCTCTTCGACGACAACGGCGTCGCCGGCCCGACCGGCGGGATCACCCCCAACGCCCACGCGCTGGCGCGCACGTTCCCGCTGCTGGACCACTTCTACGCGGACTCCGAGGTGTCCGTCGACGGCCACATCATCACGGCCGGGTCGATCGCCAACGACTACGTCCAGAAGTCCACGGCGATGAACTACTCGCGACCGGGCAAGTCGTTCGACTTCGGCCTGTTCCCGATCACCTTCGGGCCCTCCGGGTTCGTGTTCGACCAGGCCGTGCGCCAGGGGATCAGCTTCCGCAACTACGGCGAGCAGGGAGCGGGGACCGCGCCGACGGCGGCCGGGCGCCCGACCTACCCCCAGGTGGCGGCCAACACCGACCCGGCCTACCCGAACAACGTGCTGATCGGGTGCTTGTCGGCGCAGGGTGCGGTCGGCAACCTCGCCACCTGCACGCAGGATTCGGGCCGCCTCGGCGCGACGTCCACGACGACCTCGGTGCAGAGCCGCTACGACCTGTTCGCCCAGCAGCTCGCCGCACAGCTGGCCACCGGCGCCGTGCCGCGCTTCAACTACCTGATCCTGCCCAACGACCACACGAACGGGACGACGCCCAACGCCTACTCGCCGCAGGCGCTGATCGCCGACAACGACCTCGCGCTCGGGCAGATCGTCGACCTCATCTCGCACTCCTCGATCTGGGACAGCAGCGCGATCTTCGTCGTCGAAGACGACTCGCAGGACGGCGCCGACCACGTCGACGCCCACCGCATGCCCGCGTTCGTGATCTCGCCGTGGGCGAAGCGCGGCGTGGCGGTGCACACCCGCTACGACCAGTACTCGGCGCTGCGGACGGCCGAGATGCTCGCCGGGCTCCAGCCGCTGTCGATCAACGACGGGCTGGCCGCGCCGATGTACGACGCGTTCGACACGACCGCGGATGTCGAGGGCACGCGCTACACGGCGATCAACCCGGCGCAGCCGCTCAACGAGATCAACTCGCAGACCGCGCCGATGGCGGCGATGAGCCGGGCGCTGCCGTTCGATCGCCTGGATCTCGTCCCGCAGGCGCTCCTGGACCGCATCCTGTGGGCGGCGGTCCACGGCGCCGACTCCCCCGCTCCGGCTCCGGGACCCAACGCGTCGGCCGAGGAGCACGATCGGGCGCTCGGCGCACTGCGCGCCATCGCGGCCACGGGCGACGCCCGCGCATGGCTGGCCGGCCAGGCCGGCGCGGCCGGAGAGGAGGGCGTCGCCGCGCGCGCGGCCGCCGCTTCGGCGAAGCAGCTGCCGCCGTCCGTCCGGGCCGCCGCCGCCGCCCAGGCCCGCGGCATGCTGGCGGCCATGCGCGGTCAGTAGCCGTCGCGCACGACGTTGCGCAGCGGCTCGCCGGCCGCGTAGCGGCGCAGCTGGTCGCCGGCCAGCGCCCACGCGGCGCGGTCGGCGCCCCGCGTATCGCCCGCGCTGTGCGGGCTGATCAGGACGCCGGGCGCCGTCCACAGCGGATGCCCGGGCGGCAGCGGCTCGGGATCGACGACGTCCAGCACCGCGCGGACGTGGCGCGCGCGGAGCGCCTCCACCAGCGCGGCGGTGTCGACCGTCGCTCCGCGCCCGGCATTGATCAGCAGCGAGCCGGGCGACATCCTGGCGAGCACCCGCGCGTCGACGAGACCGCGGGTCGCCGGGGTCAGCGGGAGGAGGTCGACGACCGCATCGGCGCCGGGCAGGAGGTCGTCCAGCTCATCGATGCCGTGCACGCCGTCGCGGGCCGTCCGCGCGACGGCGACCAGCTCGACGCCGAACGGCGCCAGGCGCTGGGCCACCGCACGGCCGATCGACCCGTAGCCGAGGACGAGCACGCGCGCGCCCGCGAGGTCGGTGATCCCGACGGCCTCCCACACCTGCCGGGACTGCTGCTCGGCGCAGGCCCGGGCGTTCTTGGCGTCGGCCAGAAGCGCGCCGATCACCCACTCGGCCATCGCGCCGTCACGCGCGCCGGCGGCGTCGCACAGCGTCACGCCCTCGGGCACGGCGTCGACGATCCAGTCCACGCCGGCCGAGCAGAGCTGAATCACGCGCAGCGCCGGCAGCGCGTCCAGCACGATCCCGTCCAGCCAGCGCGGCACGATGAACTCGACCTCGTGGCGGCGGGGGTCCGAGGCGGGGTCCTCGGGAAGGTCGGCGACGGTCACGCTCGGCGGGACCGGGCCGAACGCCTCGCGCCCGGCCGAGTCGTGGACCCAGGCGATCACGCGGCCGGAAGGACGCGCGGCAGCGCCTCGCGCAGGCGCTGGAGCAACTCGGCCGTCTCGCCGTCGGAGCGATCGAAGTCCAGCGCGTGCTCGCAGGCGGCGATCGCATCGCTGACGCGATCCGTCCGGGCCAGCGCGTGCGCGTAACGCGCCCACGCGGCGCCCGAGCGCGGGTCGAGATGCGTCGCCTGCTGGCAGGCGGTCACCTCGCTCCCGAGGTCGCCTGCGAGGTGGTAGGCCAGCGCCAGGTCGAGCAGGCCGTCGGCGCTCGGGCCCAGGCGGCGGGCGTGCTCGAGTGCCGCGATGGCGGCGTCGCGCTGCATGAGGCGCAGGCGTAGCCGCCCGACGCGCTCGAACGCGTCGGCGTCCTGTGGCCCGCAGGCGGCGGCGCGGTCGGCGGCCTCCGCGGCGAGGTCGATCGCGCCCATGTCCTCGTAGATGCGCGCGGCGAAGCGGTGCGCCGCGGGGCGGTCGCGATCGACGCGGGCCCAGTCGCGCACGGAGCGCCCGGCGGCGGGAAGGTTCCCGCCCTGCCAGAAGGCCAGCGTCATGAGCCGCAGGACGGAGACGTTGGTGGGCTCGGCGTCGCGGGCGTAGACCAGGCGCTGCGCGGCCAGCTCGTAGTCGCCCTCGGCCATCGCGTGCTGCGCGGCGGTGAGGAAGCGCTGCACGCGGTCGGCGCCCGGGTCGGGCTTGGAGAAGTCGACGAACTGCAGGCTGCCGGCGGGCACGGTGCGCACGCCGGGCTGGAACTTCACGCGCGCCCACTGCTGGA
>JAOPZW010000041.1 GCA_025963905.1 Solirubrobacterales bacterium | reverse complement strand
CGGGCTGCTCGGCAAAGGACTCGTGCGTGGTCTGCGGCTGGGCGGGCTCGACCGGGGAGGGCTGCTCTGCGACCGGCGCGGGCGTGGTCTGCGGCTGGGCGGGCTCGACCGGGGCGGCCTCTTCTGCGACCGGCGCGGGCGTCGCCTCGGGCGGTACGGACTCGACGCCGGGCTGCTCGGACGGAGCCTCAGGCGCCGGCACGGCGGCCGGCTGCTCGGACGCGGCCGACTCGACGGCGGGCTGCTCGGACGTGGGCTCGGGCTCGGGCATCCCGCTGGGGCGGTCGGCCTCGGAGGGGGGTGGGGTGGTCGAATCGGCCATGTCCCGAGACGTTGTATCGCGCCACGGCGCGCCGTGCGGCGCCGGTATGGTCGGGCGCCGTGACGGACGTCCGCAGACCGGCCACCACCGATGAGGAGCTGCTGGGCGCGGAGGTCCCGACCGTCGCCGTCGAGCGCACGGAGGCCGAGCGCCTGCAGCGCATCCACGACGAGCTCGTCACGGGCTTCAAGGCTCTGCAAGCCGTCGACTGCGGTGTGTCGATCTTCGGCTCGGCTCGCACGCCTGCCGACCATCCCGACTATGCGCTGGCCCGTGAGGTCGCGCGTCGCCTGGGCGCGCGCGGCTACGAGATCCTCACCGGCGGCGGTCCCGGGCTCATGGAGGCGGCCAATCGCGGGGCACGCGAGGCGGGGACGCTGTCGGTCGGCCTGAACATCGAGCTGCCGTTCGAGGAGCGCGCCAACGACTACCTGGACATCTCACTCGTGTTCCACTTCTTCTTCACGCGCAAGGTGATGTTCGTGCGCTACGCGACGGGGTTCGTCGTGTTCCCCGGCGGCTACGGCACGCTCGACGAGTTGTTCGAGGCGCTCGTGCTCATCCAGACGGGCAAGATCCGCCATTTCCCCGTCGTCCTCGTCGGCACCGCCTACTGGCGCGGGCTGCTGGACTGGATCCGCGAGCGCATGCTGGCCGACGGGATGATCGACAGCACCGACGTCGAGCTCATGCAGCTGACCGACGACCCCGACGAGGTCGTCGCCCTGATCGATGCCGGGGCGTCGCGACAGGGCCGGCGGCCTCTGCCTCAGCCTCCGACAGGCACCGGGACCCGCGGGTAGCGGGCGCACAGCTCCTCGACGAAGGCGGCCATCCGGTCCGCGAGCCGGGCGTCGGCGATCTCCAGGACGTTCTCGGCGTTGAGCTCGCCGGAGCGCGAGAGGTTGAACGAGCCCGCGAACACGACGTCGTCGCAGACGGTCACCTTCGCGTGCATGTAGTCGTGGACCGCGCCGGGCCGGTAGGGCGTCGAGGGCTTGCCGGCGAAGCCGAAGCCGTCCAGCACGCGGGCGAGCACCGGTCCCTTCCACCGCGAGTCCGGGTTGGCGCGCCACTGCTGGAAGACCTGGGCGACCTGCGTCGCGTCGCACACGCCGCGCACGTCGACGCGATCCTCGCCGAGCACCTCGGCCAGCGTGCCGAGGATGGGTCCCGCCGTGAGCACGGGCGAGGCGATCCGCACGCGCTGTCGCGCGGCGCCGATCGCCTCGGCGATGCGGTGCGACAGCTCGGGCCCGCGGCCGGGGCAGAACCAGGGGCGTACGAGCGCGCCGCCGACGTCGATCGCCTGTGTGTCGAAGGCCCCGCCGCCATCCACCTCGCCGCGCCTCCAGAGGTCCTCGAAGTCGCGCGTGTACGCGGCGGCGAGCGCAGGCGATGCAACGGTCAGCAGCACGTTCTCCTCGCGCGTCCACGAGTCCAGCGTCCAGTTGGCCGACCCCGTCCAGACCGCCTCCGCGTCACGCACGGCGTACTTGTGGTGCATGAGGTCGGGCTCGCCCGGGATCGCGCGCAGCGGCACGCCGAGCGCCTCGAGCAGCGACGGCTCGGTGCGCGGCGGCGGAGGCAGCGGCTTGCGCGCCCGTGAGCCGTCCGCGTTGAACGCGATGCGCACGGCCACGCCGCGCGCCGCGGCGCCGCGCAGGACGCCGGCGACGGCATCGCCCACCGGACCGGGGAGGCGCACGTCGTACAGCGCGAGGTCGAGTGTCCGGCGCGCCGCGCCCAGCCACTCCACCAGCCACGCCGCGATGTCGCCGGCGGCCTGGCCGCCGTCATTGAGCGCGCGCGTCTGCAGCGCCGCCGTGTCCTCGACCATCCAGAGCCACTACGCGGCCGGCAGCGAGGCCAGCGCGGCGCGCAGGTCGTCGACGTCCTGGAAGTCCAGCCCGAGCGTGTGCACGTGGCGATGGCGGACGATGCCCTCGCCGTCGACGACGAAGGTCGCGCGGCGCGTGCCGATCACGGGCGCCGTCACGCCGTAGCGCTTGGCCACCGCCTTGTCGACGTCGGCCAGCAGCGGGACGGTCAGGCCGTGGTGGGCGATGAACGCGTCGTGTGAGTCGACGTCCTGGTTGGAGATCCCGACGACCACCGCGTCGAGCTCGGCCATGTCGTCGGCACGGTCGCGATACGAGCAGAACTGCCTGGTGCACACGGGCGTCTCGTCCCCGGGGTAGAACAGCAGCACGACCGCGCTGCCGCGATGCTTGGACAGCCGGAACGGGCCTTCCGTGCCCGGGATCTCGAAGTCGGGGGCGGGGTCGCCCACCCGCGGGCCGGAAGCCATGGCGTGCAAGGGTACGGAACCGGTGGACGCCTGGATCCAGCACCACGCAGCAGCGATCGCCGGGCGGGCCGAGCGCGAGCTCGAGGCCCTCGTCGCGGTGTCCTCGCCCTCGGGCGACGTCCACGGCGCCGAGGAGGCGGCCGCGGTCGCCGCAGCGCTCGCTCCCGGCGAGGCGGGCGTCGAGCGCCTGGCGTGCTCGTCCCCCGGCCACGCGCCGGACCTCCTGCTGCGCATGACCGGGACCGGCTCGCGCCGGGTCCTGCTGCTCGGCCACCTCGACACGGTCGTCGCCCACCGCGGGCACCGTCCGCTCCGGCGCGACGGCGACCGCCTCGTCGGCTCCGGGGCGGTCGACATGAAGGGCGGCGACGTGCTCGCCCTCGGGGTCCTGCGGGCGCTCGCCGGCCGCAGGGAGGAGATCGCCGAGGTGGCGCTGCTGCTCGTCTGCGACGAGGAGTGGCGCGTCGGTCCGTTCGCCCACGGCGACCGCTTCCCAGGCTGGGACGCGTGCCTGTGCTTCGAGGCCGGCCAGCTCGACGAGGATGGCCTGGACGCGGTGGTGGTCAGGCGGAAGGCCGCGGGCACCGTGCGCGTCACCGCCGAGGGCCGCTCGGCCCACTCGGGCTCGGCGCCCGACAAGGGGGTCAACGCGCTTCTCGCCCTGGCCGGCGCCGCCCAGGCGGTCGCCGCCCGGCACGACCCCGGCGGCCCTCAGCACCTGACGGCGGTGCCGACGGTCCTGCGCAGTGGCGACGCGTTCAACGTCGTCCCCGCAGAGGGCGAGCTGATCTGCGACGTCCGAGCCGACTCGCTGGACGCGTTGCGCGCCGTGCTCGATGCCGTGCCCGCCGCGGTGGGCGGCGCGACGCTGCGGGCGCAGCTCGTGCGCCAGTGGCCCGGGATGGACTCTCGCGCGGCCACCGTCGGCCTGCTCGAGCGCGCGGCGCGCGCCCTGGGGCGCCCGATCGCCGGCGGCGCGCGGGGCGGGGCCAGCGATGCCAGCCACTTCGCCGCGACGATCCCGCTCACCGTCGACGGCCTGGGACCGCGCGGAGGCGGTGCCCACGCGCCGCACGAGTACGTGCTCGCCGAGTCGCTGCGCTCCCGCGCGGAGGTCGCGCTGGCACTCGCGGATGGCGCCCTGTGGGCCCGCGAATGACCGGAACGCGGCGCGAGATCGACCACAACGCGGCATGAGATCGACCGGAACGCGGCACGAAATACCCGGTGTTTCCAAGGAGGAATCACCGGTTGTCATAACGAAGTCGTCATCCGTCGGACAACTTCGCTAGGCTGCCGCAGTCGTTGTGACCAGCCGAATCCTCCTCGCCCCCCGGCGGTGAGGATCGGGGGAACCATCGGCCACCGACCGGAAGCGGTGGCCTGGGGCGAATCGCCGCCATGTGCGGCGTAGCGCGACCCTTTTCGCGCGAGCCCGGCAGCTAACCCCGTAGGCGCCCAAAAGAGGGGGTTCTAGCCGTCGTGCCGTCGTTCCGCCGCCGTGTAGCCGTATCGGTCTTCGCCACACTCGCCTGCGGCGCTCCCGTGGTCGCCTCGAGCGTCCTCGCAGCGCCGGCCATGGCGGCCCAGCGCCTGGGCGACCGCGCGCTGCGCCAGGGGGCCAGCGGCCCGGACGTCGCGGAGCTGCAGACCAAGCTCTCGAAGGCCGGCTTCAAGGTCGCCAGCGACGGCCAGTTCGGGGCCGGCACGACGAACGCGGTCAAGGCGTTCCAGCGCGCGGCCAACCTCACGGCGAGCGGCGTCGTCGGCAAGAAGACGGTCGCGGCGCTCAACAGCGCGCCCCAGGCCGGCGCCGCGGACGCGGGGGCCGGCGGCTTCGGCACCACCCCGGCCAGCAGCCCGGCTCCCGCCAGCAGCACGACCCCCGTCAGCAACCCCGCGCCCGTCAGCAACCCCGCTCCCGCCACCAGCCCCAGCTCCGCCGGCACGAGCAGCCGCAGCCTCGGCGATCGCATCCCGGTGCGCCGCGGGATGAGCGGGCACGACGTTCGCGTGCTCCAGGACTTCCTCCGTCGCGCCGGCGTGAGCCGCGTCACGGTCGACGGGCAGTTCGGCAGCGGCACCGCGCGCGCGGTGCGCTCCTGGGAGCGCTTGGCCGCTCGCCCCGTCGACGGCATCGTCGACGCCGGCGACATCGACGCCCTGCGCCAGCAGGTCGGCGCCGGGCGCATCAGCTCCGTCACACCCGTGCGCCTGGCGGCAGGCGATGTCGCGACGGTCGGCCCCGACGGCCTGGCCACCGCCCCGGCGAGCGCGCCCGACGTCGTCAAGCAGATCATCGCCGCCGGCAACGTCATCGCCAAGAAGCCGTACCGCTACGGCGGCGGCCACGGCAGCTGGGACGACTCCGGCTACGACTGCTCGGGCTCGGTCTCCTACGCGCTCCACGGCGCCGGCCTGCTCGACTCCCCGCTGGCCTCCGGCGACTTCTTCACCTGGGGCCTGGTCGGACCCGGCCAGTGGGTCACGCTGTACACGAAGTCCAGCCACATCTTCATGGTCGTCGCCGGACTGCGCTTCGACACCAGCGGCCGGAGCGTCGCCGGAACGCGCTGGCAGGCCGACATGCGCTCGGCCGACGGCTATCAGGTCCGCCATCCGGAGGGCCTGTAAAGGCTGCGATGACTCCCGGGGTAGGCCCCCTTGCGCCGGGACGAGCAGGTCGTAGGACGGGACGGTGACCGCAAGCCCCCCAGCGGTCACCGTCCTCTACGACCGTGATGGCGGAACCGGAGTCCGGCCCGGGGTGTAGACAGGTCGGAGGTGGGCCGGCCACCCGACACCGAATCGGATCTTGTCGCTCGGGCACGCGGGGGAGACCTGGGCGCCTACGAGTCGCTGGTGCGCGCACATCAGGACATCGCCTTCCGCACCGCGTGCCTCGTCACCGGATCGGCCGCCGACGCCGAGGAGGCGACGCAGGATGCCTTCATGAAGGCGTGGCGCGCGCTCGGGCGCTTCCGGCCCGATGCCCCGTTCCGGCCGTGGCTGCTGACGATCGTCGCCAACGAGGCGCGCAACCGCCGGCGCGCGGCAGGACGCCGTGCGGGCCTCGCGCTGCGTGCGGCGGCGGAGCGCCCCACGGGTGACCCGGCCCAGTCGCCCGAGGCCACGCTGCTCCTGGGGGCCCGGCGCGGCGAGCTCGTCGAGGCGCTGGGCGCGCTGGACGAGCGCGACCGCACCGTGCTGGCCTGTCGCTACCTGCTCGAGCTCAGCGAGGAGGAGACCGCCGCGACGCTCGGCTGCCGGCCCGGCACCGTCAAGTCGCGCACCTCGCGCGCACTCGGCCGGCTCCGCGACGAGGTGCACCGCCGCGACGGGGAGGAGGTGCTGGCCCCGTGACCGAGCACGCCGGCATCGAGCGCGCGCTCGTCGCCCTTCGCGACGAGCTGGACTGGCCACCGACCCCCGATCTCGCGGGCGCCACGCGCACCCGCCTGGCCGCCGAGCCCGCCCGGCGTCCGCCGCGCGCGCTCCACGTGCCCCGCCTCGCGCCCGCCGTCGCCATCGCGCTCGCGGTGATCGTCGCGCTGGGCGCGGTGCTCGCCGCGTCGCCTGACGTCCGGGCGACACTCGGGCGCCTGCTCGGGATCGGCGCCGTGCGGATCGAGCGCGTCGACCGGCTCCCGGACCTCGCACCGGCGCGCGAGCTGCACCTCGGCCGGCGTACGACGCTCGCCGGCGCCGGGCGCGCGGCCCGCCTGCCGGTGATGACGATCCGTGCGCTCGGCCCGCCGGACGCCGTGTACTTCGACGGCCGCGTGGCCGGCGGCGCGATCTCCCTGGTCCACGTCGCGCGGCCCGGCCTGCCCGCCTCGACGGCCGGGACGGGGGCGCTGCTGACCGAGCTCCGGGGCGATCCGATCTCGTTCATCAAGAAGCTCCTGACGGGCGCCACGCGCCTCGAGAGCGTCGAGATCGCCGGGGAGCCGGGGTTCTGGATCCAGGGGCCGCACACGATCGGTCTCCTGGACGCCCAGGGACGCCCGGTGGAGCAGCGGCCGCGGCTCGTCGGCAACACGCTCGTGTGGTTGCACCGGCTGCCCGACGGGCTCCCGCTCACCTACCGCCTGGAGACGGCGCTCGACAAGGCGGGCGCGCTGCGCCTGGCGCGCAGCGTGGGGTAGGGAGGATCACTCCTCCGGTCGCCAGCGCCGCGCGCGCTTGCGCTCGCCCTGACGGCGCTTGCCCTCCAGGCGACGCGCCTTCGCGCCGGCGCTGGGGCGGGTCGCATGCCGCGTGCGGGGGACGTGAAGGGCGCGCGCGAGGCGATCGCGCAGGCGCTCGAGCGCGAGCTCGCGATTGCGCGCCTGGCTCCGGGCGTCCTGGGCGACGGCGCGGACGACCGGCCCGGAGCGCGCCATCACGCGCGCCTTCTGGGCGTCGGTCAGCGCGCTCGACGCGTGCACGTCGAAGCTCGCCTCCACCCGGGACGCCGTGACGTTCGCATGCTGACCGCCGGGACCCGACGAGCGGCTGGTCCGCACGACGACCTCGCGCAGCGGGATCGCGACGTCGCGGGTGGGGCGGATCGGATCGTCCATCGCCGGAAGTGTCGCGTGTGGCGCCCCGGGCCGGGGTGAGCCGCCCGCAGCCCGGGTACGGTGCCCCCGTGAGCCAAAAGGCCGGGGAAGCCCGGAGGCGCAGGCCGGCGCCCGAGGAGAATGACGACGCCGGCCTGCGCCGGCGGGTCCTGCACTCGGCGTTCTGGCTGGCGCTCACCGCGATCTCGCTGTACCTCGTCGCGCCGACGCTCACCCAGACGCTCGGTTCGTGGCGGGACCTGCAGCGCGTGCAGCCGCTCTGGCTGCTCGTCATGCTCGCCAGCCAGGCGGCGAGCTTCGCCTGCCTGTGGACGCAGCAGCGCCTCACCCTGCACCTGCGCGAGTGGTTTCTGATCGTCACCTCGCAGCTGGCGGGCAACGCGCTGGCGAAGGTCATGCCGGGCGGCGGCGCCGCAGGCGCCGCGCTGCAGTACCGGATGCTCGTGGCCGCCGGGGCGCCGGCGACCGAGACCGCGGTCGGGCTGACCGTCTCGTCGCTGCTGGTCTTCGCGGTGCTGCTGCTGCTCCCGGTCCTGTCGCTCCCGGCGCTCATCGGCGGCGGCGCCGATCACAGCCTCGTCGAGGCGGCGTGGATCGGGTTCGCGATCTTCGCCGCCCTGTTCGCCGCCGGCGCGGTCGCGCTCGTGTTCGACCGGCCGCTGGCGCGGGTGGTGGCCCTGGTCGAGCGCGTGCGCAACCGCCTGCTGCACCGCCGGGAGCCGCTGAAGGGCCTGCCGGAGCGCGTCCTGCGCGAGCGCGACCGGATCCTCGAGGTGCTCGGGCGCGCGTGGTGGGAGGCCCTCCTGGCGACCGTCGGGCGCTGGGCGTTCGACTACTTCACCCTGCTGGCCGCGCTGGCCGGAGTGGGCGCGCGGCCCTCTCCGGCGCTCGTGCTGCTGTCGTTCGCCGTCGCGCAGATCCTCGCCCAGATCCCGGTCACGCCCGGCGGCCTGGGGTTCGTCGAGGCGGGGCTCACCGCGACGCTCAAGCTGGCCGGCGTGCGGACCGGCAACGCGGTGCTGGCGACCTTCGCCTACCGCTTCCTCTCCTACTGGCTGCCGCTGGCGGCCGGCGCGATCGCAGCGATCGTGCATCGCCGGCGCTACGGCGGCGACCGTTCGGAGGTCGTGGCGCTCCGGTGACGCCCGCGTCGAAGCACCGGAGAAAGGCGCGAGTAGCCTCTTTCCGACGGCCGCGAGCGACCCATGAACCGAGCCTCCGCGTTCCTCGTCTGCCTCACCGTCCTGCTGGTGTGCGCGCCCGCCGGGGTCGCCCGCGCCGATGACCGCGCGGTGCTCCCGGGCGGTGAGCTGCAGGTCGCCCCGTCGGAGCTGAACGCCGCGGTGACCGATCAGCCGGTGCGGTTCACGGTGACGCTCGACCGCCGCGAGCCCGACGCGGCGCTGCTCGTCACGCTCCCGGCCCCCTGGGTGCGGACGCCGGCCAGCGGCATCCGGACCACACGAGTGCCGCAGCTGGGCCTGGACGGCCAGGGACGCGCGCGGCTGGCGGGCGATGCTCGGACGGTCGCCCTCGCCTTCCAGGGCGCCGCGGCGGGCACGCAGGCGAGCTTCGAGGTCATCGATCGCGGCATCCCGGCCGGGCGCTACGTGCTCCCCCTGACCTGGCGCCGGGCCGACGGCACGACCGTCGGCGCCGGCAGCGTGGCGGTCACCTTCCGGGCGCCCCGGCGCGAGAACGCGCGCGCCGAGGCCGTCGCCAATCCGCTGGCGCCGTTTCGCGACCAGAACGTCTCGAACGACACGGTGGAGGAGAGCGAGAGCTACGTCGCCGCCGACCCCGTCGATCCCAAGCGCGTCCTCGCCGGCGTCAACCGGACCGGTCAGAACCCCGGGCTGAGCGCCTGGATCACGAACGACGGAGGTACCACCTGGACGGCCCGCGCGCTGCCGCAGGCGGTGACGACGCGCGCGGGGCAGTCCAACGATCAGATCTGCTGCGATCCGATGGCGGCGGCCGACAGCAACGGCAACCTGTGGTTCGGCGGACTCGCGGCGAGCGAACCGGTCGTGGCGCGGGTGGCCCCCGGGCAGACCACCTACAGCCAGCCCGCGGGTGCCGGCGGGCCTGGCGTCGTCGGCCTCGACCCGATCCCGGGCCACACCCGGGCGGACAAGCCGATGATGACGATCGACGACGGGGGCTCCAGCCCGCACCGGGGGCGCCTGTACGTCGTGTGGGACGCCTCCGACGACGCCAACGGCAGCATCTCGGTGTACGTGGCGTTCTGCGACACGTGGCTCAACGGCTCGCCGGCCGAAGCCCGCTGCGACGACCCCGCCAACTGGTCGGCCCCGGCGACGGTCACCAAGCAGCCCGGCAGCTACATCTTCGCCTCGGTCGCCGCAGGCGCCGACGGCACGGCGTACATCACCTGGTGGGACTACTCCAGCAACAACGCGATCGTCGGCGCCTCGTGCCCGGCCGCCTCCGACTGCTCCGCGGCCGGTTCCTGGACCGGGCCGCAGACCGTCACGCTCCTCGACTCCACCGGCGGCCCCGTCCCCTTCAACTGCCCGATCGTGGCCCAGCCCGGTGGACGCGCGTCGCCGGCCCCGCAGGTGTTCGCCGACCGCGCGAGCGGCCGGATCTACGTCGCATGGGGCGACCTGCGCCCGGGGAGCGGCAGCACCCGGTGTTCCGTGACGTCAGACGGGAGCGGTGCGACCCCGACGACCGCCGAGCTGAGCTTCGATGCCTTCCTCGCCTCCAAGCAGGGCGGGCTCCCCGGTTCGTCGGCGCCGTCGGCCTCGAACGGAACCCAGCTCCTCACCGACGCCGAGGGCTCCTCCGGCTCCGACGACTGGTTCCCGGCGGTTGCCGTCGACACGAGCACCGGGATCGCCTACGTCGACTTCTACTCGACCGTGGGGGACTCGACCCGGCGCACGACGAGCTTCAAGGTCCGCTCGGTCGGCACCGACGGGACGCTCGGCACGCTGACGACGGTGTCGAGCACGCGCTCGGACTACAGCAGCGCGACCTGCTGCGTCTTCGGAAACGACTACGGCGACTACACCGGCATCGACGCTTCGAAGGGCGTCATCTGGCCGGTCTGGAGCCAGAAGACCGCCGGGAGCAACGGGGAGCTCTTCGCCGCCGGCGGCAGCTCGATCCCGGCGCCGGGCGGTGCGGGCAAGGGCGGCGCCGGGACGACGCCCGCGAGCGCGCCCGTGCCTGCGCCGCCCGCGCCGGCCGACAAGTCGCGGCCGCAGGTCCGCTTCGGGCACCTGACCTCCCTGCGCGTCGGCCGCGACCGCCTCGTGCGCATCCCGCTCTCCGCCCCTTCGGAGAAGGTGAGCGCCGCGCTCGAGCTGCGGACCGACGGGCGCGTGCCGATCGAGGGCGGACGGCGCGCGCAACTGCGCCTCGGCCGCGCCACGTTCGTGACGCAGGCCGGCCTGCGGCGCACGGTCCGCGTGCGCCTCACGCGGCGCGACGTCGATCGGCTTCGGCGCCTGGGCCGGGTCCGCGCTGCGCTGACGCTCACCTACGTCGATGCCGCGGGCAATCGCGCGTCGCGCACGACGCGCTTCACGCTGCTCGCTCTGTGACGTCGCTGAGCACGACGCGCGCCCCGCGGCCCGGCTGCAGCGTGACGCCGCGACGGCGCATCCGCTCGCCCGCCGGCCGCTCCGGAGCCAGGTCGAGGCGCGCCGCCACCGCGCGCAGGACCTCCTGCAGCTCCATCGTCGCGAACGCCGCGCCCAGGCACCGGCGGATGCCGCCGCCGAACGGGATCCAGGCGAACCCGTCCGGCGCGCCCTCCAGCCAGCGCTCGGGCCGCCACGCCGCCGGGTCGGGGTAGAGGTCGGGCCGCCGGTGCACCAGGTAGATGCACGGCGCGACGTGCACGCCCGCCGGCAGCACCCGGTCGCCGACGCGCAGCGGCGCTGCGAGCTTGCGCGGCGCGACGGTGAGCACCGGGCGGACGCGCAGCGTCTCGCGGATCACCGCGTCCAGCCACGCGTCGTCGCCGGCCCGCACGCGGGCCAGCGCGTCCGGGCGCCGCGCGAGCCGTTCGAGGGCCCAGGACGCGGTGCCGGCCGTCGTCTCGTGCCCGGCCGCGAGGAGGGTCACGAGGTGGTCGCGCAGCTCCGTCTCCGAGAGCGGGCCGCCGTCGGCGTCGCGGGCGGCCAGCAGCATCGACAGGATGTCGTCGCCCTCGCCGTCCGGGCCCGCGGCACGCCGCCGCGCGATGTGGGCACGCAGGCGCCGGTCGACGAGGTCCAGCCGGCGGAGGAACGAGCCCCACGGGCTGCGCGGGCCCAGGTCGCGGGGCGCCAGCGACATCGCCGCGACGCGCGGCAGCGATCGCGTGAGCGCGAGCGTCGTGCGGATGTCGGCCGCCAGCCGGGCATCGCGCACCCCAAAGACCGCCTGCAGGATCACCTCGAGCGTGATCGCCTGCATCTCGCCCAAGAGCGCCACCGGACGTCCGCGCGGCCAGCGGTCGATCGCCGCATGGGCGATCTCGGCGACGAGCCCGCGGTAGGCGCGCATCCGATCCCCGTGGAAGGGCGGCAGCATCGTCCGCCGGATGCGCAGGTGCTCGGCTCCGTCGGCGAACAGGATCGAGTGCTCGCCGGCGACCGGAGCCAGCGGCCCCGGGCTCTGGCCGCGGCGCAGCACCTCGGGGTCCGCGGCGAAGACGTCCCGGATCGCCTGCGGCTCCCACACGAGCACCAGCGGCCCGTCGTCGAACGCCAGGCGCAGTGTGAACGCCTCGCCGTGGCGCGCCGCGCAGCGGCGCAGGAACGCCGTCGGCCGCGCGACCCACTCGAGCGTCTGCAGCGCCGCCGGCTCGCGCGGCCCGGGCGGGAGGGCCGCTCCCAGCGCGTGTGAGGCGAGCATGCCCCGCACGCTACCCCGCGCCCGGTCGCGCCGGTACCGTCGTCCTCGGCCGGGCGCCCGGAATACACTCGCGCCCCATGACCGCCAACCTCGCCCAGAACCTCGTCTCGGCCGCCGAGCGCTTCGGCGATCGTACGGCGATGAAGCTCGGCGACACCGAGGTCAGCTACGCCCTGCTGGACGAGGGCAGCGCGCGCATCGCCGGCATGCTGCGCGAGAAGGGCGTCCGGCCCGGGGACCGGGTGGGGATCATGCTGCCCAACGTCCCGTACTTCGCGCTCGTGTACTACGGCGTGCTGCGCGCGGGCGGCGTCGTCGTGCCGATGAACGTCCTGCTGAAGGGCCGCGAGGTGACGTTCTACCTGCGCGATTCGGGGGCGCAGGTCCTGTTCGCGTGGCATGACTTCGCCGAGGCGGCGCAGGCCGGCGCCGGCGAGGCGGGGACCGAGCTCGTGCTGGTCGAGCCCGGCGAGTTCGAGCAGCTCGTGGGGGCCGCCGACCCGGTGCGCGAGGTCACCGATCGCGCGGGCGACGACACGGCGGTGATCCTCTACACGTCGGGCACGACCGGCACGCCGAAGGGCGCCGAGCTCACCCACGACAACCTGGGCAGGAACGCCGAGGTGGCGTGCGGCCTGTTCGACCTCGGCGAGGACGCCGTGATCCTCGGGGCGCTGCCGCTGTTCCACTCCTTCGGCCAGACGTGCGGGCTCAACGCCTGCGTCCGGGCGGCGGCGACGCTCACGCTCCTACCGCGCTTCGACCCGGCCAAGGCGCTCGAGATCATCCGGCGCGACCGCGTCAGCGTCTTCGAGGGCGTCCCGACGATGTACAACGCGATGCTCCACGACGATCACGCCGCCGAGGCGGACACCTCGACGCTGCGCGTGTGCGCGTCGGGTGGAGCGGCGATGCCGGGCGAGGTCCTGCGCGCCTTCGAGGAGCGGTTCGGGTGCGAGATCCTGGAGGGCTACGGGCTCTCGGAGACGTCGCCCATCGCCTCGTTCAACCATCCCGATCGGGAGCGCAAGGTCGGCTCGATCGGCACGCCGATCGAGGGCGTCGACATGAAGGTGGTCGACGACGACGGCAACGACCTGCCGGCCGGCAAGGTGGGGGAGATCGTCATTCGCGGCCACAACGTCATGAAGGGCTACTGGCGCAACGACGAGGCGACCCGCGAGGCGATGCGCGACGGGTGGTTCTCCTCGGGCGACATGGCGAAGGTCGACGACGACGGCTACTTCTTCATCGTCGATCGCAAGAAGGACCTGATCATCCGCGGCGGCTACAACGTCTACCCGCGCGAGATCGAGGAGGTCCTGTACGGCAACCCGGCCATCGCCGAGGCCGCCGTCATCGGCAAGCAGGACGAGAAGCTCGGCGAGGAGGTCGTCGCCGTCGTCACGCTGAAGGACGGCGCCTCCACGACGCCCGAGGAGGTCATCGCCTACTGCAAGGAGCGGCTGGCCGCGTACAAGTACCCGCGAGAGGTGCGCATCGTCGACGCGCTGCCGATGGGGCCGACGGGCAAGATCCTCAAGAAGGAGCTGCGTTGATCAACACGGTCCGCGGCCCGGTCGACCCCGCCGACCTCGGCGTCACGCTGGCGCACGAGCACGTCTTCGTCCTCACCGCCGACTCGCAGCAGCAGTGGGGTCTGCACACGCAGGAGTGGGACGAGGAGGCGCGCGTCGCGCAGGCGGTGGAGAAGCTGCAGGAGCTGGTCGCCTCGGGCGTGCGGACGATCGTGGACCCGACTGTCGACGGCCTGGGCCGCAACATCCCACGGATCCTCCGGATCAACGAGCAGGTCCCGGACCTCAACATCCTCGTCGCGACCGGCGTCTACACGTACACCGACGTGCCGAACTTCTTCGCGCACCGCGGGCCGGCGGTGCTGCCGGACCTGCCCGAGCCGATGGTCGAGCTGTTCGTCAAGGACATCGAGCAGGGCATCCAGGGGACCGACGTGAAGGCGGCGTTCCTCTAGTGCGCCATCG
>JAOPZW010000510.1 GCA_025963905.1 Solirubrobacterales bacterium | reverse complement strand
CGACCTCGGCCAGCATCGGCGAGCCCCACGTCGGCATCGGCCGGGCGAGGAAGTGGTCCAGCGCCTTGAGGCGGAACTCGCGCATCCACTGCGGCTCGCTCTTGAACTCGGAGATCTTCTCGACGAGCTCGCGGGTGAGGCCCTTGGGCGCCTTGTAGAGGTAGTTCTCGGCGTCGTGGAAGCCGTAGCGCTCGGTGTAGTCCGCGTTGATGTGCTGGAGCGCTTCGTTCTCGGTCGGCACGGGGGTGGTCTCTGGCGTGATGGCCATGGGTCAGTCAACCTCCAGCTTGATCATGTCGTCCTCGATGATCACCGGGAAGGTGTCGACGGGAACGTAGGCGGGGAGCGTCAGCGGCTTGCCGGTCTGCAGGTCGAACAGCGATCCGTGGCGCGGGCACTCGACGGTGCACGCCTCCGCGTCGAAGTCGCCCTCGGCCAGCGGCCCGTTGTCGTGGGAGCAGCGATCCTCGATCGCGCGGATCTCCCCGTTGCAGTTGAAGATGCCGATCTCGAGTTCCTCCCACTCGACGATGCGCGAGGACCCGGGCGGGAGCTCGGCGAGCGGGCAGACGTCGATGATTTCGGCGGGCATGTGCTGAGTCGTGTGAAATCCGATGGGGACGGTATGGATTGTACCCGTCCCCGCGGCGCGCCACAGGATGCCCGCAGCCGTCAGTGCGAGATCGCGTCGGGGTGGTGCTCGTCGAGGATGGCGTTCACCTTCCCGAGGAGGCGCATCTCGGCCAGCGTGAAGCCCGCGTGGTGCAGGTTCGCGACGGCCAGCCGCACGCGGTTGTACTCCGAGATGCACATGTCCGGGCGGCGTCCATAGTCGACGGCCGCCTCGGCAACCCGCTCGAGGAAGCGCATCGCCTCGTCGAAGTCGCGCAGGGTCAACTCGCGCACCAGCGCCATGCCCTCGCGGCGCCAGCCGCGGTGCGCGGCCAGCGCGCGATCCACCTCGGCATCGCTCAGCGTCATGCGGGCTCCATCATGCGCGGGGCGCCGCCCGCCGCGCGGACACCAGCGCGTAGATCGCGGCCTCGTCCGCCGGGCGCCGGTTCGCGACCTGCTGCCAGACGACCGAGCGCGGCCCGTCGATGACCGCGGCGGTCACCTCTTCGCCGCGGTGGGCGGGCAGCGAGGCCATCACGATCGCGCGCGGCTTGGCCAGGTTCATGAGCGGCGCGGCGACCTGGTAGCGGGCCAGGTCCGGCGCGCGCCAGCCGACGCCACGCGTGCCCGCGTAGACGGCGTCGGCGCCCTCGACCGCCGAGCGCGGATCCTCGGTCACCGTCACCGAGCCGCCGTGGAGGTCCGCGAGCGCTTGGGCGGCGATCTCCGCCTCGCGCCCGGGGCCCTGACCGGGCGGTGAGGCGACGCGGACGTGCATCCCGGCGAGCGCACCCGCCTCCATGAGCGAGTTGGCGATGCTCCCGGCCGGGCCGACGTAGGCCAGGATCAGGCCGTCGAGCGCGCCGAACCGCTCCCGCAGCGTGAGCAGGTCGGCCAGCGCCTGGAGCGGGTGCTGGTCATCGGAGGCCGCGTTGATCGTCGGTACCGGCGCTGCCCGGGCGATCGCCCTGAGCCGGCTCTCGGCGAACGTGTGGACGACCAGCGCGGCGGCGTCGGTCGCCAGGACGCGCACGGTGTCGCCGAGGGCCCCGGCGGCGACATCGAGGGCCTCCGGGCCCAGCATGGTCGGCAGCAGCCCGAGCCGGTGGGCCGCCTCCTCGACCGGGACCAGGGCCGCGGCGGAGGGCCGCTCGAAGAGGCAGACCAGCGCCTCGCCGCGCAGCGCGTCGACCCACGCTGCCGGCGTCGCCTTCATGCCTGCCGCGAGGTCGAGGAGCTCGCCGAGCGCGACGGCGGTGAGGTCGCCGATGCCCAGCAGGCAAGCCGGCCAATCCGTCGCCGATGTCCAAGCCGCCAGCGGTGGTGCCGCCGTCCGGCCGGGGGGCGCGACGCTCATCGCGCAGGGGCCGGGGCCACGGGGCCGGCGATCATCGTCAAGGCGGGACCTCCTCGGGGGGTCGTGTGCGCAGCCGTCTGCCGTCCGGTGGGGAACTAGGCCGGCCCGGCCGCTGGTCAATCGGGAGGTGTGCAGGGAAAAGCTGGCGCCCCGACCGCCCCGACCTACTGGCACTCGCATGGATTCCACGCGCGGAGCGCTCGGGCGGGGCGCGGTCGGTGCCCAGTCGTTCGAGCCGGGCGAGGACTGGCGCCGGTGCTTCTTCGACGAGGTCTACGTTTGAACGGCTATCTGGGAGCGATCGCCACGGGCGAGATGGCGGCCAAGGGGCGCGTGAGCCGCCGCGGATCGCTCAACGAGGCGATCGCGGACGCGGTCGTCCGCAGTCATACGCGCTGCGTGGGTCGCGGGCCTCGGCGGGCGCTCGCGTTCTACCGCGGCAACGTCGTCGTCGTGGTGCTCCAGGGCACCCTGACCAAGGGCGAGCTCAGCCTGGCGGCAGACGGCAGGCACGACGCCGTGCTGCGCATCCGGCGGCAGTTCCGTGACCTCATGCGAAGCGAGCTCGTGGAGGCGGTCGAGGGGCTGACCGGGTGCGGTGTGCTGGCGCTGGTCGCCGACAACAGCATCGAGCCCGATCTCGGTGTCCAGCTGTTCGTTCTCGACCGTTCGGTCGACGGCCCGGGCCCGGCGTAAGAGGAGCGCCCGGCGTCAGGGTGCGGACGTTCTCGGGTTTAGCGGTGTCCGGAACTCTGCAGCTTCTTCGTGGTACCGGTGATCCTCGCGGGGTCGCCGCACCGCCCCGTTGAAGACGCGGGCACGTGCCGGCTCCTCGAAGGGGGCACGGAACGGACCGCCTCGGTGAATCGTCCCCAGCGAAGGGAGGTCTCCGTGGTCCACTGCGCCCGTTCTCGAGATCGAGGGTCCCCCCGCCGGCCCGGCAGCGTGGGATATGGCGGGGCGACCTCGGCGGCACCGGCCGCGATCTCCCAGGAGGCGATGGCGAGGAGGAGCGCCCGCGAGCGAACGCTCGTGCTCGCCGCCAAGGCCCACGGGCCGGACGCGCGGGGACAGCTCGTCGACGCGTTCGTCCCACTGATCGTGAGCGTGGCGCGGATCTATCGCGGCTCGGCCGTCGCGCGGGCAGAGCTCGTGCAGGCAGGCGTCGTCGGGCTCCTCCGGGCTCTCGAGCGCTTCGACCCCGGGCGCGGCACGCCGTTCTGGGCGTACGCGTCCTGGTGGGTCCGCCAGGCGATGCAGCAGCTCGTGTCCGAGCTGACCCGCCCGGTGGTGCTGTCCGACCGCGCCCAGCGCCAGCTGGCCCGGGTGCGGGACGCCCATCGCGACTATCTCCAGACGCATGCGCAGGAGCCCAGCCCCACGCAGCTGGCGGAGCAGACGGGCCTCAGCAGGCACCAGGTGGAGAACCTGATCGCCGCCGAGCGCAAGCCCCGCGCGCTCGAAGAGCCGGTCAGCAGCGACGAGGGCGTGGTGGGCACGTTCGGCGACCTCCTGGCCGACCCCCAGGCGGAGGACGCCTACGAACGCGTGCCGCGGCGGCTCGAGATGGAACGCATCCCCCGCCTGATGGGTGCCTTGACGGATCGCGAGCGCACGATCGTCCGCGGCCGCTATGGCTTCGACGGGCCCGAGCAGACGCTGCGCGAGCTCGCCGGCACCCTCGGCGTGAGCGCCGAGCGCGTGCGCCAGATCGAACACGAGGCCCTCGGAAAGCTGCGGGTGGCGGCAGCAGTCGCGACTTGACGATCGGCCCCGCGGTCCTACCGATTCGGGTGAAGCACTCCACGATGAAAGGACCCGCGATGTCGCTCATGGAGCCGGTAGCGCCTTGGCTGCGCGACCTCAATCGCTTCTTCACCACCCAGGGCGGCGCCGTCGCCGCTCCGTTCATGCCCGCGGCTGACGTGATCGTCAGCGACGAGAGCGTGCGTATCGAGATGGATGTCCCGGGCCTCCGCGCGGAGAACCTCGAGATCGAGCTCGAGAACGACCTGCTGACCGTCCGCGGGGAGCGGCCGTTCCCCTACGCCGGCCAGGAGTACGAGCGGACCTGGCGCCACATCGAGCGCGCCTTCGGCCGCTTCGAGCGGAGCATCCGCGTCCCCAGGGGACTCGACCCCGACAGCGTCGAGGCCGGGCTGACCGACGGTGTGCTCAGCGTGCGGATCCCCAAGCCCGTGTCACCCCAGCCGCACCGCGTCCAGATCAAGGGCGGCGGCGAAGAGACGCGCCAGGTCGGGCCCGGCGAGGCGCGCCAGGCGGAGAGCGCCGAAGCAGGCCAGATGGAGGGCGCAGCAGCAAGCCAGACCGATAGCGGCGAGGCGCGCCAGACGGAGGGCGCAGCCTCCTGAACGTCCGCGCGGCACGGCCCGGGTGTGGGCCAACCGGCGTGTCCCGATCCTCGGCCGGGTCCGCACCAGCGCGGCTGTTCGATAAGTACTTCCCGCCGCCCTATTGGCCGCCAGGGCGAGTACTGGCTGCGCCGGCGGGGTCGGGGTTGCCCGGCAATGCCTGGCCGACGTTGTCGAGCCGGTAGACGTGCGCGATCTCGGCGGGCTGGCGCCGGTCGAGCGCGCGCTGCGCGAGCGCGGCGAGGTCGCCGGGCTCGGCGGAGATCCCGATGCGGGGGATGCCGGGCTCGTCGGCGCCGGGGAGGGCGCTCACCAGCGTTCCGTGGTGTGCGGCGGCGGTGATGAAGTACGGCTCATCGAAGCTGACGAGGTCGACGAGGAGGTCGACCTCGGGATGGCACGCGAGCGCATCGGCGACCGTATTGGCGGTCGTGTACTTGATCGTGTCAGCAGCGCCCAGCGAGCGGACGTAGTCATCGTCGTCGGGCGTGGCGCCGGCGATCACGTGGGCCCCGGCCTCGGTGAGGAGCGGCACGAGCACCGTTCCGGCTCTGGAGGTTGCGCCGATGACGAGGGCGGTCTGGCCCGGCCGCAGCTCGGAGGCGCGCAGGATCGTCGTGGCTGTCAGACCGGCCTCGGCGACGGCGGCCGCCGCGAGCGGGTCGAGGCCTTCGGGTCGACGCTCGACGTGCGGTCCGTCGGCGATTGTCCGGGCGCAGGGGGCCTGGACCCAGGCCCATGATTCAGCCAGGAAGTGGCCGAACACCTCGTCTCCGACCGCAAAGCGGGTGACGCGGTCGCCCGCGGCGATCACGGTGCCGGCGGCGTCCATGGGGCAGATGCACCGGGCGCCGTGCGCGGCCATCTGGGACATGACGCCGGCGCCGAGCGCGTGGTCGACGTAGCTCAGGCCGCATGCCTGCACGCGGACGAGGATCTCGCCGGGACGCGTCGCCGACGCCTGCGCATCGCCGACGCCGAGGTGCTCAGGCGGGCGCTGCCGGGAGGAGGCGGCCATGGCTTCCTGTCGTTAGGAGACGTTCTCTTCTCTTATAGCATCTAACTTTGTAAATGGCCAATAGCGTCGGTGCCGTAGGCTAAGCTGGAGAAGCATGCCTTCCCCCAGGCGACAGCTCGCGTCCGACGCGGCGGCCCCCGACCGCCGCACCCGCTTGCGCGCCTGGACACGAGAGGAGATCAAGGCCGCCGCCTGGCGCCAGCTCGCGGAGCACGGCGTGGAGGGTCTCTCCCTGAATGCGATCGCCAAGGAGCTCGGAATGACCGGCCCGGCGCTCTACCGGTACATCACGAGCCGCGACGAGTTGCTGGCGGACCTCGTCGTCGACGCCTGGGTCGCGCTCGCCGATGCGGTCGAGCGCGCCGCCGAGGAGAACGCGGGGGCATCTGCGGCGAAGCGTCTCGGGGCGATCGGTCTCGCCTACCGTGCCTGGGGCGTGGCCCAGCCGCATCGCTACCGGCTCGCGGTCCAGGCGCGGCTCGGTTCGGGAGGGTCGTTCCCCGAGCGTGCGATTCCGGCCGCTCAGCGCGGCATGGTGGTGATTCTCGACGCCTTCGAAGACCTCCCCGACGCCCGCAAACCGAAGCGAGAGCTGCCCGCCGACCTGCGCGCCCAGCTCGATACCTGGACCCAGCGCGTGGGTGGGCAGCAGCGACCGCCGGCCATCCTGCTGCGCGGCGTCGTCTTCTGGTCCCGCCTGCACGGCCTGATCAGCCTCGAACTCGACCGCCAGCTGGCCTCGATGCAACTCGACCCCGAACTTCTCTACCGAGCCGAACTCGCCGAGCTCGGCGGCGAGACGTAACTGCACGAGGATCACGAAAGGAGCGTCCCGGCAGAGGTGCCGACGGCGCTCGCTGTGGACCACGCGCTACGCCGCCGCGGTCAGCTCCTGCATCTCGACCTCGTGACGGTGCAGGTCCGCCACGGCGTACTGCCCGTCGTGCAGGCTCCCGGGCGCGACGACGAGGCTTCGCCCGAGCATCTCCGCGCCCCGGTCGCCGCCGCAGACCACGAGCCGGGGACGGTGGGTGTTGACGAGCTCGGCGAGGACCTCGCTCCCGGCCACGCCCCGCCCCTTGTGGGCGGGCGGCGTGTGGAACGCGAGCATCAGCTGGTGCTCGTCGAGCTCGCGCAGGAGCTTGAGGCGGTACTCCGCCTCCCAACGCGGATAGCGCAAGCGCTGGAGCTCGTCCCGGGCTTCGTCGGGATCGTCGCTGACCTCGCCGCCCATGCCGGCGACGAGCATGTACCCGGGGGCGAAGGCCGCCGTGCCGTGCACGCCGTGCAGGAACGGGAAGACGACCTCGACGTTGTAGGCCTCGCGGAGGTACTCGCCCACGGGCGCGTCGCCCGGTCCCGGGACCCAATACGCCGGGACGTCGGCCTTCCCCAGGGCCCGGAAGACGGACCGGTAGCTCGCCGGCCTGTCGTCGCCTCCGCCGAGGTCACCGACCAGGACCGCCGCCTGGACATCGTGCTCGCGCGCCGCCTCGAGCAGGCGCTCGATCGCCTGTGCCGATCCCTGGGGCTCGGCCGCGCAGATCACCTGGGTCACGCGCCGCCTGGCCATGGCTAGCGGCTCCTGCGGCCGGCGGCCGGCTCGCGCCTGTGCCCGCGCTTCGCCCGGGCGCTCGCCACCTGCGGCGGTGGGCCGGCGCGGAACCGCGCCTGCCCGCCGGAGGCATTCGTCCTTCGCGTGATCCTCCGGAACACCCACGGGGTGTCCGAGGGCAACGGGTCGCGCACCTGCCTGGCCATCGGTCGCCTCCTTCGCTGCCTGCGTGCTCCCCCTCCGGTAGGGCGCCGGTCCGGCCTCGCAAGGGGCCGCTCGGAAGTCCCGGTCGCGAGCGGGATGCCTCAGCCGCGAGTCTCGGCCTCTGAGGCCGGCGTCGCCGGCTCCCAGTCGACCGCTGCGCCCAGGCCGGCGCTCTTGAGGACCTTGAGGCTCAGCAGCGCGCACTTCATCCGCGTCGCGGAGATGTCGATGCCGAGCAGCTCGAGGACGAACTCGCGGTCAAGGCCCAGCAGGTCCTGCACCTTCATCCCCTTGACCTCGTCGGAGGCCATCGAGGCGGACGCCTGGCTGATCGCGCAACCGTGGCCGTCGAAGCGGATGTCCTCGATCGTCCCGTCCGCGCCGACGCGCAGCATGACCTTCAGCTCGTCGCCGCACAGCGGGTTGCTGTCCTCGAACTCGAGGTCCGGGTCCTCCATCGGGCCCCAGTTGTGGGGGCGCTTGTAGTGCTGGAGGATCTCTTCGCGGTAGAGGTCGTCCATCAGAGCTGGAACACCTTGCGGACGTTCGCGAGGCTGTCGATCAGCCGATCGACGTCCTCGCGCGTGTTGTGGATCGCGAACGACGCCCGCGAGGTGGCGCCCACGCCGAGCTTGCGCATCAGCGGCTGGGCGCAGTGGTGCCCGGCGCGGATGCACACGCCGTCGCGGGCGACGATCTCGGCCACGTCGTGCGGGTGCACGCCGTCGATGGCGAACGACACGAGCGCGCCGCGGCCCTCGGGCTCCGGGGGACCGTAGATCGTCAGGCCCGGCACCTCGCGCAGGCGGTTCAGCGCGTAGCCGACGAGGTCCAGCTCATGGGCGCGGACCTGCTCCATGCCGATCTCCTGCAGGAAGTCCACGGCGGCGCCCATGCCGACCGCCTCGGCGATCGGCGACGTGCCCGCCTCGAACTTCCACGGGAGCTCGTTGAAGCGCGACTCGTGGAAGTCGACGGAGCTGATCATGTCGCCGCCGCCCAGGAACGGCGGCATCGCCTCGAGCACCTCCCGGCGCCCGTGCAGGATGCCGATGCCCGTGGGGCCGTATGCCTTGTGCGCCGTCCAGGCGTAGAAGTCGGCGCCGATCGCTCCGACGTCGACGGGCAGCTGCGGCACCGCTTGGGAGCCGTCGAGCACGCTGACCGCGCCCGCGGCACGCGCGCGCGCCACGATCTCGTCGACGGGGTTGATCGTGCCCAGCACGTTGGAGACGTGCGCGGCGGTGACGAGCCTGACGCGGCCGTCGGCGAGGTGCTCGTCGAGTTGGTCCAGCGAGATGCGGCCCTCGCCGTCGATCTCGAGGTAGCGCAGGTGGGCTCCCACCTCCTGGCACAGGAGCTGCCAGGGCACGAGGTTGGAGTGGTGCTCCATCTGGGTGAGCACGATCGCGTCGCCGGCGCCGACGTTCTTGCGGCCCCACGCGTAGGCGACGAGGTTCAGCGCCTCGGTGGCGTTCTTCGTGAACAGCGTCTCCTTGGGCGTCGAGCCCAGCCACGCCGCGATCCGCTCGCGGGCGCCCTCGAAGAGGTCCGTCGCCTCCTGGGCGAGCGGGTAGACGCCGCGATGGATGTTCGCGTTGTGGTTGGCGTAGAAGTCCTCGATCGCGTCGATGACCACGCGCGGCTTCTGCGACGTCGCCCCGCTGTCGAGGTAGACGAGCCCGTCGCGGTCGAGGACCGGGAACTCGTGCGGGACGGCGGTGTCGACGAGCGCGCCCATGGCGAGAGGCACGCTAGGCGGCCGCGCCGACCTCGTCGCGGATCCAGCCGTAGCCCTGCTTCTCGAGCTGCGTCACGAGCTCGGGGCCGCCCTCCTTGACGATGCGCCCGTCGAACATGATCGACACGCGGGTGGGCTGCACGAGGTGCAGGATGCGCTGGTAGTGGGTGATGATGAGGACGCCCATCTCGGACGTCTCCTTGACGGTGTTGACGCCGGCGGCCACGACGTTGAGCGCGTCGATGTCCAGGCCCGAGTCGGTCTCGTCGAGCACCGCGATCTCCGGACGCTGGAGCGCGAGCTGCAGGATCTCCAGGCGCTTCTTCTCGCCGCCGGAGAAGCCCTCGTTGAGGTAGCGCGAGGAGAACTCCTTGGGGATGCTCGTCAGCGCCATGGCCTCCTCCACCGTGCGGCGGAAGTCCTTGAGGGAGATCTCGTCCTCGCCGCGTGCCTCGCGGTGGGCGTTCATGACCATGCGCAGGTACTTCGTGATCGTCACGCCCGGGATGGCGACGGGGTACTGGAAGGCCATGAAGAGGCCCATCCGGGCACGCTCGTCCGGGTCGGCCTGGGTGATGTCCTCACCCTTGAAGAGGATCTGGCCCTCGGTGACGTCGAGGGTCGGCTGGCCCATGATGACGTTGGCGAGCGTCGACTTGCCCGAGCCGTTGGGACCCATGAGGGCGTGGATCTCGCCCTTGTTCACGGCCAGGTCGAGGCCCTTGAGGATCTCCTTGTCCCCGGCGCTGACGTGAAGATTGCGGATTTCGAGGTCGGGCATGGTCTCCGGTTTCTGTCGTTCAGGTGGAAGCGATGAGCTGGGACGCGGCGTGTGCCGGCACCGGCGAGAGCGGCGGGAGCGGGCGCTCGGAGAACGCGACGAGCTCGGCCAGCGTCGTCTGCGAGAGCGCCTTGATGACGCCGCCCTGGACGCGGGTCCACAACAGCTTCGTGGCGCACCCATGGCCGCTGTCGGCGACGTGCGAGCACAGCACGCGCCCCTCCTCGGAGTCGTCCACGAAGCACGACATGGGCGCGACGGCGCCCTCGAGCGCGAGCACGACCTCGTCCATCGTCACCGTCTCCGCATCGCGCGCCAGGCGATAGCCGCCGTGAGCGCCGCGGGTGCTCTCGACGAGGCCCGCGCGCTTCAGCAGCGCGACGATCCGCTCCAGGTAGGCGAGGGGCAGCCCCTCTGCATCGGCGATCGCCTTGAGCGCCACCGGGCCGTGCCCGGCCTGGCGCCCGAGCTCGACGAGGAGACGTACGCCGTACTCCGCCTTCGTCGTGAAGAACATGGCCTAATCCTACCAACGAGGTCGGAGAAGCCAGGGAGGACGTTCCGCCCGGTGGCTCGCCACGGTCGGCCCGGTTGACGCCGCAGACCTTGCGGTCCTACGTCCGCGCGACCCGACGGGCGAGCGGGGCGCGACGGTCACGGCGGACTTCGGCCGGCGCGGGTGAGGGGCCGGTCGGGCTAGATGGTCGATGGCTGCTCGACGGTCGGCGGCCGCTCGGCCATGCCGGCGATCCGCGGGCGGACGATGGGCGCCGCCTTGGGGATGCGCCCCTCCGTCACGTCGATCACGACCAGCGGCGAGGCCCGCAGGGTGGCCAGCGTCGAGCGGTTGGGATGGCAGTTGCCGGCGACCACCTTCCACAGCGGCGTCAGCCGGTCCTGCCAGCGGGCCAGCCCGGCGTCGTGGGCGCGGACGTGCTCGAGGAACAGGAAGCGCCCGCCCGGGCGCAGGACCCGTGCGACCTCGGCCAGGACGATCGCCGGGTCGGCGACGCTGCACAGCAGGAGCGTCGCGACCACCGTGTCGAAGCTCGCATCCCCGAACGGCAGGTCCTCGCCGCCGGCGCCGACGATCTCGACGGGCGCGGGGGCGCCGCCGACACGCCCGCGCAGGCGACGTGCCATGTGGCGGTCGGGCTCGCTGACCACGATCCGCTCGACGCCGGTGCGCGGATAGAGCGCCAGGTTCAGGCCGGTGCCGGCGCCGATCTCCAGCACCTCCCCGCGCGCGTGCGCGAGCAGCGCGCGGCGGTCCTCGCGCAGGCCGGCACGCTCGGATGCCTGCAGGACGCGGTCGTAGAAGATGGCCAGCACACGGCTCACCCGCCGATGATCACGCCTGGACGGCGGTCGCGTCCACCTCGAACGTGACCGCGCACCCCGACGGGACGAGCGATATGCTCGGCCCATGGTGCTCGGACTCTCCGCCTTCGCGGCGACCTTCGGCCTCGTCGTCGTCTTCTTCGTGCTGTTCCCGATCCTCGCGCAGGGCCTGATCGCCTTCGCGATCGCGCAGGCGATGGGTGAGCGGGCGGAGAACGAGGAGTACGCCGCGACGCACCGCAGGCCCGGCTCGGGCCGGCGCCCCACGGCCCGCTAGACCCGCTCGGCGGGCGCCAGCACCTCCAGCCGGTTGCCGAACGGGTCGGCCGTGTAGAACCGCCGCTCGCCGGGCAGCTCGGCGTCCCAGCGCACCGGCGCGCCCGCCGCCTCCAGGGATGCGGCGAGCCGCTCGAGGTCGGCGTCCGAGGCGACGGCCAGTGCGGGATGCGCCTTGGTGGCGGGCCGGAAGTCGTCCTGCACCCCGACGTGCAGCTGCTGGGCGCCGCACGCGAACCACGCGCCGCCGCGCGCTCGCAGCGACTCGGGCTTCTCGATCTCGGCCAGCCCGAGCAGCTCGCCGAAGAAGCGCCGTGCCTGCGCCTCGCACCCGGGCGGTGCCGCGAGCTGCACGTGGTCGAGTCCGGTGACCCCCATCTACAGCGTCCCGGCGCCGACGGGCTCGCCCGAGACGAGCAGCTCGCGCGCGCGGTCGAGGTCGCCCGCGCCGCCGACGGAGAGGTGGCCGCGCAGGCGCCCGCCCTCGAGGTACCAGACGGCGAACTCGCTGCCCTCGCCGCGCACGACCTCCTCGTCGTAGGACTCGGCCGGACCGACGTACTCGATCGACGCCCAGTCGCCGAGGTCGCTGAAGAAGTAGGGCACGTCCTCGTGGGGGCGATCGTGGCCGAGCATGTTGCGCGCGGCGGTCGCGCCCTGCCGGGCGGCGACGTCCTCGTGCTCGATGCGCACGACCCGACGCTGCACGACGCTGTCGAACTCGCAGATGTCCCCGGCGGCCCAGACGCCCGGCGCCGACGTCAGCAGCCGGGTGTCGCAGCGCACGCCGCCCCGCTCGCCGAGCTCCAGCCCCGCCTTGCGCGCCAGCATCACGTCGGGCTGGGCGCCGACGCCGCACACGACCGCCTGGGCGGGCAGCTCGCGCCCGCCTCTGGTGACGACGCGCGCGACCCGCTCGCCGTCGCCCTCGAAGCGGTCGACCTCGTCGGAGCCGATGACCTCGATCCCGCGCTCCTCCAGCAGCGCGCGGAAGCGCCGGCCGGCCTGGTCGCCGAAGGCGCGCGACAGCGGCTCGTCCTCCTGCATGAGGATCGTCACCCGCCGCCCCCGCTCGGTGAGCGAGGCGGCGACCTCGCAGCCGATATACGAGCCGCCGACGCAGACCACCCGCTCGGCGCCGTCCGTGTCCTCCCGGATGCGGTCGGCGTTGCCCAGCGCGCGCAGGTAGTGGATGCCGTCGAGGCCGTTGCCGTCGACGTCCAGGCGCCGGACCATCGCGCCCGTCGCGATGAGCGCCTGGCCGAACGCGACGTCCTCCTTCGTCGACAGCCTCGCCGAACGGGCGTTGGTGTCCAGATCCAGGACGCTCGTGCGCGTCAGGAGCTCGACGCCGTTGGCCGCCCACCAGCCGGCGGGGTGCACGAGCGCATCCTCGCGCGACTCCTTGCCCTGCAGGTAGCCCTTCGAGCACGGCGGCCGGTGGTAGGGCGCGTCGAGCTCGCGGCCGACGACGAGGATCGAGCCCTCGAAGCCCTCCTCGCGCAGCGTGCTCGCGGCGGTCGCCGAGGCGATCCCGCCGCCGATCAGCAGGACGTCGACGGTGCGGTCGGGCATGCGCGCGGACCCTACCGGGCGCCGGCGGGTGCAACGTCCATGGCGATCGTCAGAGGCCCACAAGCCCCGCCGAGCGCAGGCGGTCGGTGTCGCCGATGATCGCGGCCAGCGCGCCGAGGACCTCCGCCCGTTCGCCGAGCGCCCCAGGCGTGATCTGCACCGCCTGCGCGATCGCCGGCTGGGCATAGCGGTCGATCGACTCCCGGATGCCGGCGAGCAGCGGTGCGCCGGCCGTGCTGAGCTCGCCGCCGACGACGATCGCGGTGGGATTGAGGATGTTGCAGGCGTCGGCGAGCACGCGCCCGATCGCCCGGCCCGCATCGTCGACGACGCGCCGCGCGCCGGGGTCACCCGCGGCGATGAGCGCGAGCACGTCGCGGACGCCGAGATCCGCGCGGTGCGTGCGGTGCAGCGCGGCGAGCACCGCGCCGGCGGCCGCCACCGTCTCCAGGCAGCCACGGTTGCCGCACCGGCACACGTCACCGTGCTCGCGGACCTGGACATGCCCGAGCTCCCCCGCGAGCCCGACCGCGCCGTGGTACAGGCGCCCCCCGAGTACGAGGCCCGCGCCGATGCCCGACGAGACCTTGACGTAGAGGACGTCGGACAGTCCGCGCCCCGCGCCGAAGGACACCTCGCCGAGCGCTCCGAGGTTGGCGTCATTGTCGACCTTGACGCCGACGCCGAGCCGGCGCTCGAGCTCCTCCGTAGGCCTCAACCCGACCCACCCGGGCAGGATCACCGAGGAGCCGACCGTTCCCGTTCGCGCGTCGATCGGGCCCGGCAGCCCCACGCCGGCGCCCACGATGCGGTCGCGATCCATCCCCGCTTCGAGCAGCACGTCCTCCACCATCGCGGCGGCGGCGTCGAGCGACCCTTCGGCGGCTGCGTCGACGTCGAGGTCGGTCACGCGCTCCGCCAGCACCATGCGCGAGAGGTCGGCCACCGCGACGCGAAGGTGACGGTGGCCGAAGTCGATCCCCAGCGCCCCGCCCGCCGAAGGGTCCAGCCGCAGGAGCACGGGCGGGCGCCCCCGCCCGGCCTGCTCGCCGCGCTCGGACTCCTCGACCACGAGGCCGCGCGCTCGCAGGTCGGCGACGACCGCGGTGATCGTCGTCGGCGACAGCCCCATCAGGCGCGCGAGATCCGCGCGGCTCAGGTTGCCGTGCCGGCGCAGCTCCTCGACGACCCGCTGGCGGTTCGCCTCGCGAAGTGAGGTGCTCATGGCCCGAAGTTGCAGGGATTCTCTCGCTGGTTTGACAAAAGAGGCGACTCTGTGCCGACAATAATTCATATTCGCGGACGAACGGCGGGGGTCCGTTGGATCGCGATGGTCGTCTGGGGCGCAGGCTCGGAGGCCTGCGACTGTCCACGGCTGACCGCGAGGCCGGATGCCGGACGGTCACCGATGCCAAGTATCTATGGCCACCGGGTCGTAGGGAGGAATGCCCATGTTCGGACGGAGAAGGATGCGGCAGCGCGTGCCGCGCTCGCTGATGGCCGCCGCCGCGGCGGCGGCCGTTGCCATAGGGGTCGCGGCACCGCCGGCGGCCCCCGGGGCGGATGTGCTCCCGTATAAGGATCCGAACCAGCCGGTGGCGGCCCGCGTCGCCGACCTCCTGTCGCGCATGACGCTGGAGGAGAAGGTGGGTCAGATGACGCAGGCCGAGCGCGGGGCGGTCACTGGCGACCCGTCGCGCGTGACCGACTGGGAGCTGGGCAGCGTCCTGTCGGGCGGCGGCTCGACACCGACCCCGAACACCCCGCAGGCCTGGGCCGACATGGTCGACGGCTTCCAGCGGGCGGCGCTGAACACGCGCCTGGGGATCCCACTGCTGTACGGCGTCGACTCGGTACACGGCCACGGGAACCTGCTCGGCGCGACGGTCTTCCCCCACAACATCGGGCTGGGCGCGACGCGTGACCCCGGCCTCGTCGCTCAGGTGGAGCACGTCACCGCGAGCGAGACCCGCGCGAGTGGCCCGCAGTGGGTCTTCGCCCCGTGCATCTGCGCGGCGCGCGACGACCGCTGGGGCCGCACGTACGAGAGCTTCGGCGAAGACCCCAACCTCGTGATCCAGATGGAGACCGCGATCGACGGCTTCCAGGGCCCGCCCGGCCATCTCAGCGACGCCGACCGCGTGCTGGCCACCGCCAAGCACTACGCCGGCGATGGCGACACGCAGTACAACGCGTCTGCCGACGGCTACAAGATCGACCAGGGCGTCGCCGTCACCGATCGCCAGTCGTTCTGGGACAACGCGCTGCGGCAGTACGTCCCCGCCGTGCAGGACCACCACGTCGGAACCGTGATGCCGTCCTACTCGAGCGTCGACTGGACCGAGGACGGCGTCGGCAACCCGATCAAGATGCACGCCAACCACGAGCTGATCACCGACGTGCTGAAGGGCTCGATTGGCTTCGACGGGTTCGTCGTCAGCGACTGGGAGGGCATCCACCAGATCCCCGGCGACTGGGCGACCCAGGTTCGCACCGGCGTCAACGCCGGCATCGACATGTTCATGGAGCCCTACTCCGCCCAGAGCTTCGAGAGCACGCTCATCTCCGAGGTGAACGCCGGCCGCGTCTCGATGAGCCGCATCGACGACGCCGTCAGCCGCATCCTCACCAAGAAGTTCGAGCTCGGGCTGTTCGAGCACCCGTTCACCGACCGCACGCACATCGGTGAGATCGGCTCGCCGGCGCATCGCGCGGTCGCCCGCAAGGCGGTCGCCGAGTCGCAGGTGCTGCTGAAGAACGAGCGGGACACGCTCCCGCTGCGCAAGAACGCCGACGTGTACGTCGCGGGCAGCAACGCCGACAACATCGGCAACCAGGCGGGCGGCTGGACGCTGACCTGGCAGGGCGGCTCGGCCAACCCCAACCCGATCCCGGGCACGACGATCCTCGACGGCATCCGCCAGGCGGCGTCGCGCGGGAGCGTGACCTTCAGCCAGGACGCCTCGGCGCCCATCAGCCGCAAGCAACTGGGCGTCGTGGTCGTCGGCGAGACGCCGTACGCCGAGGGCTTCGGCGACGTCGGCGGCCCGCAGTGGGCCTGGGACCCCGGCGACAACGGCATCCCGCGCCCCGTGAAGGACATGCAGATCTCGGCGGCGGATCGTGCCACGATTGACAAGGTCTGCGCGGCGACGGTCAAGTGCGCCGTGGTGATCGTCTCCGGGCGGCCGCTGATCATCGATCCCCAGGAGCTCGGGAGGATCGACGCGCTGGTCGAGGCGTGGCTCCCGGGGAGCGAAGGCGCCGGCGTGGCCGACACGCTGTTCGGCGACCGCCCGTTCACCGGCAAGCTGCCGGTGACCTGGCCGCGCACGCTGGCTCAGGAGCCGATCAACGTCGGCGACGCCCACTACGACCCGCTGTACCCCTTCGGGTACGGCCTGCGGACGGGCTAGTGACCCTTCTCGCAACGTTTCGCCGGAAATGCCGGGCGCCGATCACCGTCAGGCTGTGTCCTCAGTCGCGGCAATGGCGCTGCCATTGCTCGCTCCCTGCGTCCTCGCCTGACGGCGCCGGCATCCCGGCATTTCCTGGCGAACGTCACGAGAAGGACCACTAGCCGGCAGGCCACGGGCCGGCCGCGTGCGATCGAACCGCGCCGATCGCGCCGGCCGGCCTGCGGCCGTCAGCCGGGTGCCAGCGGGCGCAGCTCCTCGACGTAGGACATCGAGTGGCGCGCGAGCTCGCCTCCGGCCAGCACCTCGTAGGCGCCCATGCGCCACAGCGGCGGCGAGTAGACGTGCAGCGTGACGGCGGGCTCGTCGCCCGTGTGCAAGACGCGATGGATGTCGGACGCACCGAAGGCGAACGTCCCGCCGGCGGTGACGGTGCGCCGTGCGGGCGGGCCGCCGATCACGAGCCGTTCCTCGCGCACCGCGCCCTGGACGACCGCGACCGCGCCGGAGGACAGGTCGTGGTCGTGGAAGCCCGTGTCGTGATCGTCCATCCAGCAGATGAGCCACGCCGCGACGTGGTCGTCGCGCAACAGCTCCTCGTAGCGGCGCTCGGTCGGGTCGTGAGCGACGAGATGGCGCCACAGATCCGGGTGCGCGGCCAGCTCCGCGGCGAAGCGCGTGAGCTCGGCACGGTCGAGGTCGCGGCCGTAGGGGCGCTCGATCATGCGGCGAGGCCCGTGGCGCCGGCGACGGGGCCGTGCAGGAGGCGCGCGGGGTTGCACCGCGTCACCGCCGCGGCGCCCGCGGGTCCCAGCCCGTGCGCGGACGGCACGGCCACGGGGCGGTCGCTGGCGTGCACGAGCGCGTCGACGCCGGTGACGCGGGCCACGGCATCGATCGCCCGCGGGCCGTAGGACGAGGTGTCGTAGAAGACGCGCGGATCCGTCGCCGCCCCCGCGGGACCGCCGCGGGCGACCAGGCGCTCGGCGTGCAGCGGAGCCCCGCCGGCGAGCGCCGCGAACAGCACGCGCAGTGACGGATGCCGGGCGCGGCCGCGGTCCACCCACGCGTGCCAAGCCGCACCGAGCTGCGCGGGGTATGCGGTGAGCGCCGGCCACCAGGGCGCCGTCGTGCCGGGGTCCTCGGGGGTGGCGGCGGCGTCCTCGAGCCCGGGGCCCGGATGGACGAGGAGCGGCGCGCCGCGGCGCTCGAGCGCCTCGAGGAGCGGGCCCAGGCGCTCCAGGCGCCGTGGCGTTGCGAGTGCGCCGGCCGGCATGGAGATCCCGATCGCCCCGCGGTCGAGGATCGCGTCGACCTCGGCGGGCGCGGCGTCCCGCAGCGCGATCGCGCCCCAGACGCCGAACGGCTCGCCGAGCCCGAGCACCGCGGCGTGCCAGGTGTCGAGCAGCGCCCGCGCCTCGTCGGCCGGCAGCGCCTCGGCGCCAAGGGGGCTGGACATGCACAGCAGCGCGCGGTCGAGCCCGTCGCGCGCGACGAGCCGCGCGCGCAGAGCGGGGTCGTGGGCGGCGGGGTCGACCGGCGCCGGCGGTTCGCCCGCGAGCTCGACGCTCCACCCGCCGGCCGGAGCCCGCCGCAACCGCGGAAGCGCGGACCGGGCGGCCAGAGCGGCCAGGAACGGCTCAGGCCACAGGTGCTGGTGGACGTCGGTGCGCGTCATCGGGCTGACTATATTAGTCATACCCGATCGACTTTATGGAGTTTATCTCGCGCGGCGGCCCAGCAGAGCTCCGCGCGCGGCCCGCCGGCGGGCTTCAAGCGTCCGCCGGGGCGCCAGCTGCTCGGCGAACGCGCCCGCGAGGATCGCGCCGAGGCCGCGCGCCGAGCCGTCCCCCCTGGCCAGGCGCTCGGCGGCGCGGCGCCGTGCCGGCGCCATCGTCCCGCCGCAGCGCTCCAGCAGCGCTCGCGCGAAGGCCTGGGGCCGGAGGACGTGGCGCTCGCGGTCGCGGGCCGCCCGCACGCGCAGCGGCTCGGCGCTCGCCGCGTCGCCACGCGCGCGGCGCCGGGCATGGCCGACGACGTTCGCGTCGTGCTGGACGTAGTCCATGAGCGGGCGCTCGACGTAGGCCAGCTCGCCCAGCGCCAGCGCGACGCACGCCAGCCAGTGGTCGTGGAAGGCGCCGTCGACCTCGGGCGGGAACGGCAGCGCGACGTCGAGGACGTCGCGCCGCACGAGCGCAGCGGCGCCGGTCACGACGTTCGTCGCCAGCAGCGCCGCGAGGTCATCGTGGCCGCGGTCGCGGTCGACCCAGTACGTCGGCGACAGCAGCGTGCCGTCGGTCGCCACGACCCGCACGTCGCTGAACGCGAGCGTGACGCCCGGAGCGCTCAGCGCAGCGCTGAGCGTCGCCAGCTTGTCCGGGTGCCAGACGTCGTCCTGGTCGCACAGGGCCACGGCCTCGGCGCCCGGCGGCACCCGCGCCAGGCAGCGCTCGAAGTTGCGATAGGCGCCCACGCGGTCGTCGTGCTCGACGACGTCGAAGCGCCCATCGGCGCCCACGGCCTCGAGGAGCACGGCGCGCCCGGCCGGCGAGGACGCGTCGTCGTCGACCAGGCACGTCCACGCCACGCCCGCCTGTGCGCGCAGCGAGCGCAGCTGGGCCGCGAGCAACTCGGGCGGGGCCTCGCAAGTGGCCAGGCAGACGGCGATCACGCTTTCAAGCATCTCGTGCGCGGCGGTCGGGGGCGGCGTATCCTTGGGGGACACGGCGAGGAGCAAGACATGGCCGACGAGGGCATCAATCTGATCGGACCGCTGGAACCGGCGTTCCGGCTCGAGCTCACGGCCGCTCAGCTCAAGGTGACGCACACCGCGCTGAAGTCGCTGCTCGACGATTTCGGCCACGAGGAGCGCGACGTCCAGGACATCGTCCGCGAGGTCCTCGGCAAGCTCCCCGCCGAACCCGAGATCCGCGCGATCGACCTCGGCCGCGAGATGGCCCGCCGGCGGGCGGCGTTGAGCCCGGACTGAGCCTGAGTCGGCCCGGTCAGATCAGACCGTCACCCCTCGCTCGCCGAGCCAGCGGGTGACCAGCTCGGGTGGAGCGCCGTCGAACTCGGCGCGCGCGGCCAGGGTCAGCAGCTCGGCGGGCTGGGTGCCGAGCGCGTCGCGGCGGTAGACGAGGTACGTCGCCACGGCCGAGGCCATCGTGACCGCGGCGTCCTCCTGCTGCGGGTCGAGCTTGCCGGCCTCCTCGGCGATGCGCAGCTCGGCCACCTCCGCGATCCCGGGGCCAAGCGGCTCGTCGTCGTCCTCGAAGCGCTCGAGCAGGTCGCCCAGCCCCTCGCGACCGTCCGGGTCGACGACCTCGACGGCGCGATGGATGACGGCGGACAGCGTGACGGGGTCTGGTTCGGTCGGCATGCGACGGGGGTTCCCCCGCGACCGCGCCCGCCAACCCGTCAGTTGGTCTCCAGGCGGCCGTCCGGGGTAGATCGCCCGCATGACCACCGACACCACCACCCCGTCCGTCGCCGTCCTGGGCACGGGCACCATGGGCGCGCCGATGGCGCGCAACATCGCGGCCGCCGGCATGCCGACCGCCGCCTGGAATCGCACCCCCGAGAAGGCCGCGCCGCTCCGTGACGACGGCGTCGAGGTGCACGACGACATCGCCGGCGCCGTCGCCGGACGCGACATCGTGATCACCATGCTCGCCGACGCCGACGCGGTCCTGTCGGTGGCCGCCGAGATGCTCCCCGCGATGGAAGACGGCGCCGTGTGGGCGCAGATGAGCACGATCGGCATCGACGGGACCGAGCGCTGCGCGGCCATCGCCGCCGACCGCGGCGTCGCTTTCGTCGATGCCCCCGTGCTCGGCACGCGCCAGCCCGCCGAGCAGGGCACGCTCCTGGTCCTGGCCTCCGGTCCCCACGACGCGCTCGCGCGCTGCGAGCCCGTGTTCGACGCGGTGGGCCAGCGCACCATGCGCGTGGGCGACGCCGGCGCCGGCACGCGGCTCAAGCTGGCCGTCAACGCCTGGCTCCTGTCGGCGATGGAGGGGATCGCGGAGACGCTGGCGCTGGCCGAGGGTCTCGGGCTGGATCCGTCGCTCCCGCTCGAGGCGATCAAGGGCGGCCCGCTGGACATGCCCTACGCGCACCTCAAAGGCGCGCTCATCGCCCGGCGCGAGTTCCCTCCGTCGTTCGCGCTGAAGCTCGCCGCCAAGGACGCCCGGCTGGTCACCGAGGCCGCAGCGCGCCACGGCCTGGACCTCCCGCTCGAGCGCACGGTCGCCGAGCGCATGGGGCAGGCGGTCGAGGCCGGCTACGGCGACGAGGACATGGCCGCCGTATGGCGGCTGTGCGGGATCGCCAACGGCTGACGCTCAGGCCGAATCCGGCAGGGCGTCCGGCTTGTCGTCGTCGGTGGCGCCTTCCACAGCGGCTCGGGCCTCGTCGATCCCCAGGCCCGAGGCCAGCAGGATGTCGAGCGCGGTCGAGCGGACCTGGCCGACGATGACGACCGCCGACAGCCCCGGGTCCTCGTCCAGCGCGCGCATCGCCCGCTTGGCGGCCTCGAGCGCCAGGCGCCGGGCCTGCTGCGCGTGGCCGGGCTCCGCCAGCGCGTGGCCCAGCTCCACGACGGCGTCCGCGAGCAGCTCGACGGCGTCGGCGAGCGGTGCCGGGGCGGCGCCGTGGTGACGGACGCTCGCCACGGCGCGGCGCGCGAGGACGCGCGTGTTGCGCACCGCGTGATCCATCTGCAGGGCGGCCTCGGCGTAGATCGGCAGGCGCTCGCGCGGCCGGCGGGCGGCCACCACGGGGACCGTCTCGCGGGCCAGCGCGACGGCGTCGTAGAACCCGGCGAGGTCGTCGTCCACCGCCCGGGCGATCTCGAGCGCGCGCTCGGCGAGCTCGACGTCGCCCTTGCGCAGCGCCTCGCCGACCGTGCGCAGCGCGACGGCCAGGTCGTCGACGACCGGCTGGGCGGCCTCGGCCAGCGCGCGCAGCGGGTTTCGCGGGAACAGGACCTGGCCGACGAGCAGGGCCACGGCGCCGCCGATCAGCGCGTCGACGAAGCGGGTGGGCGAGAGCCCACCGCCGGGCGGCTGGATCGTGGCCACGAGGATCCCCGACACCGCCGCCTGGTTGACGAGGACCGCCCCGGCGCCGAACAGCAGCGCCGCGGCCATCGACAGCGCGACGACCAGGCCGATGACCAGCGTCCCGGTCCCGAGGACCCGCACGATGACGTCGGCGACCGCGATGCCGACGGCCACGCCGATCACGAGCTCCACGGCCCGGTGGGTCCGCCGCCCGCGCGCCAGCCCCAGCGAGATCACCGCCGACACGGGGGCGAAGAACGGCCGCTGATTCACCAGCGAGGCCAGCGCCCAGGCCGTCGCGGCGGCGACGGCGGACTGCGCGATCGACCACCACGCCGACCGCAGCCACCGTGCCCGTCGGTGCAGGCCGCTGCGCACGCTCGGCAGCGGCGAAGTCGACAGTGGTCGCCCGCTCACGGCTCCCATTGTCCCGCGGCCTCTACCCTGAACCGCTCATGCCTGCCGCCATTGCCACCCGAGACGACCTGCGCAACGTCGCGATCGTCGCCCACGTCGACCACGGGAAGACGACGCTGGTCGACGCCATGCTCTGGCAGTCGGGCGCCTTCCGTGCCAACCAGGACGTCAACGAGCGCGTCATGGACTCGATGGACCTCGAGCGGGAGAAGGGCATCACGATCCTGGCGAAGAACACGGCCGTCCGCTACGAGGGCGTGAAGCTCAATATCGTCGACACGCCCGGTCATGCCGACTTCGGCGGCGAGGTGGAGCGCGGCCTGACGATGGTCGACGGCGTGCTGCTGCTCGTCGATGCCAGCGAGGGCCCGCTGCCCCAGACGCGCTTCGTGCTGCGCAAGGCGCTGGAGAGCCGCCTGCCGGTGATCCTGGTCGTCAACAAGGTCGACCGCCCGGACGCGCGGATCGCCGAGGTCGTCGACGAGGTGTACGACCTGTTCCTCGACCTCGACGCCGACGAGGACCAGATCGAGTTCCCGATCGTCTACACGAACGCCAGGGCCGGCTGGGCGTCGCTGGACGAGCGCACCCCGGGCACCGACCTCAAGCCGCTGATGGACCTGCTCGTCGAGCGGATCCCCGCCCCCCATTACGACCCCGCCCGGCCGCTGCAGGCCCACGTGACGAACCTCGACGCATCGCCCTACGTCGGCCGCCTGGCCCTGTGCCGCGTGCGCAACGGGACCATCCGCCGCGGCCAGCCGATCGCGTGGTGCCGGGCCGACGGCACGGTGCAGCGCGCGCAGGTCTCCGAGCTGTACGTCACCGAGGCGCTGGACCGCGTGGAGGCCGAGGAGGCCGGCCCCGGCGAGCTCATCGCCGTCGCCGGCCTTGCCGACGTGACGATCGGCGAGACGCTCGCCGATCCCGAGGACCCCCGGGCCCTGCCTGTCATCCGCGTCGACGAGCCGTCGCTGTCCGTGACCATCGGCATCAACACCTCCCCCCTGGCCGGCCGCGACGGCGACAAGCTCACGGCGCGCCAGGTCCGCGCGCGCCTGGAGCAGGAGCTCATCGGCAACGTCTCGATCCGCGTGCAGGACACCGAGCGGCCGGACGCCTGGGAGGTCCAGGGCCGCGGCGAGCTGCAGCTGGCGATCCTCGTCGAGCTGATGCGCCGCGAGGGCTACGAGCTGACCGTCGGCCAGCCGCAGGTGCTGACGCGCGAGGTCGACGGCAGGATCCACGAGCCCGTCGAGAGCGTGACGATCGACGTGCCCGAGGACTACGTCGGCGTCGTCACGCAGATGCTCGCGCTGCGCAAGGGCCGCCTCGAGCAGATGGTCAACCACGGCACCGGGTGGGTGCGCATGGAGTACCGGGTGCCCGCCCGCGGGCTGATCGGCTTCCGCACCGAGTTCCTCACCGAGACGCGCGGCACCGGTCTGCTGCACCACGTCTTCGAGGGCTACGAGCCGTGGTTCGGCGAGCTGCGCACCCGCCCGACGGGCGCGCTCGTCGCCGACCGACACGGGGCCACGGCGTCGTTCGCGCTGTTCAACCTCCAGGAGCGCGGCACGCTGTTCGTCGGTCCCGGCGAGGAGGTCTACGAGGGCATGATCGTGGGCGAGAACTCCCGCGCCGACGACCTCGACGTCAACGCCGTCAAGGAGAAGCACCTCACGAACGTCCGCTCCTCGACCGCTGACGTCCTGGTGCGCCTCGTGCCCAAGCGCGAGCTGTCGCTGGACCAGGCGCTCGAGTTCCTGCGCGAGGACGAGTGCGTCGAGGTGACCCCGGCCAACGTGCGCCTGCGCAAGGTCGAGCTGGACAAGGTCCGCCGCGAGAAGCGCATGCGGGCACGGCGCAAGGGCGCCGCCGCGCCGGTCGCCTGAGGCGCGCACGGATAGGCCCGTAAAAGGTCGGTTGACTTCCGACCGGAGTGCAGGAGAGACTGCGCCTCGGATCCAGCGGCCAACGAGGGGGCTCATGCCGCGACACGGACGTTCCATACGACGGTTCATGCTCTGGGGGGGCACCGCGAGCGCGGTCCTCGCGCTGCTCATTGCCGTCCCCGCCTTCGGGGCGTTCGGCTTCCTGACGTGGTGGGGCCCCAACGGCTCCACCCCGGACAGCCTGGGCCCCCACATCGAGGGGATCGCCGTCGACGCCGGCGGCGCCGTGTACGTCGCCGACCTCCAGGACGACCAGGTCAAGCAGTACACGTCGACGGGCGCGTTCGTGCGGGCCTGGGGCGGGTCGGGCTCCGGAGACGGCGAGTTCGAGGCCCCCACCGGCGTCGCCACTTCGCCCGGCGCGGTCTACGTATCCGACGCCTTCCGGGTCCAGCGCTTCTCGTCCGACGGGACCTTCGCCGGATCGTGGGGCGGCGAAGGCGCCGGCCAGGGCCACTTCGCCGGCACCGGTGGCGTGGCCGTGGGCCCCGACGGATCGGTCTACGTCACCGATCGCGGCAACGACCGGGTCCAGCGCTTCAGCGCCACCGGCGCCTTCCAGGCCGCATGGGGCGGCGACCTCGAGAGCCCGCTCGGGATCGCCGCCGCACCCGACGGGACCGTCTACGTCGCCGACAACGGCCATGGCCGCGTCACCCACTTCTCGCCATCCGGCGCGACGCTCGGGTCGTGGCCGGTGGGCGACCCCCACGGCGTGGCCATCGCCCCCGACGGCACCGTCCTCGTGGCCGACGCCTCGGGCAAGCAGGTCGCGCGCTTCACCCCCGCCGGCGTGCAGGCGGGCACCTTCGGCGACGACGGCCCCGGAGGCGGCGGCGACCAGCTCAACGTCCCGCGGGGCGTGGCCGTCGACTGCCGCGGCAGCGTCTACGTCGCCGACAACTCCAACGAGCGCATCCACAAGTTCGGCGATCCGAGCCTGGCGCAGCCGCCCTGCCCGCTGCCCGTCGTCGTCGCCCCGGCGCCGCCGCCCGGCGTGGTGGTCGTCCTCGCCGCCGCGGAGAAGCTGGAGGTCGCTCCGACGCTCGGCGTGACCGCCCTGGCCGCGCCGGTCAGCGGACGAGTGCTCGTCCGCGAGCCCGGATCTCCGACGGGCTCGGCCTACGTGCTGACCCAGAAGTCGCTCATCCCGATGGGCAGCACGGTGGACACGACGAACGGGCGCGTCAGCCTGACGTTCGCCACCGCCCCGGCGGACAGCGCGACACTCGGGCCGACCGAGACGGGCGAGTTCTACGGCGGCGCGTTCACGATCTTCCAGTCGCGCTCCGCGACCCTGGCCGAGCTGCGTCTGGCCGGTCAGGCGCCGAGCTGTGGGAGCCGCAAGGCCGGCGCGCGCGCCGCCGCCGCGAGCACGAAGCGCAAGAACCGCTTCGTGTGGGGCGACGCGAAGGGCAGCTACAAGACGACCGGCAACTACGGCGCGGCGACCGTGCGCGGCACGAAGTGGCTGACCGAGGACAAGTGCGCGGGCACGCGCGTCAAGGTCGACCGCGGGCTCGTCGACGTGCGCGACTTCCAGCGCAACAAGACGGTCCAGGTTCCCGCGGGCAAGGAGTACACCGCCCTCGCACCCTGCGTCAGCCGGCGCAACTTCCGCATCCGCCTGCGCCCGCCGGTCGGCACCGTCGTGCGCAACGTCACGGTCCTCGTCGACGGCAAGGCGGTGCGCGTCGTCAGCCGCGGGAGCCGGCTGACCGCAACGGTCGACCTGCGCGGCCTGCCGAAGGGGCACATCAGCGTGCGGATCACCGTGGTGACCACCGCCGGCGCGCGCATCACCGGCACGCGCGACTACCTGACGTGCTCCGAGCCGCGCGCCACACCGGGCTCGCCGCCGGAGCTGTGACGCGGCGAGGGCCGTGCGGCGAGCGCGTCTGACCCGGCCGTCGACCCGCCGCCGCGGACTGCTCCTGCTCGTCTGCGCTGGGCTCATCGCCGCGGCGATCGGGACGCTCCTCCAGCAGACCGACTCGCTGCGCCGGCTCGAGCTGCAGACCGTCGACACGCGCTTCTCGGTCCGCGGGCCGGAGCGCCCGCCGAAGGACGTCGTGGTGGTGGGCGTCGATGACGCGACCTTCGGGCAGCTCAAGAAGCAGTGGCCGTTCCCGCGGACCGTCCATGCCGAGGTGGTCGACCGGCTGCGCAAGGCGGGCGCGAAGCTCATCGCCTACGACGTGCAGTTCACCGAGCCGTCGCCACCCGGCCACGAGAACGAGGACAGCGCGCTCCTCGGAGCGATCTTCGACACCCGCGGCCGGGTCGTGCTGGCCACCACCGAGACCGACAAGGGCAAGACCAGGGTCTTCGGCGGCGGCACCATCCTGCACCAGATCGACGCCCGGGCCGGCAACGCGCTGATCCCGTCCGATCCCGGCGCGGTGATCCGCCGGGTGCCCTACAGCGTCGGCGGGCTGAAGTCCTTCGCGCTCGTGGCCGCCGAGCGGGCCTCCGGGAAGACGTACACGCCGGCCGACTTCGGCTCGGGCGGGGCGTGGATCGACTTCCATGGGCCCCCGCGTTCGGTCCCCTACATCTCGATGGCGAAGGTGCGGTTGGGGCAGTTCCCGCCGTCGGCGTTCCGCGGCAAGATCGTGGTCGTCGGCGCCGCGGCGCCGTCGCTGCAGGATGTCAGCGCCACGTCCACATCGGGCAGCGGCCTGGCCGCCGGCCCCGAGATCCAGGCCGAGGCGATCTCCACGATCCTGCGCGGCCTGCCGCTGCACGGCTCGTCGAGCCTCCTGGCGCTCGTGCTCCTGCTCGCCTTCGCGGCCCTCCCGCCGCTCCTCAGCTCCCGCCTGGCCCCCGTCCGCGCCTTCCTCGCCTCGGTGGGCGTCGGCGGGGCCTACGCCGTCGCCGCCCAGGTCGCGTTCGACCACGGGCGGATCCTGCCGGTCGTGTATCCGCTGGTGACGCTCGGGCTCTCGGCGGTGGCGACGATCGCGGTGCAGTACCTGTTCGAGTCCTTCGAGCGCCAGCGCGTGCGCGACTACTTCGCGCGCTTCGTGCCCGAGGCGGTCGTCGACGAGGTGCTGGCCCAGACCGATGGAGCCCTGCGCCTCGGCGGTGTCGGGCGCGAGTGCAGCGTCCTGTTCAGCGACCTGCGCGGGTTCACGTCGTTCGGCGAGGGCAGGCAACCGGCCGAGGTCATCGAGATCCTCAACGACTACCTCACCGAGATGAGCGACGCGATCCTCGACCATGGCGGGACGCTCATCTCCTACATGGGCGACGGGATCATGGCGATCTTCGGTGCCCCGCTGGACCAGCCCGACCATCGCGACCGGGCGCTGGCGACGGCCCGCGAGATGCTCGAGCGCCTGGGGCGCTTCAACGCGCGCATGAACGAGCGCGCCCTGGGCGACGGCTTCCGGATGGGGATCGGCATCAACACCGGCCCGGTGATGTGCGGCAACGTGGGCTCCCACCGCCGGCTGGAGTACACGGCGATCGGCGACACCGTCAACACCGCCTCGCGCCTGGAGTCGATGACGAAGGGCACGGACTACCAGGTGTTCGTCGCCGACTCGTGCCGCTCCGGCCTGGACCCGATGCCCGACGATCTCGTCTTCGTCGACGACCTTCCGGTCCGCGGTCGCCAGGGCCGCGTCCGGCTGTGGGGCCTCGTCGAGGAGCCGGCGACGGCCGGGCGCGCGCCGGCGCACGACACGGCGACGGTGGTCAGCGCGGACTGACGGGCACGGCGCCCGCGTCGAGGTGCGCGGTGTCGTTGAAGCTGCGCAGCAGGCGCCGGCCGTCGGCCAGGGCCACCAGGCGCGTGATGGAGGCGTTGTCGGCGTGCACGAAGGCGAAGGGCCGGCTGGCGGTCGCCTGCCGGCACAGCTCGCCGATGACGCCCCCGTGCACCACGGCGACGGCCGACGCGTCGGGCCCGACGGCGCCGACGACGGCCTGCAGGCCCGCGTCGACCCGCCGCGCGAAGGCGTCCATGGCCTCGGCCCCGGGGATCACGTCCCAGCGCTCCTCGGCGAGCATCCGCAGGATCAGCGGGTCCTGGCGGGCGGCGCGGATGCGGAACTCGCCGCCCTCCCACTCCCCCAGGCGGACCTCGCCGAGGTCGGGGACGACGACGGGCTCCATCCCGGTCAGCGCGCTCAGCGGCGCCGCCGTCTGGACGGTGCGCCGCAGCGGGGTGACGAACAGCCCCGCGGCGGGCACACCGGCCAGGCGCTGCGCCGCGGCCTGGGCCTGGCGCTCGCCTTCGGGCGACAGCGGCGGGTCGCTCTGGCCTTCGACGAGCTCGAACGGCTCGCCGGGCACGGCGTCGGCCGAGGCGCCGTGGCGGACGAGCAGCACCTCGGTGGCGCCCGGCGGCAGCGCAAAGGCGCGGTGGGGATAGCGATCGGTCACACCCCGGAGGGTGCCAGGCGCGCGCCGATGACGACGTCCGCCGCCTGCACGCTGCGACGGTGCCCGGTGACGCCGCCGACGAACTCGTCGCGATCGAGCGCCAGGAGCAACGTGGGCACCCTCGCCTGCACGGTCGCCGTGCGCGGCGTGTCGCGCAGCAGCGCGGTCTCGCCGAAGAACTCGCCTTCGCGCTCCGTGCGGCGCAGGACGCCGTCCTCGACCACGTCGACGGCGCCCTCGGCGATGACGTAGAAGCGGTCGCCGACATCGCCCTGGCGCACGACGGTTTCGCCTGGTCCCGCGCGGACCTCGACCAGGCGCCGCGCGAGGTTCTCCACCGTCGCGATGGGCAGCGGCGCGAACAGCGGGATGCCGCGCAGGAGCGCGAACTCGCGCTCGGGGATCGGCGCGCCCGCCTCGAAGCGGGCAAGCGCCCGCCACCTGGCGATCGCCAGGAGCGGAAGCACCGCCGCGACCGCCAGTAGCGCGTCCTCCACGCCGAGCGCATGGATGATCAGCGGCGCCAGCGCCGCGCCCACCCCGGTGGTGACGTAATACGACGTCTCGACGACGCCGAACGCGCGCGCCAGCACGTCATCGGCGGCGAGGCGCTGCAGGAGCGTCAGCCCGGCCACCTCGACGAGCGCGTAGCCGGCGCCGACGACGACCAGGAGCACGAGCACGGGCACCTCCGCCTTCCACGCCGCGACGAGCGCCAGCGCCCCGCCGATCATCAGGCAGCCCGCGCCGACGCCCGCCGCCAGCCGGCCGCGCGTGAGCAGGCCGAGCGCCGCCGCACCGCCCACGACGCCCCCGAGCCCCCACGCCGAGTTGAGGTAGCCGACGCCCGCAGCCCCGAGGTCGAGCAGCTGCAGCGCGATCACGACGACGAGGACGTCGATCGCGCCCTCCACCAGCGTCGTGGCGCCGAGCACGCCGACGAGCACCCGCAGCCGCGGCTCCTCCCTGACCGTGTGGAGGCCCTCCAGCAGCTCGTGGCCCGCGCGCGCCCCGTTCAGGCGCTCGCGGTGCGCGGGCCGCGGGTCGGGCGGTATGCGCGCCAGGAGCACGGCGGCGAGCAGCAACGGCGCCCCGGTGGCGGCAAAGGCAGCCTGCGGACTGAGAGCGGCGATGGCCCAGCCGCCGGTCAGGGCGCCGACGACGAAGCCGGTGCTGTCCAC
>JAOPZW010000508.1 GCA_025963905.1 Solirubrobacterales bacterium | reverse complement strand
TCAACGCCTCTCGCAACTCGGGGTCGAGGCGGACGGACTCGACAGTTGCTGCCGCGGCGCCCATCGGCGGCCGTCCGCCGCGCCGACGGACGATCTCGTCGGCATCGAAGCCGGCCTCGGCCTTCTTGCTCAGTTCGGTGACGAGCTCGTCGGTGATCGGCTTTCCGCTCGCGGTCTTGCCGTAGTTCTTCGGGGCCATCGTCAATCTCCCGGCAGTAGCCGCTGGTACTTCGATCGCATCTTCATCGCGTGGATCACGAGCTCCGGCGCCGCTTCACGAACAACGGTGACGATCTCGAGCAAGTCGGCGCTGCGACCCGGGCCGAGATACAGCCGGAGGTCGTCGTCCAGGTCTTCGATCGTCATGGCGTTCCGGGTGGCGTGGTCGATGTCCTCGTCGGCGATGCCGTGCTTGCGCGCCGACGGGTGGATCTCCACTTCGGAATCGTACTACGAAACCACGCCAGCGATCGAGGCACTCGACGACGACAGGCCCGTCGAACTGCTCGCGCGCGGCGAGTACCGCCGCGTCGCCCAACTGATCGCAGAGCTCGAGTACCCCGGCGTCAGTTGAGCCGGTGGCGCTGCGCGTCGACGCCGTGCACGTCGGCGGCGAATGGATCCGCCACGCCCCACACCGCTCCGACCCGCTCGGCCGAGCCAACCGAGGGGCGCTGGCAGCGTGGCGATGTCGTCCGCGGGCTGTATCTCGCCGAGCTCGCCGACCTGCGCAGCGTGCGGCGCTTGGCGGCGCTCGGCCTCGACCTTCCCGCCCCCGGACGCGGGACCTGGCCTTGGTACCAGGACGTCGGCGAGACGTTGTCGCGCGAGGGCTGGGCGGGACTGATCACCCGAAGCGCCGCGCGAGCAGAAGCCTTCGTGGTCTGCGTGTTCCCGGATAACTGGCCGCCGCACGGATGCGTGGCCAGTCGGGCGATCGAGATCGCCGACGTCCCGATCCCGCCAACCGGCATGAAGACGTGACGATCACCCAAGTAGCCCGCGGATGTCCTCCGCGGTAAGACTGCCCGCGAACAGGTCGCCGTCGTCCATGACCCCGCTGAACAGCGCTGCCTTGCGCTGTGCGAGCGCGACGACCTTCTCCTCGATGGTGTCACGGGCAATGAGCCGGTAGACCATCACTGGACGTGTCTGGCCGATGCGGTGGGTGCGGTCGATCGCTTGCGTCTCGGTGGCCGGGTTCCACCACGGGTCCAGCAGGAAGCAGTAGTCGGCTTCAGTGAGATTCAGGCCGAAGCCGCCGGCCTTGAGGCTGATCAGGAACACCGGGTCGGTGCCGTCCTTGAAGCGCTCGAGCACACGATCGCGCTTGCGGGTGCGACCGTCGAGGTAGGAGTAGCCGATGCCCTCGTGGTCCAGGCGCTCGCGGACCTTGGCGAGGAACCCGGTGAACTGGCTGAACACGAGCGCGCGGTGGCCGCCCCCGATGACGTCGTCCAACTGCTCGACGAGGGCGCCGAGCTTGGCGCACGGCACCGTGTCGTTGCCGTCGTCCACGAGGCGCGGATGCAGGCTGAGCTGGCGCAGCAGCGTTATCGAGCGCAGGATCGTGAAGCGATTGCGGTCGAAGTCGCCCAGCAGCCCGAGGATCTTCTGGCGCTCGCGCTGCAGGTACGTGTCGTAGATCCTGCGGTGGCGCGGGTGCAGGTCCACGTCGAGCGTCTGCTCCTGCTTGGCGGGAAGATCGCCGGCGACGAGCTCCTTCGTGCGGCGCTTGACCAGCGGCTTGATCCGGCGACGCAGGCGCGCTAGCCGCTCGGTGTCGCCCCCTCGCTCGATGGGGCGCGCGTACTGCTCGGCGAACCGCTTCGGGTCGGGGAACAGGCCGGGCGCGGTGATCGACAGCAGCGACCACAGCTCCATCAGGTTGTTCTCCATCGGCGTGCCGGTCAGTGCCAGCTTGAACGGCGCGGCGAGCTCGCGCACGCAGCGATACGTCTTGGCCTGGTGGTTCTTGACGTACTGCGCCTCGTCGAGGATCACGCCGGCCCAGTCAACCGCGCGGTAGGCGTCGGCCTCGAGCCGCAGAAGCGTGTACGTCGTGACCACGGCGTCGTTTCCCGCGAGCTCGTCGATCGCGCGACCGGAGCGGGCCAGCGTGTCGGTCACCGCGCTCACCCGCAGCGCGGGGGCGAAGCGCGCCGCCTCCGCGACCCAGTTGGACACGACGCTCGTCGGAGCGACGATCAGAAACGGGCCGACCTCGGGGTCGCGGGCGCGCGCGTGCAGCATCAGCGCGAGCGTCTGCAGCGTCTTGCCGAGCCCCATGTCGTCGGCGAGGATCCCTCCGAGCTCGAGCTCCCACAGCGTCGACAGCCAGCCGAACCCCTCGCGCTGGTAGGCGCGCAGCTGTGCGGTCAAGCCCGCGGGCACGTCGTGCTCAACCAGAGCATCGAGCTCCAGCAGCGCGCTGGCCTGGCGCTGCCAGGCCTGCGCCTGCTCGGTCACGACGCCGAGCGCGGCGAGCTCTGCCCACAAGCCGGCCTGGTAGCGGCTGATCCGTAGCGGCCCCGACGGCGACTCGGTCAGCGCCCTGGCCTCCTCGATCAGCAGCCGCAGCGACTGCAGCTCCGGTGCAAGCAGCGAGAAGTGAGCGCCGTCTGCGAGCAGCATGCGCGAAGCGCCGCCGGCGAGCGCTGCGAACACCTCCGCGAACGCCAGCTCGCGCCCGTCGACACGGATCGTCACGCCGAGGTCGAACCAGTCGCGCTCCCCGGCGATCTCCGCGGTCGAGACGCCGATCGTCAGCGAGTCGCCAACGTCGCGGTAGTCCGCGGGCTCTCCCTCGACCTCGACGGAGACGTCGGCGAGCTGCGCCAGTTGGGGCAGCAGCTCAGTCGTCAGCCGCATGCTGTCGACGCCGGTCAGCAAGACTGTCG
>JAOPZW010000503.1 GCA_025963905.1 Solirubrobacterales bacterium | reverse complement strand
CGCGAGCGCCGCCGCGACGGCGGGCGCCAGGCGCTCGCGCTTGGCGGCATCGACGGCATCGGCTTCCGCGGCGAACGCCGGCAGGACCTCCGCGCCGAACAGCTCGATCGACTCGCAGATGTCCTCGTGGCGGTTGCGCCCGGACTGCAGGCAGAAGATGACCTGGTCGACGCCGGCGGCCTCGTAGCGGCGGCACAGGTCCTCGATCTGCGCGGGCGTCCCAATTGCACCGCGCAGCGAGCCGAGTCCCTGCTGCAGGATGCGGACGCCCAGCGGGCCCTCGTCGGCGGTGATGATCGAGCGGGCGAAGCCGACCTCGTCGCGGCGCGCCAGGAACTCCTCGTACACGTTCGTGCGCCCGGGGCGGTGATCGCCGAAGACGTAGTAGTGCGCAAGGGAGTACCCGAAGAAGTGCGCCCCGTCGATGCCGCGCTCGATCGCCTCGGCCTCGTCGCGCGCGCACATCATCGGGACCACGACCGCGACCGACGGGTTGACCGCGAAGCCGGCGGGCACGCACCGCTCCGAGGCGATGATCTCGTGGTACTCGTCGACCCACTCCTTGGCCTCCTCGGGCTCGACGAAGGAGAAGCTGAGCGCTCCGATGCCCTTCTCGGCGGCGAGGCGGATCGTCTCGCGCCGCGAGCACGCGACCCACAGCGGCGGATGAGGCTTCTGCACCGGCTTGGGCACCACGTTGCGCGGGGGCATCGTCACGAACCGCCCGTCGACCCCGGCGAAGGGCTCCTCGACCATCATCCGGGTCACGACGTCCAGCGCCTCGGCCCACTGCTCGCGCTTGGTTTCGCGCTCGACGCCGAAGCCCTCGAGCTCGGCCCCCGACGACGTCTCGCCGGTGCCGAACTCGACGCGGCCACCGGAGACGAGGTCGAGCATCGCGACGGTCTCGGCCACCCGCGCGGGGTGCTGGTAGCCCGGCGGCAACGGCAGGATGCCGAGCCCCAGACGGATGCGGCGCGTGCGCTGGGACGCAGCCGCCAGGAAGACGTCCGAGGCCGAGGAGTGCGAGTACTCCTCGAGGAAGTGGTGCTCGACCTCCCAGACGAAGTCGAAGCCGGCGCGGTCGGCGATCTCCACCTGCTCGAGGGCGTCCTGGATCAGGCGCTGCTCGCTGTCGGGCCCCCACGGCCGCGGCAGCTGGTGCTCGTAGAAGATGCCGAAGCGCATGGCGGCGGATCCTAGGCCACGCGATCCGGCGCGACCCATCACCCGGGGGGTTAGGGTTCGCGCCGTGATCCATCGCACCTTCTTTCTGTCGATCGTGACCGCGGCGTGCGTGGCCTGCGTGGCGCCGGCTGTCGCGGGCGCTCGTATCGTCCGCGCCGAGGCGATCCTGCCGCCGGGGCAGAGCGGCTTCGTGTCGGTGCCCGGCGTCGCCTCGGGCACCGGCTCGCCGCACCTGTACGACCAGCAGCCGCTGTTCATGCGCTTCGAGCGCAAGCCCTTCGGCTTCGACCAGCCCGGGCAGGCCGAGACGCCCAAGCCGGGCGTGCGGATCGTGCGTGACGCGTTCGGCGTCCCGCAGATCACCGGCGACACGGAGCTCGACGCGTGGTGGGGTGCCGGCTACGCCGTCGCCCAGGACCGCCTGTTCGAGCTGGAGCTCTTCCGGCGCGCGACGCAGGGCCGGCTCGCCGAGATCCTGGGCAAGAGCTATCTCGGCGACGACCTCGTCGCGCGGCGCGACTACTACACGCCCGCCGAGCTCGACGCGATGATCGCGCGGACGAGTGCGCCGATGCAGGCGCGCACCGAGGCCTACCGCGACGGCATCAACGCGTGGATCGAGCACGTCGGCGCGAACCCCGCCGACGTGCCCGGGGAGTTCGCGGCCACCGGGGACCTGCCGATCCAGCCGTGGACGACGCGCGACTCGGCGTCGGTCGGCGTCTTCCTCGCGCGCACGGTGCCCAGCGGGGACGGCAACGAGCTGAGCAACCTGCGGGCCGTGCAGGAGGCCGGGCCGGCCGTCCTCGACGCCCTGCTGCCGCTCCGCCTCCCCGGCCAGCTGTCGACGATCCCCGCGTCGGAGGGGCGCTTCCCGCAGGGCCGCCCGCGCAGCGCGCGCGAGGAGCGCCTGGCCCGCAAGCGGTCGCTGGCGTTCGCCGCGACGCTGCCCAAGCCGTCGGCCGCGGCCGCGGCAGCGGCGGCACGCAAGGCCGATGCGCCCCCGGGGCGCCTGGGCCGGGTCGGCGGCTCGTCGATGTTCGCCGTGCGCGGGAGCGGCGGGCGCGCGTGGCTGTTCAACGGCCCGCAGCTGGGCTTCGCGGTTCCCGAGCTCTTCGTCGAGCTCGAGGTCCATGCGCCGGGGCTCGACGTGCGCGGCGTCACCGCGCCGGGCGTCCCGGTGATCGGCATCGGCCACAACGCGAACGTCGCGTGGGGCTTCACGAGCGGTCTCTCCGACGAGGACGACCTCTACGCCGACCGCGTGGTGCCGGGCGATCCCGAGGCGTACACGTTCAAGGGCCAGACGCGGCGGATGGACTGCCGCGACGAGACCTTCGGCTACCGCTCGCCGCCGACCGCCCTGCTCGGCGCGACGCTGCCCGAGACCGGCCAGGAGACCCAGCGGATCTGCCGCACCGTCCACGGCCCGGTGCAGGAGCGCGACGGCGACGTCGCCTATGCGCGGCGCTACGCGATCTGGGGCCGCGAGCTCGAGACGCTCCAGGGCATCGCCGACCTCAACGCCGCCCGCGACATCCACGACGTCGACCGCGCGATGCGCGAGGTGACGTGGAACGAGAACGTCATGGCCGCCGACAGCGCGGGCAACATCGGCTACTGGCATCCCGGCCTCTTCCAGCAGCGCCCGCGCGGCTGGGACGAGCGCCTCCCCTACCCCGGGACGGGCGAGGCGGAATGGCCGGGGCTGGTCGACCGCGCCACGCTCCCGCACGTCATCGATCCCAAGCAGGGGTGGCTGGCCAACTGGAACAACATCCCCTCACAGGGGTGGACGACCGGTGACGGCGTGGCGCCCGAGCGCGTCACCGGGCAGTTCCATCGGGTCGGATGGCTCACGCGGCTGGTGCGCCGGATGGCCGGCGCGCCGTCGTTCGCCGCAGTCGAGCACGTGGTGCGCCGCGAGGGCTCGACATCGCAGCAGCGGCCTTTGGCGCGCACGCGCCTGCGCCGGGCGGCGCTCGGCGCCGACGCCCCGGCGGCCGCGGTGCTGCGCGCGATCCTCGCGTGGGACGGTGACTACACGCGCACGGACGACCACGGCACCGTGGATCCCGGCGTCGCCGCGTGGCAGGCGTTCAAGGCGGCCGCCGCCGAGCAGGCCGGCGCCCGCTTCGGCACCGCCTGGCAGCGCTTCGGGACCAAGCCCGGCACGAGCCACGTCTTCGACATCACCGACGCCCAGGCCTACGCGCTGCGCACGCTCGGCCCGGAGGGCTACCGCCGCGCGGCGCGTACCGCGTTCGAGGCGCTCGCCCAGCGCTTCGGCAGCACGGATCCCGCCGCGTGGCGCGACAAGCGCGCGATGTACGACGTGACGGCCCAGGGCGGTGGCCAAGCGCCTCCGCTGCCGTTCTTCGACCGCGGCACGTGGGAGCAGATCGTCGAGCTCGGGCCGTAGCGCGGAACAGCGCTGCGACAGGCCCGGGCTGGAGCTCGGCGCGCCCGGGCCTATAGGCGCTGCATATGAGCAGCCACGTGACGGTGGATCGGCTCCAGTTCGCGCTGACGGTCACGTTCCACTACCTGTTCCCCATCCTCACGATGGGTCTGGCGCTCTTTCTCGCCTACCTGAAGTCGGTCGCCTATCTCGGTGGCGAGCACCGCCGGCTGGCGCTCCTGCGCAAGACCGCGGAGGAGCGCGAGACCTATGACCGCGCCGCGGACTTCTGGGCGAAGGTCTTCGCGGTGAACTTCGCCGTCGGCGTCGTGACCGGCGTCGTGATGGAGTTCCAGTTCGGCACCAACTGGGCGCAGTTCTCGAACTTCTCCGGCGGGGTGATCGGCCAGACGCTCGCGATGGAGGGGACGTTCGCGTTCTTCGCCGAGTCGGCGTTCATCGGGGCCTTCATCGCCGGGCGCCAACGCCTTGGTCCACGGATGCACTGGATCGCGGCGCTGATGGTCTTCACCGGCTCGTGGGTCTCGGGGTTCTTCATCATCGTCACGAACGCCTGGATGCAGCACCCGGTCGCGTACGTGATCCACGGCGGCCGGGCGCAACTCCAGTCGTTCTGGGGGCTGCTCGGGAATCCGTGGGTCTTCTGGCAGTACGCGCACAACATGAGCGGCGCCGTGATCACCGGGGCGTTCGTGCTCGCCGGCCTGGGCGCGCTGTACACGCTGCTGGGACGCCATCCGGAGTTCTCGCGCATCTGCCTGACCGCCGGCGTGGTCGGGGCGCTGATCTTCTCGACGCTCCAGATCTTCCCCACCGGCGACCAGCACGCGCGGCGGGTCGCGCGCTACCAGCCGTCGGCCTTCGCGGCGATGGAGGGCCTCTTCCCGACCGCACGGGGGGCGCCGCTCGTGATCATCGGCAACCCGGACACCCAGCGGCGACGGCTCGAGTCCTCGATCGAGATGCCGCACTTCCTCTCGTTCCTGACCTCGCACCGCTGGAACGCGACCGTCAAGGGATTGAACGACATCCCGACGAGTCAGTGGCCCGACTCCGTCCCGCTCGTCTACTACGCGTACCACATCATGGTCGGGCTCGGCACGATCCTCTGGGTCATGGCCCTGATCGGCGTGCTGCTGCTCTGGCGCGGGCGGCTGTTCAGATCAAGACGGATGATGTGGGCGCTTCTGCTCGCCTGGCCGTTCACGTACATCGCCAACATCGCCGGGTGGACGGTCGCGGAGACGGGGCGCCAGCCGTGGATCGCCTTCCACCTGCAGCGCACGGCCGCCGGCGCCTCGCCCCCCGGATCGGTTCCCGCGGGCACGGGCATCTTCAGCCTGCTCGGCTTCATGGGCCTGTACCTCCTGATCCTGATCCTCTACGTCGTGCTGACGCTACGGATCGTCGCGCGGGGTCCGCAGGAGGGCGGGCCGCCTGCCGAGACGGCCCCTCCCCGCGTCGCCACGACCGCGAGCTGACGTGGCGACCGTCTTCTTCATCGTCGTGGCGTTCATGATCGCGACGTACGTCGTGCTGGACGGCTTCGACCTCGGCGTCGGGGCGCTGCACCGCATCCTCGGCCGCACCGATCCCGAACGCGACGAGGCGACGTCGCTGATCGGGCCGATCTGGGATGGGAACGAGGTGTGGCTGATCGCCGGTGGCGGCGTCCTCTTCCTGGCGTTTCCCAAGGCCTACGCGGCCGCCTTCAGCGGCCTCTACTTCGGCCTGATCCTCGTGCTCTGGCTCCTGATCGGCCGCGGGCTCGGCATCGAGATGCGCCATCAGATCGACCACCCCCTCTGGCGCGCCGCGTGGGACACGGTCTTCTGGCTGTCCTCCGCGGCACTCGCATTCGTGTTCGGCGTCGCGCTCGGCAACGTCGTCCGCGGCGTGCCGCTGGGGCCGGACGGCTACTTCCACCTCACGCTGTTCCACATCCTCAACTGGTACGCGCTCATGATCGGGCTGTTCGGGCTCGTCGTCCTCAGCGCGCACGGGGCGCACTTCCTGGCGTGGCGCGCGACGGCTCCGCTCGCGAACCGGGCCCGCAGCTGGGCGCGCGGCCTGTGGTGCGGAGAGGTCCTCCTCATCCTCGGTTGCGCGTGGCCGACCTACTCGGTGCGGAGCACGATGGTCACCAGCTTCGGCGATCACCCCTGGCGGCTCGTGTTCCCGATCCTCGCGCTGGGCGCGCTCGCGGCCGAGTTCGCGTGGCAGCGCGCGGGCCGGTGGTCGCGCGCCTTCCTGGCATCGTGCGCGTTCATCGTCGGGCTGCTCACGACGATGGCCGCTGGTCTCTACCCGTACATCCTCCCGGCGCACGAGCACCGCCCGTACGGCCTGACCGTCGACAACGCGGCGACCGGCCATCACGCGCTCGCCGTCGCGATCGTCTGGTGGTCGATCGCGATCGCGCTGGCGATCGTCTACTTCACCGTCGTCTATCGGCTGTTCTTCCGGCAACGTCCGGCGCGGGCGTAGAGCCCGGTCGGCCGCTACGCCCGCGACATAGAGAAGCCCCGCCGTGGCGGGGCTTCTCCGTAGCAAGCCGGTAAGCCGGATTCTGTCGTTGAGCAGCCATCCATCTGTGCGGCCGACCTGGACCTCGGCGGGCAGCCTGCGAGCGGTCCTGCTTGGCCTTGCATCGGGTGGGGTTTGCCTGGCCGCCACGTCACCGTGACGCCGGTGCGCTCTTACCGCACCATTTCAACCTTGCCTGTGCGCGACTCACGTGTGGCCGCGCCATCGGCGGTGTGTTTCTGTGGCACTTTCCCGCGGGTTTCCCCGGGTCGGTGTCCCGACCACCTTGCCCTGTGATGTCCGGACTTTCCTCGAAGGGCTGTCTGTCCCTCCGCGGCCGCCTGGCTTGCCCTTCGAGGGTAGCGTGCGGACGCCGGCGCGCCAACGCGCGCCAGCGAGACTGCAGCGCGTTGACCGCGGTCACCGCGAGGCTCGCGTTGACGAGGACTTCCGGCTCGGTCAGCAGCTCTCGGACGTGCGCCTCGTCGGGCGAGCCGTGGTCGACGTCGGGCGCCACCCGCTCAAGCGTGCACGACCCGGCGACCACTCGGGGCACCCGGGTCGCCCGGGTCGCCCGGCGGCGGCTGCCCCGGCGGCCCCGGCGTCGGCGACGGCCCCGTGGTCGAGCGCGACTTCGACGTGCTCGTCGAGGCGGCGTTCGCCAGAGCGGACGCAGCGAGAGCGAACGCACCGAAGACCACCAACGTCGCGAGCAGCTTGCGAATCGATTGGAACATCGGACCCTCCAGTGGGCGAGTTGACGTGTGGCGTCAGCATCGAAGAGCCGGCTGGCACCACGGTGAGCTCGTACTGGGGGTCCGCTGAGACCGGCGCTACCGCCGGCCCGGGAACGACGCCGGCCCGGGGCGCGCTCAGCCGAGCGTCGAGCCGCAGTCGCCGCAGCGCCCACCCACCGGCGCCGGCCCGGATCCGTAGCGAGGCGTCATCGTCCCGCTGCAGATCGGGCACCGGGCCGGGTGGTGCGCGGTCAGGCCCTCCCACGCGCCGACGATGACCTCGTCGAGCGTGAGCCTGCCGCGCGGACCGCGATCTCGTGCATCGCCCGCCGCGACCGATCCGAGGATCGACGGACGCTCGATGCGGTCCAGGCCGAGGTCGAGCATGAGCGTGGTCATGCGACGTTCCGGAACAGTCCGACGACCCGGCCGAGGACGCGGACGTCCTTCGAGCGGATCGGCTCCATCGTCGAGTTCTCCGGCTGCAGGCGAACGTGGTCGGACTCCCGGAAGAACCGCTTGACGGTCGCCTCCTCGCCCACGAGCGCGACGATGATCTCCCCGTCGTCCGCGGTGTCCTGCGGGCGGACGACGACGAAGTCGCCTTCGAGGATGCCGGCGTCGATCATCGACTCGCCGCGCACGCGCAGCACGTATTCGCCCGTGTCGCCGCCGGCGGCGCTCGGGACCTGGATGTAGTCCTCGATGTTCTCCTCGGCGAGGATCGGCTGCCCCGCGGCGACCTGCCCGACGAGCGGCAGCCCGGGGCGCATCATCACCTTCACGCTCTCGACCGCGTCCTGGACGGCGCTGCCGACGTCCTTCTGGACGCGGTCGAGCAGCTCGATCGCGCGTGGCTTGGACGGGTCGCGCCGCAGCAGGCCGAGCTTCTCGAGGTTCGCCAGATGGGCGTGCACGGTCGAGGAGGACGCCAGCCCCACGGCCTTGCCGATGTCGCGGACGGTCGGCGGATAGCCCTGCTTCGCCGAGTACCGCTTGATGAAGTCGAAGATCTCCTGCTGGCGCTTGGTCAGGTCCATCAGAACGGGCTCCTCGGCGAGGGTGCTGGACGTGGTGCGAACACTTGTTCGTACCGTAGCGCGGGCGGTGGACGGATGCAACCTCGGGCTATACTCGCCGTCCCGCGGCCCCGCCGTGGCCACCTGCGCCGGTGGCGGAATTGGTAGACGCGCAAGGTTGAGGGCCTTGTGGGCTGAATGGCCCGTGGAGGTTCGAGTCCTCTTCGGCGCATGACGAAAACCCCGCAAATCCGCGGGGTTTTCGCGCTTCAGGGGGCGAGTTCTCCGGCTCGGTCGCCCAGCTCCCAAGCGCGGCGGTCGAGCGTCGGCTCCGGCAGCCTCACGCCGCAGCCTCGGTGCCCTCAGCGGCCTCCCGCACCTCGGGGTTGCGCGCCTGGGTGGCGAGCGCGTGGCTGACGCCCACCACGAGGGCCACCGGCCAATCGATGACGTCCAGCGCGCCCATCAGCCCGAGTCCGGCGTACCAGGCCAGGCTTCCGCGGTCCGGCTTGGCGATGGGGATGCCCAGCAGCGGCACACGAAACCCGTCCGGGTGTTCTGCGGAAGATGGAGTGGCGATTCTGGCCATCGTCACGGCTCCCTGATCCCTGTACGTCGGACGCTACCCGCTCGCGAGCCCGCGTCCCATGCTCGGACAATCCCCGTCCGGCCGCGAACCTGCCACCCGCCTCCACCTGGACGGCGACCCGGCCAGGGAGTAGGGGTACGCCGGACCACCGGCCGGGCGCCCGTCGTGGGGCGCCCTCATCAGGGGGAGTGCTCATCGCCAGACCAAGAGGCCGCGGCCGCTGGGCGCTCGTCGTCGGCGCGCTGGTCGCTGCGCTCGCGGCCAGCCCATCCGCTGCCTCGGCGCGCCGTTCGTCCCTCGTCCCGGCGCTCAAGTGGCACGCGTGCGCGAACGCCGCGGGCTTCCAATGCGCGTCGGCCAGCGTGCCCAAGGACTACGCCTTCCCCGGGAAGGCCAAGATCCGGCTCGCGCTCACCCGGCTGCCCGCCACCGACCGCCGACACCGGATCGGCTCGGTCTTCGTCAACTTCGGCGGCCCCGGCGCGAGCGGCGTCGACACCCTCCAGGCCAGCAGGAAGGGCTTCGGCTCGCTGAACGACCGCTTCGACATCGTCGGCTTCGACCCGCGCGGCGTCGGTCAGAGCAAGCCGTCGATCGACTGCAAGGTCAACCAGGAGACGCAGGGGATCTACAGGCACCCGTTCACGACGCCGCAGAACCTCGACGTCAGCGCGCTCGTCCGAGGCGACGAGGCCTACATCCGGCGCTGCGTGGCACGCAACCGGAGCATCCTGCCCTACGTCTCGACCGCCAACGTGGCCCGCGACATGGACCTGCTGCGCGCCGCGGTCGGCGACAAGAAGCTCACCTACCTCGGCTTCTCGTACGGGACGTTTCTCGGGGCCACCTACGAGAGCATGTTCCCGACCCACTACCGGGCGCTCGTGCTCGACGGTGCGCTGGACGCCGACCAGTACGTCAACCACCCGACCGAGGGCCTGCAGGAGCAGTCGGCGGCATTCGAGCTGGCGCTCAGCCGCTTCTTCGAGGCCTGTGCCG
>JAOPZW010000499.1 GCA_025963905.1 Solirubrobacterales bacterium | reverse complement strand
GTCGCGCGCCAGCTGGGTCGCCGGGCCGATGCGCCGCGCCCCGGCCAGCGCCCCCGAGGCGGCCGCGAGCTGCGCGGTGTCGCGACAGCGGCCGCGGACCGTCGCCACCTGGGCCGCCAGGCCACCGGCTGGCTCCTGGCCGCGGAAGCCCAGGCGGGCGATCGCATCCAGGGACCCCTGGCACGCGCGCTGGTCGGCCAGTCGCGGAGCGAGCGCGGCGATGGCGGCCACCGCCACGGCGACGACGAACAGGCGAGCGAGCACGGGGCCAACCGTACACTCGGGCGCGGTGGACGCCGCCCTCGCCGTCACCGGCCTGTCCAAGCGCTACGGCGCCACCGACGCGCTGCGCGGTATCGACCTCGAGGTGGCGCCGGGCGAGCTCGTCGGCCTGCTCGGGCCCAACGGCGCCGGCAAGTCGACGCTGGTGAAGATCGCCTGCGGGCTCGTGCGCCCGACCAGCGGCGAGGCGCGGATCTGCGGCGCGCCCGCCGGCTCCCCCGCCGCCCGCGGCGCCCTGGGCTACCTGGCCGAGCTGTTCCGCTTCCCGGGGTGGGCGAGCGCCGACGAGATCCTGGCCCTCCACCAGCGGCTGGCGCGCTCCGGCGGCGGCGCGGCCGAGCGCGCCGAGCTCCTGGAGCTCGTCGGCCTGGGCGGCGAGGCCGCGCGACGGGTGGAGACGATGTCCAAGGGCATGCAGCAGCGCCTGGGGATCGCCCAGGCACTCGTCGGACGCCCGGCGCTCCTGCTGCTCGACGAGCCCACCAGCGCGCTCGACCCCACGGGGCGGCGCACCGTCCGCTCCCTGCTCGAGGAGCTCCGCCGCCGCGGTCAGGCGGTGCTGCTCAACACCCACCTGCTCAGCGAGGTCGAGCACGTGTGCGACCGGGTCGCCATCATCGACCGCGGCGCGCTGGTCGCCGCCGGCCGTCCCGGCGATCTCTCCGGCATCAGCGGCGTCGAGATCGAGACGGCCTCCGGGATCCGCAGGTTCCCCGGCGCGACGCGCGACGACGTGCCCGAGCTCGTCGCCCGGCTCGTCGGCGAGGGCGAGCGCATCTACGACGTGCGGGTCGTGCGCCCCACGCTCGAGGACGCCTACCTGGCGGCGGTGGCGCCGTGACCGACGCGCTGGCCGTCGCCGGCGTGGCGCTGCGCGAGAGCGTGCGCCGGAGGGTGTTCGCGGTCGTCGTCGTGCTGACCGCGGCCTTCGGCGCCCTGTACTGGTGGGGCGCGAGCCAGCTCTTCCAGGACACCAGCGGCTTCGGCGCCAACCGGTTCGGGATCGACGCGACGGCCCTCGCGGGCGCGACGCTCCTCGGCCTGGCGATGTTCGGAACGCTGTTCCTCGGCGTCGTGCTCGCGGTGTTTCTCACGCTGGGCGCGGTGCGCGGCGACGCCGAGAGCGGGCTGCTGCAACCGCTCATCGTCCGCCCGCTGGGCCGTCGCCAGTACCTCGCGGGTCGCTTCGCGGGCGCGGCGTCGGTCAGCGCCGCGTACGTGGCGGTGGTCTATGCCGGAGCCGTCCTTGTCACCGGGCTCGTCGGCGGCTGGTGGCCCGACCAGGTCCTCGGCGCGGGCGTGCGGCTCGTCGCGGCGGTCGTCGTCGTGGCGGCGCTCTCGCTCCTGGGGTCGGTGTTCCTGTCGGCGACCGCCAACGGCATCGCGGTCCTGATGGTGTTCGGCGCCGGGCTGCTCGCGGGCCTGCTCGGCTCGATCGGCGACGCCCTGAGCTCGCACACGCTGCAGCGCCTGGCCGACACCGCCGCGTGGGTGCTCCCGTTCGAGGCCCTGTACCGCGACGCGCTGCGCGTGCTGGTCGCCAACGTCACCGGCGTGACCGGGGCGATCGTCCAGCTCGGCCCGCTCGGCGGCTCGCACGACGCCGGGCCGCTGCTGGCGCCCTGGACGATCGCCTACGTGCTCGGTGTCGCCACGCTGACGTCTGTCGCGTTCGCACGGCGCGACCTGTAGAGCAGGACATCGACACCCGCCTTGCGAGACCATCGATGCACCAGATCCAACAACCCGGGTTTACGATCGCCGCGGTGCCGGACCGCGTCCGCAACGAGCGGGTGTTCCGCGCGCGTCAGATTCCGCTCTACGCGCTGCTCTCGCTGGTCAACGTCGCCGCCGTGGCGTGGGTCGCCGTCTTCTGGGCGTCCCGCGCGGAGTGGTCCGCGCAGACGCCCGCGTACGCGCTGCTGACCGTCTCGGTGCTCGTCGGCCTCACGATGTTCGAGCTGCGCTGGTTCGCGCTCCCCGTGATGCGGCGGCCGCGGCACATCCCCGTGCCGCCCGGCTTGAACGTCGGCGTCGCGACGACGTTCGTCCCGGGCGCCGAGCCGCTCGAGATGCTCGACCGCACGGTCCGGGCGCTGGTCGCAATGGAGTATCCGCACGACACCTGGGTCCTCGACGAGGGTGACGACCACGAGGTGCGTCAGATGTGCGCGCGCCTGGGTGCCCGTCACTTCAGCCGCAAGGGCCTCGAGGGCTATCAGCAGCCCCACGGAACCTTCGAGGCTCGCACGAAGCACGGCAACTACAACGCCTGGCTCGACGCGGTGGGGTACCGGCGCTACGACTTCGTCTGCGCGTTCGACCCCGATCATGTCCCCGAACCGCATTTCCTCACCCGGGTGCTGGGCTATTTCAGCGACGCCTCGGTGGGCTACGTCCAGGCGCCGCAGTTCTACTACAACCAGGCGGCGAGCTTCGTGGCGCGCGGCGCGGCGGAGGAGACCTACGCGTACTACTCGTCGATCCAGATGAGCAGCTACGCCATCGGCTATCCGATCGTCACCGGCTGCCACAACAGCCACCGCGTGACCGCGCTGCAGGAGGTGGGCGGCTTCGCGGCCCATGAGGCCGACGACCTGCTCATCACGATCTACTATCGCGGCGCCGGCTGGAAGGGGGTCTACGTCCCCGAGCGCCTCGCCGCAGGACTGACGCCGACCAGCACCGTCGACTACCTGATCCAGCAGCGCCGATGGGCGCGCTCGGTGCTCGACGTGAAGATGCGCCTCTTCCCCGGGCTCGCCCGGGCGCTCCCGGTCCGCGAGCGCGTCTTCAGCCTCGTGCACGGGCTCTATTACCTGCACGGCCTCGCCAGCGCGCTGAGCATCGGGTTGCTCAGCTTCATGCTGGTCACCGGGTTGACGCCGCAGGTCTTCGCGGTGCGGACCGGCGGGCGGGTCCTGGTGCTCTTCGGCGTCCTCCAGCTGTGTGATCTGTTCCGGCAGAGCTTCTTCCTGGACCGCGAGCGCGAGCGGGGCATCCACTGGCGCGCCGGGCTCCTGCGGCTCGCCAAATGGCCGCAGGTGCTGCTCGCCGTGCGCGACGCCCTTGCCGGGCCGAACCGCGGGTACACGATGACGCGCAAGGTCAGCTCCTCCAAGCGCTACGCGGCCGCCCCGGCCCACCTGATCGTCGCCGCCACCGTCGCCGTGGCCTGGTCGACGGGCATGGCCCGCGGCGTGATCCACAACGACGCGCTGTCCGTCGGCGCCGCGGTCGCCATCGCGCTCTCGCTGCTCGTCGCCCTCAGCGAGCTCCGGTCGTTTCCCCCGCCCTACGACGACGAGTTGGCGCAGAGGGCGCTCGGACCGGCGGTGCGCCCGGAAGCGCAGCCGGTGGTTCAGCGCACCGCCCTGTAGAGCAGGACATAGTCCCCGTAGCGCGCCACCCGGCGGTAGTTGCGAGTGATGAACCGGTCCAGCAGCGTCACTCCCGACGAGCGTCCCGACCCGTTGGGCTCCACCTCGCGCGCCGCGCCCGCCACCCAGCGCACGACCACCGGCGCTCGCGTTCGCTTCAGATCGCCGACCATCTCGCGCTGCACGCGCGCGGTCGTCACGAGGCCGGGCTGCATGACGTCGTAGCGAGTCGGATTGGGGCGGCCCAGCAGCACGTACAGCATCGGATCGCCGACGCGCACCCGGTCGAACCGCGGCGGCGCCACGAGCACCGGCTCGCCGTGGGGCGTGCGGCGCTGGACGGCCGGGATGAGGCGCACGAGGGCCGCCGCGTCCGCGCGCGAGGTCCTGACGCCGTCGGCCGCCGGTGCGGGCACCGCCGCCTGCGCCGGCGGGTGCACGAGCTGCCCGGCGCGGCGCTCGACGCCGTGCAGGGCGATGAGCCCGAGCGCGAGGGCGAGCGCCCCACGCAGCACGACGTTCTCGGTCCGCGCGCCCGCGATGGCCAAGCCGACCGCCAGCGCCGCGCTGAGCGGGATCAGGTGGAACTCGTCGGTGCGTGCCAGCAGGTAGGCGACGCCCAGGACCACCAGCGGGACGAGCGCGAGGTCGCGGCGGCCGGGACGGCGCACGGCGAGCGCCAGCGCCCACAGCGCGACCCCGACGAGCAGGATCAGCGGCAGATAGAACTCGAGCAGCTTGTTGGGATCCAGCCCGTGAGCATGGAGGGGAAACGGCAGGCGCTGGAGGTCCTGGCTGCCCAGGAACCCGATCGTCTGGTCGGCCATGTCGCCCCCGGCCACCAGCGCGAACGGCGCGAGCCCCGCGACGGCCACCGCGACTGCGGGTGCCAGCGCGCGGAGCATGCCCCCCCGCCCGGCCTCCAGCGCCACGCCGATCGCCGCGGCGATCCCGATCTCCGGGCGCACGAGCACCGCCAGCCCCGCGAGCGCGCCGCCCGGCCCCGGTGACCGGCGGGCCAGGGCCAGCGCCGCGAACGCGAGCAGGACCGCGGTCGGGTTCGGGCCCGGCCCCGTCGGGAAGGCCATCGCGCCGGCGACCGCCAGCCATGCCGCCAGCGCCCAGCCCTCCGGCGCGTCGCGCCGCACGAGGCGGTAGGCGAGGACCGCTGTGACCGCGTCGATCGCCACCCGGAGCACGCGCCACCACAGCAGCGAGGGCCCGAAGACCTTCACGAGCCCGGCGAGCAGCACCGGCTGCCCGGGCGCGTAGTTGCTCCAGAAGTCGCGATAGGGCCACTGGCCCGACGCGATGCGCCCGGCCCACTGCAGCATCAGGCCCTCGTCGTGCGGGCCATAGTCGCGGAGGATCGTGAACGCCGAGAGCGCGGCAGCGAGGACCAGCAGCAGCGCCTGGCGGCGCCGTGACGCCACGGCGCTGCTGGTCAGGACTGCCACGCCAGGCCGCGCGCCCGGCGCGACGGGCGTGTGCGGGCACCGCGTGCCTCGCGCTCGTCGAGCGCCGCATCGACGATCGCGCGCACGCCGTGGCGGAAGTGCGCGACGTCGAAGCGCCGGGCGTTGTCGACGCAGGCCTGGGGATCGGCGGCCAGCGCGTCGAACCGGCGCACGACGGCGGCCAGCACGGCCGGGTCCTGCTCGTCGTAGAACGCCCCGGTGATCCCGTCGATGAGCGTCTCGCGCACGCCGCCCTCGCGCAGCGCGATCACGGGCCGTCCGGCCGCCTGGGCCTCGACGGCGGCGATGCCGAACTCCTCCGTGGCGGTGACGACGAGCGCCCGGCCGCTCTGCAGGATCGCAGCGGCCTGCTCGTCGGTCACGCGCCCGGCGAAGCGGATGGTCGGACCTGCCAGGCGGCGCAGCCGGCGCTCGTCGGGCCCGTTGCCGACGACGGTAAGCGGCAGCCCGAGCATGTTGAACGCGCGCACGGCGACGTCGATGTGCTTGTGGGGCATGAGCTCCGAGAGCACGACATAGTCGTCGCCGACCGGGCCGGGGGCGAAGCGGTCCGTGACGACCGGCGGGTGCAGGACCGTGGCCTCGCGCCCGAAGAAGCGCTCGATCCGACGTCGCGTGGTCTCGGAGTTGGCGATGTACGCGTCGACGCGCTGGGCCGCGATCCAGTCCCACTGGCGCCAGCGCTGGAAGATCATCCGCAGCACGGCACGCGACACCGGGTCCCGCCGGGCCAGCGTCTCGTCGCGCGCGTTCCAGGCGTAGCGGAACGGGTTGTGGCAGTAGCAGACGTGGACCGCGCCCTCGTCGGGGATGACGCCGTGCGCCCAGGCGCTCGAGCTGGAGATCACGAGGTCGTAGCCGCGGAGGTCCAGCGCCTCCATCGCCGAGGGATACAGCGGCAGCAGCGGCCGGAACGTGCGCGCCTTGGGCCGCAGCGCCTGCAGGAAGGACGTGTGCACCGTGCGCCCGGCGAAGCGTCCCTCGGTCCCGTGCTCGTCGTAGATCGCCGTGAAGAGATCCGCGTCCGGGAACAATTCGCAGAGCGCGAGGAACACGCGCTCGGCGCCGCGCATGTCGAGCAGGAAGTCGTGGACGAGCGCGACGCGCGGGCCGTCGGCGGATGATCGCTCCGTCATCGGGGGGCGAGCCTAGCGGCGAAGCAGGCGGGTAGCGTTGCGGCCGCATGAGGGTGGGAGTCGATGCGCGCCATCTGACGGCCGGACGCGGGGTGGCGCGCTACACCCGTTCGCTGCTGTGCGCCCTGGGCGAGGCGTTCCCCCGCGACGAGTGGCGCGCGTTCGTCCCCGGCCGCGCGCCCGTCGCCCCGGTCCAAGACCGCGTCGAGCTCGTGCGCCATCCGCTCGGCGGGCGCGCGCTGTTCGGGTCGGCGGCGGTGACCGGGCGCCCGTCGCTCGACGGCCTGCTCGGCGGCGTGGACGTCGTGTGGGCGCCCGCGCCGGCGCCGCTGGCGGTCTCGCCCGCCGTGCCCCTCGTGCTCACCGTGCACGACCTGTCGTGGGAACGGCGCCCGCGGGACTTCTCGCCCTACGAGCGCGCGTGGCATCGCCTGGCCCGGCCACGGGCGCTCGCGGCGCGGGCCCACTCCGTGGTGACGGACAGCGCGGCGGTCCGCGACGAGCTGCTGGAGAGCTGGGCGCTCGCGCCCGCGCGCGTGCGGGTCGTGACCCCGGGCCTCGGCCTCGAGGCACGCGAGGGCGCCGAGCCCGAGCCGCACCCCGCCGCGCCGGCGCGCTACCTGCTGTTCGTCGGCGCGCTCGAGCCGCGCAAGGGTCCAGACGTCCTCGCGCGCGCCTTCGCGCTGGCCCGGGCGCGCGGGCTCGACGCCGAGCTCGTCGTCGTCGGCGAGGGCCGCCTCGCCGGGACGCTGTCGGGCCCGGGCGTCCACCGCGCCGGCCCCGTGTCCGACGCCGACCTCGACGCCCTCTACGCCGGCGCCCTGGCCCTCGTGCAGCCGTCGTGGCTGGAAGGCTTCGGGATGCCGCCGCTGGAGGCCGCGGCGCGCGGCACGCCGGCGATCGTCAGCGACCTGGCGGTCTTCGCCGAGACGCTCGGCGAGGACGGCGCGCTGCGCGTCACCCCCGGCGACGCCGACGGGCTGGCCGACGCGATGCTGCGCGTGACGCGCGACGGCGCGCTGCGCGAGCGCCTGGCGGTCGCCGCCGGCCGGGCGGCGAGCCGCCTGGACTGGGCGAGCGCGGCCCGTGAGCTGCGCGGCGTCCTCGCGGAGGCCGCGGGATGACCTTCACGGCCGTCGTCGTCATCCACGACTCGGCGGGCCATCTCCCTGCGCTGCTGGACTCGATCGAGCGCCACCTGCCCGAGCGCCCGCAGGTGGTGGTGGTCGACAGCGGCTCGCGCGACGGCGGCGGCGCGCTCGCCGCCGCCCGCGGCGCGGAGGTCGTGACGCTCGAGGGCAACCCCGGCTTCGGCGCCGCGAACAACGCCGGGCTGGAGCACGCGCGCCACGACGTGACCGTCCTGCTCAACCCCGACTGCGAGCTGCGCGACGGCTCGCTCGCGGCCCTGGCGGCCGCCGCCGCCGGGCGCGACGCGCTGCTCGTCCCCCGGCTGCTGAACGGCGACGGGACGCCGCAGCGCAGCGCCCACCCGCTCCCCGGGCGGCCGGCCGCCCTGCTCGCCGCGCTGGTGCC
>JAOPZW010000466.1 GCA_025963905.1 Solirubrobacterales bacterium | reverse complement strand
CGCCCGCCGGGCAGGCGGCGGCCCAGCAGCCGGCGACGACGGCGCGGCCGGTCACCGCGGCAGCGGCCGCGGCCGCCGCGGGCCAGGCGACGAAGCCCGCCGCTCCCGCGCCTCAAGGGCAGCCCGGTGCCGCCACCCCGACGCCGGCCCCGGCGACCGCGCCGGGCAACGGCTCGGGGCAGGCCGCTGCGCCGGGCAACGGCTCGGGGGAGGCCACCGTGGTGCCCGCGCCCGCCGGGCAGCCGCCCGCAGCGCCCACGCCCGGGATTCCCGCCGCGAAGCCCGTCGCCGGCGCGGGCCCTCCGGCCCCGCCCGCCGTCCCGCCCGCCGTCCCGCCGAAGCCCGCCGTCCCGGGCACCGCACGTCCGGTGCAGCCGCTTGCGCGCCCGGCGGCCCCGCTGCGGGTCCCTTCCTCCCAGGCGACGCTGCCGCCCCGGACGCCGGCGGGGACCACGCGCGCCCGCGCCGCCGGCGCGCCGCCGGATCCGGGCTCCGACGGCCGCTCGGCGTCGCGCACGACGCTCGCCGTCATCGGCGGGGTCGTCGCGGTCGCCATCGTCGCGATCCTGCTCGTCACCCAGGTCTTCGGGGGCAGCTCGGGCCCGGCCAAGCCCAACAGCGTCGGCCGCGCGCCGGCGAAGGCCTCGGGGGCCGGGTCCGGCGGGGCGGCGAAGACGACGGGCCACAAGGCCGGCGTCGTGGTCCGCGGCATCGTCACGGTGGCCGTCCTCAACGGCACGACCGTGGTCGGCCTGGCGCGCAGCGCGTCCGACAAGCTGCAGCGGGCCGGGTTCAAGGGCGGCACGGTCACGAACGACACGACGAACCAGGCGCGCTCGGCGACGGCCGTCTTCTACACTCCGGGCAACAAGGCCGCCGCCCTCGAAGTGGCGAAGATCATCGGGGTCGGCCGCGACGGGATCCTGCCCATCGACCAGAGCACCCGCGTCCTGGCGGGCAACGACGCGCAGGTCGTCGTGACCGTCGGTTCGGACCAGGCACACTAGCCCCCGTCCGATGATCCACCTGGCCCGCCACGGGCAGACGGCCTACAACCTGGAAGGCCGCTTCCAGGGTCACCTGCCGGTCCCGCTCGACGAGACGGGGCGCGCGCAGGCCCGGGCGCTGGCCGAGGTGGCCGCCGCGCACGAGCTGGTCTCGCTGTGGAGCAGCTCGCTGGAGCGCGCGCGTGAGACGGCGGGCATCGTGGCCGAGCGGATCGGCCTCGCACCGCAGCTCGACCCGCGCTTCGCCGAGACCGACTGCGGCGAGTGGACCGATCGCTGGTTCGCCGACGTCCAGGCCGAGGACCCCGAAGGCTTCGCGCGGTTCGTCGCGACCGAGGCCACGTTCCGCTTCCCGGGGGGCGAGTCCTACGCGGAGCAGACCGCGCGCGTCGTCGACGGGCTGGCCGACCTGCAGGCACGGCCCGAGCAGCTGCCGGCGCTCGTGGTCTGCCACAAGGTGAGCATCCGCCTGGCCCTCGTCGCACTGCACGGTGAGCACGAGCGGGCCCGCGTCATCCCCAACGCGGCGCTGGTGACGCTGTGACGCTCGTCGCGCGCGTCGTCTTCACCGTCATGGTCGCGGCGACCTTCGGGGCGTTCTTCCTGGCCCAGAAGCTCAAGCACTCCCCGTCGGTGGTGCAGCGGTTCGAGCTCACCCCGGTCTTCTCGCCCAACGGAGACGGGCGCCTCGACCGCATGACGGTGACGTTCAGGCTCAAGAACTCCGACGACGTCACCGTCGCGGTCGTCGACGCCAAGGGCGACGAGGTCCGCGAGCTCGCGGGGGATGCGCCGATCCGGCGCTACACCCCCGTGCGCTTCAAGTGGGATGGGCGCACGGACGGCGGTGCTCTCGCGCCCGACGGCCCGTACCGCATCCGCCTGAGCCTCAAGCACCAGGGGCGCACCGTCATCGTGCCGCGCAAGACGCGGCTGGACACCATCCCGCCGCATCCGCTGGTCGTCTCGGTCGGGCCCCAGGCCGGCGCCGGCCCGGAGCTGCTCCCGCGCGCCGACGGCAAGCCCGCCCTGATCCACCTGCGCGCGTCCGGGCGCCGGCTCAAGGTCTCCATCTACAAGATGGGCCCGGGGCGCCCCTACAAGGTCATCGACGCGCTGCCCGGCGTGCACGACGGCGCCCGGAGGGCCACCTGGGACGGGACGGTGGACGGCCGCGGCGGCCGGCCGGTGTCGGCCGGCACGTATGTCGCCGGCGTCGAGGTCCGCGACCAGGCGGGCAACGTCGGCCGCTCGCCGCAGCTGGGCCGCGACGGCCTGCCGCCGTCGGGCTACGCCCAGCAGCTGCCCGGGCACGGCGGCATCACGGTCCGCTACCTGGGGGTCGAGCCGCCCCTGGTCGCCACGCCCGCCGGCGCCGTCGCGCTGTTCGGTGTCGACGCCCGCCAGCAGAGCTACTCGTGGACGGTGCGGCGCGTCGGCTCGGCGGCCGTGGTGCGCCGCGGCACGAAGTCCAAGAGCCTGCTGCGCCTGCACGCCCCGGGCAACGAGTCCGGCGTCTACCTCTTCCAGGCGCGCACGGCACGCCATGTGACGACCGTGCCGTTCGCCGTGCAGGCCGCCTCCACGCAGCGCGTCCTGGTCGTGCTGCCGGTCATGACCTGGCAGGGCCGCAACCCGCTCGACGACGACGGCGACGGCCTGCCCGACCTGCTCGACCGCGGGGTGGGCGCGAAGCTGCACCGCGTGTTCGCCGGCGACGGCCTGCCCGTCGGCTTCGCCACGCGCGAGGCGCCGCTGCTGGCGTGGCTGGCACGTACCGGGCGGCGCTTCGACGTGACCACCGACGTCGCGCTCGCGCAGAACCAGGGACCGCGGCCCGAGGACCATCGCGGCGTGCTCATCCCGGGCGACGCGCGCTGGCTTCCGGCGTCCGTCCAGCAGCGCCTGCGCCGGTTCGTGCGCGGCGGGGGCACGCTGGCGTCGTTCGGGGTGGACAGCCTGCGCCGCCAGGTCTCCGTGTCCCCGCGCGGGCAGCTCGTCGATCCCACCCCGCCCGCCGACGTCGACCTGTTCGGCTCGCGCCTGCGGGAGCTGCGCCAGGCGCCGGCGCCGGTCACGCTCACCGCCGACGTCGACGGCATCAAGCTCTTCACCGGCACCACCGGCAGCTTCGCCGGCTACACCGAGCTCGAGGCGACCGCGTCGCCCGGCTCGGCCAAGGTCGAGGCCGACGCGATCACCCCGGGGCTGCAGCCCGTCATCGTCGCCCTGCGTGTGGGCAAGGGCCAAGTCCTGCGCTACGGGCTGCCCGAGCTGCCGTCCAAGATCTCCTCCGACCCGCAGGTCAGCGCCCTGCTGGCACGCTCGTGGACGCTCCTGTCCCGCTGATCGTCGCGTCGCTGCTGGCGGCCGCCGCGATCGTGCTGCGCGCGCCGCGGGCGCGCGCCTCGGTCATGCTCGGCGCGCTGGTGCTCGCGCCGGTCATCCTCGTCGCGCACATCTCCGGCACGCCCCAGCTGCGCCCGCTGCGCGACAGCCCCTCGCTCGCCGTCGCCGCCGGCGCGCTGGGGCTGATCGTCGTGGGCCTGCTGGCGTTCCTCTTCCACCGCCGCCCGCAGGCGCTCCCGGTCGCCGCGGTGGCGGCGCTGCCGTTCCGGGTGCCGATCGCGGCCGGGGGCTCGACCGCCAACCTGCTGCTCCCGCTGTACCTCGTGGTCGCCGCCGGCACCCTCGCGCATGTCGTCCCGCGGCTGCGGGGCGACCTCCCCGCCGAGGACCGTCCCCCGGGGGCGATGGAGTGGGCGCTGGGCGCCTACCTGGCGCTGTACGGGGTGCAGGCCGCGTACTCCGCCGACTTCAGCCGCGCCCTGGAGAACGTCGTGTTCTTCTACGTCCCGTTCGCGCTGCTGTTCGTGGCGCTGCGGCGGGTCGCCTGGACGCCGCAGCTCGTGCGGGTCTGCCTCGGCGTGCTCGCCGGCCTGGCCGTCGCCCTGGCGGGCATCGGCTTCGTGGAGTACGCCACGCGCCACATCTTCCTCAACCCCAAGGTCATCGCCTCGAACCAGCTCGAGAGCTACTTCCGGGTCAACTCGCTGTTCTTCGACCCCAACATCTTCGGGCGCTTCCTGATCGTCGTGATGCTGCTCCTCAGCGCCTGGCTGCTGTGGAGCACGCGCGCGCGGGCCGTGCTCGCCGGCGCCGCGATCCTGGCGGTGCTGTGGGGCGGGCTCGTGCTGACGTTCTCGCAGTCGAGCTTCGTCTCGCTGCTGGTCGGGCTGGCGGTGCTCGGCGGCCTGCGCTGGAGCGCGCGCTGGGCGGCGCTCGCGGCGGCGGCCGCCGTGGTGGTCGCGGTCGCGGTCGTGGCGATCGCGCCCGGCGCGGTACGGGTCGATCTCAACAGCTCGAAGTCCGCCGACCAGGCGACGAGCGGGCGCTATGCCCTCATCAAGGGCGGCGCGCAGCTGTTCGCCGACCGGCCGATCGGGGGGTGGGGCTCGGGCGCCTTCCCGCGCGAGTACCGCCGCAAGGAGAAGGTGTCGGCGGAGCGCGCGACCTCGGCCTCGCACACGATCCCGCTGACGATCGCGGCAGAGCAGGGCGTCGTCGGCCTCGCCGCGTACCTCGCCCTGCTCGTCCTGGCGTTCGTGCGGCTCTTCCGCGGCGCGCGCCACAGCGCCGCGCGCGCGGCGATCGCGGCGGCATTCACCGCGCTCCTGGCGCACACGATGATGTACGCGGCGTTCCTGGAGGACCCCCTGAGCTGGACCCTGCTCGGCGTGGGGACGGCCCTGGCCGCGCAGGCGGCGGTCGGGCATCGCGTGCGCCGTGCGCCCGCCGCCGGCGAGCGCGTCACCGCCCCGGCATGAGCACGGCTCGTGCCGAGCGACTCAGCATGAGCACCGCTCGTGCCGAGGGACTGGCGGTCACCGCCCTGGCGGTGGTCGCGGTGGCCGCCGCGCTGCTCGTCCCGACCTACCCCAACTACGACAGCTACTTCCACCTGGCCTGGGGCCGGGAGCTCCTGCACGGCGTCAAGCCGGGCTTCGAGGCCTACGCCGCGCCCACCGAGCACCCGCTGTTCCTCGCGCTCTGCACGGTCCTGGCGCTGTTCGGCTCCGGCGCCGACCGGCTGCTCGTGCTCGTGTGCGTGGTCTCGCTCGTGCTGCTCACGTGGTCGGCCTTCCGCCTGGGGCGCGCCGTGTGGGGGCCGTGGCCCGGCGTGGCCGCCGCGTTGTTCACGGGCTCGAGCTTCGCCTTCCTGCTGTACGCCGCGCGGGCCTATGTCGACATGCCGTTCCTCGCCCTCGTGGTGTGGGCGGCGGCGCTCGAGGCCGAGCGCCCGCGGCGTGGAACGCCGGTGATGACCATCCTCGCGGTCGCCGGCCTCCTGCGGCCCGAGGCGTGGGTCCTCGCGGGCGCCTACTGGCTGTGGTGCGGCCCGCTTGGCACGCCGGCGCGCCCGCGGCTGGGGCTGGCCGCGCTCGCCGTCGCGGCGCCGCTGGCGTGGGCGGCGGTCGACCTGTGGGTCACCGGGGATCCGCTGTACTCCCTGCACGCGACGAGCGATCTGGCCGACGAGCTCAACCGCAATCGCGGGCTGTCCTCCGTGCCGGGCTCCTTCGTGTCGTTCCTCACCGACACGGCGCGCCCGCCGGTCGCCCTCGCCGGTGCGCTAGGCGTGGTCCTCACCTGGCGTCTGAGGGCCGGACGCGCGATCCATGTCCCGGTGGCGCTGTTCGGCGCGGGGGCGTTCACCTTCGTCGCCACAGGGCTCGCCGGCCTCTCGGTCCTCCCGCGCTATCTCACGGTGCCGGTGGTGGCGCTGTGCCTCTTCGCCGGGTACGGGGCCCTGGGCTTCACCACCCTGCCGCGCGGAAGCCGCGAGCGACGCGCCTGGTCGCGCGCAGCGGCGGTGCTGGCCGTCATTGGCGCGGGGTTCGTCGTGGTCAGGGCGCCGGTCGTCGACCGGCTCGTGACCGAGCTGCGCTTCATCCGCACGACGCACGACGACCTCGTTTCGATCCTCCACGCGCCCGTCGTGCAGCGCGACCTGCGCTGCGGCCCGCTGACGTTCCCCAACTACCGCCTGCTGCCCGACGCGCGCTGGATCCTGGACCTCCCGCAGTCCCGCGTCGGCGCGCGCAGCGCCCACCGCCACGCGCGCGGCGTCGCGCTGTTCGTGCTGGGCGAGAAGGAGCTGCGGCGCTTCGGCTTCGCCGCGGGCGCGAGCTCGTCGACGAACGCGCCCGACCCGGGCTTCGCTCCGATCGCACGCAACGGCTCGTACGCCGCCTATGCGAGCTGCGCGCCGTAAGCGGCGCCGCCACTCCGACGCCGGCCTGTCACCCTCACAGCCGATGCCCAGCGCGACGACCGTGACCGCCATCGCCGCGGTCATCACGATCCCGCTGATCTTCACGTTGCTCGGCGCCGGCCGCGACGCCGGGCTGATCATCGGCGTGGTCCTGGTGGCCGTCGGCGTCGCCTGGTCGGTCATCGGATCGCGGGGGCCGAGGGATCAGGACCAGGAAGAGGACATCGCAGATGGAGATGGCGGGCATCGGCCATGACGATCCGGGGGACGAGCGATCCCGCGCTGCGATGATTCCCGGATGCGGCTGAACCACGTCGCACTGACTGTCAGCGATCGGGGGGCGTCCGCAGCCTTCTACGGCCGGCACCTGGGGCTCACCGACCGGGTGCACGACGACGAGCACCTGCTGATCCTCGGATCGCCCGACGGTTCGCTCCTCGCGCTGAGCGAGGGCCGCGTCCCGGACGGGCTGCCCCGCACCAACCACTTCGGCTTCCAGCTCGACGACGTCGACGCGGTCCGCAGCGCGCGCGAGCGACTGCGCAAGGCCGGCGTGCTGGAGACCGAATGGCAGGACGCCGGCGGCCTCGTCCGCCTCCAGGTCGCCGACCCGGACGGCTATCGCGTCGACCTGTTCGCCTACGACCCCCCGGCTCCACCGCCGACACCGCGACGGTCGAGGAGCGCGGACGCCGTGGGGTGTTAGTCACCGCGCTTGCGCGCCACGATCAGGAGGAGCTCCTGGTCCTCGCCCTGCCAGCGGCGCGCCA
>JAOPZW010000137.1 GCA_025963905.1 Solirubrobacterales bacterium | reverse complement strand
CTCGTCGAGAAGATCTCCGAGTTCAAGAGCGAGCCGCAGTGGATGCGCGAGTTCCGCCTCAAGGCGCTGGACCACTTCCTCGCCCGGCCGATGCCGACGTGGGGCTCGCCGATGCTGGCCGAGGTCGACTTCGACAACATCCACTACTTCGTGCGCGCCTCCGAGCGCGCGGAGCGCTCGTGGGACGACGTTCCCGAGGACGTCAAGAAGACCTTCGACCGCCTGGGCATCCCCGAGGCCGAGCGCCAGTTCCTCGCCGGCGTCGGTGCCCAGTACGAGTCCGAGGTCGTCTACCACCAGGTCCGGGAGGACCTCGAGCAGCAGGGCGTCATCTTCATGGACATGGACTCCGCGCTGCGCGAGCACGAGGACCTCGTCCGCGAGTACTTCGCCACGCTCATCCCGGCGAACGACAACAAGCTCGCCGCCCTGAACAGCGCCGTGTGGTCGGGCGGTTCGTTCGTCTACGTGCCGCCGGGCGTCAGCGTCGAGATGCCGCTGCAGGCCTACTTCCGCATCAACACGGAGAACATGGGCCAGTTCGAGCGCACGCTGATCATCGCCGACGAGGGCTCCTACGTGCACTACGTCGAGGGCTGCACCGCCCCGACCTACAGCTCGGACTCGCTGCACTCGGCGGTCGTCGAGCTCTTCGCCAAGCCCGGCGCGCGCATCCGCTACACGACCGTGCAGAACTGGTCGAACAACGTCTTCAACCTCGTCACGAAGCGCGCGGTCGCCCAGGAGCATGCGACGGTCGAGTGGGTCGACTGCAACCTCGGCTCGAAGCTGACGATGAAGTACCCGTCGGTGTACCTCATGGGCGAGCACGCCCACGGCGAGATCCTGTCGATCGCCTTCGCCGGCAACGGCCAGCACCAAGACGCCGGCGGCAAGATCATCCACGCCGCGCCGAACACGACCTCGAACATCTTCGCCAAGTCGATCTCCAAGGACGGCGGGCGCTCGAGCTACCGCGGCCTGCTGGAGGTCGCCAAGGGCGCCCACGGATCCAAGTCGAAGGTCGTCTGCGACGCGCTCCTGCTCGACGAGGACAGCCGCTCGGACACCTACCCGACGATCCGCATCGGGGAGGACGACGTCGACGTCGGCCACGAGGCGACGGTCTCCAAGGTCGGCGAGGAGCAGCTCTTCTACCTCACGTCCCACGGCATCCCCGAGGACGAGGCGGGCAAGCTCATCGTCAACGGCTTCATCGAGCCGATCGTGAAGGAGCTCCCGATGGAGTACGCGGTCGAGATGAACCGGCTGATCGAGCTCCAAATGGAAGGCAGCATCGGCTGATCTGGACGGGCGCCTCGTCGTCCCTGGACGCCACCCGCCTGTGCGGGTCCGTGCTGACGCACTGTCCCCGCCCGGCGTGCGGCGCCAGGAACGACGATCCGCACGCCAGATCACCGATGCCCCTGGTACTTCGAATGAACTCTGGACTGACTTGATGAACGCAGTGCTTGCTGATCGCCGCGCGACCGCCGCGACCGTTCTTGCCGATGTCGAGATGCCCGCCTTCCGGGGGATCCCGGGGTGGGAGTTCACGCCGATCGACAAGCTCGACCTCGAGGCGTATCCCCCGGCGCCCGGCGGGACCGCGGAGAGCACGTTCGGGTTCGCGGACGCGGTGACCGTCAGCGATGAGGAGCCCGTCTCCGAAGGGCCGATCGTCATGTCGCTGCGGGCCGCGGCGGAGCGCTACCCGGATCTGGTCGAGTCGCACCTCGGCACCGTGGTCACGCAGCGCACGCCGTTCACGCTGCGCAACGACGCCCACTGGACCGACGGGGCGTTCGTCTATGTCCCGCGCAACGTCCACGTCGAGGCGCCGATCGTGCTCAACACCGTGCTGGAGCAGTCCGGGACGTCGCTGCACTGGCGGCTGCTCGTGGTGCTGGAGGAGGGCGCGCAGGCGTCGGTCTGGCACGAGTCGGTGTCGAGCGAGGCGGACGCGGAGGGCGTCGTCAACGGCGTCGTCGAGCTCGTCGTCGGGCCCAACGCGCGACTGCGCCTCGTCGACGCCCAGGACCTGAGCGAGAAGGCGTGGGTGTTCGGCACCCAGCGCGCGACCGTCGCCCGCGACGGCTGGCTGGACTGGATCACGCTCGGGTTCGGCTCGGCCAACGGCAAGGTCTTCCAGGAGACGCAGCTCGCCGGCCCCGGCGCGCACGGCACCGTGACCGGCGCGTACGCCTCGCGCGGGCGCCAGCACCTGGACTTCGACACGCTCCAGGAGCACGCCGCGCCCGACACCACCAGCGACCTCGCCTTCCGCGGCCTGCTCGCCGACCGCTCCAGCGCCGTGTGGCGCGGCATGATCAAGGTGGACCGGGACGCGCAGCGCACCGACGCCTTCCAGGAGTCGCGCAACCTCCTGATCTCCAAGCGAGCCCACGCGGACGCGATCCCCGGCCTCGAGATCCTCGCCAACGACGTGCGCTGCACCCACGCGGCGGCGATCGCGCAGATCGACAAGGACCAGCTGTTCTACCTGCGCTCCCACGGCCTGCCGGAGACCGCCGCCCACCGGCTGGTCATCGAGGGCTTCCTCCAGGCGCTCGTCGAGCGCTTCGAGGAGGGCCCGGTCCGCGAGGCCGTCGGCGCGGCGCTTGAGCGCCGGCTCGAGTCGGTGCTGGGCGAGTAGGGCCGACCAGCCCCGCGAGAGCGGGTTTATCGTGGCAGGCCAACCGGCCCCGATGTGCCACGAGGAGGTCCAGCACGGTGAGCAGCGATTCCGTGAGCCGCGAGTTCGAGCGGCGGCGGCGCGCCTATGAGGCGAGCGTGCTTTCCGTCGTCTGGGAGCATCGTGACTCGATGAACCTCGAGCCGTCACCCATGGGCATCGAGATCGTCAGGGTGTCGCTGTCGGGCGAGCCACCGAAGACGCAGCTCACTGTGGAGTGGACGGACGTCATTGGTCCGGAGGTCCGTCGCGAGAGCTTCGCGGTGTGGCCGTCGGACGAGTCGATGGACTGGGCCGGTCCGACGGCGCACGACATCCTGCTGGCCATCGCGGAAGGCATCGCGCCCGGCGAAGACTGCTGACGACTCGCGCTCCGACACCGCCCTGGGCGCCAGATGCACGGATACCGTGCATCTCGCGCCCCGACCGGCCCGCGGCGTGGTCCGCGCGACGCCCGGCGGCTACAGCACCCGCCCGGCGCCCGGGTCTAGTACCCCAGCCGGTCCAGGACGCTGGAGCCCCGGCGCTGCTCGGGCTCCTCGGTGCCTTCGGGCTTGTCCTTCTTGCGCTTGCCCTTGGGCTCCTCGATGACGAAGCGGATCTGCGCGCCCACGCGGCCGTCCTGGGCCTTGGCGAGATCCGCGCGGGAGACGCGGTCCGCGCGGTTCTCACGGTCGGCGTCGCGCTGGGCGCGGCGCTCGTCGCGCTGACGCGCGCTGCGGACGCGCGACTGGCGATCGGCCGCCTCCTCCTTGGAGAGCGTCACCGGCCAGATGTCCTCCGGGGAGGCCATCGAGACCTGCTGCGCGGCGAGCGCCGTGCCGACCCGGCCGGCGCCGAGCGATCCGGCGGAGATGTTGCGCGCGCGGATCCGCCACTCGCCGTCGTCGGAGACGAGCTGCGAGATCTCCTTGCGCTCGCGGTCGGCGAGGACCGAGAAGGCGTCGCGCACGGCCCTGCGCGATCCCTGCTGCTCCATGATCGACTGGGCGGCGGCGCGGAGCTCGGAGATCGGGAGCGGGCCGGCCTGGCGGCGCGGCTGACGCGGCTGGCGCGTCGGGCGGCGATCGCCCTCGCGCTTGGGCTTGCGTGATCGCGAACGCTTGCGCTTCGGCTTGGCGTCACCGTCGCCTGACGGCGCGGGCGCCTGCTCACCGGCGGGCACCGACTCGGCCGGTGCGGCCTCCGCCACCTCGGGCGCGGGCGCGTCGGCCGGCTGCTCGGCCATGAGCTCCGGTGTGGTCTCGGCGGCGGCGACCTGCTCGGGCGCGGGCGCGTCGGCCGGCTCCTCGGCCGTGAGCTCCGGTGTGGTCTCGGCGGCGACCTGCTCGGGCGCGGGGTCAGGCGCCGCCTCGGCGGCGGCGACCTGCTCAGGCGCGGGGTCAGGCGTCGCCTCGGCGGCGACGGGCTGCTCGGGCGCGATCGGAGCGGCGGGCTCGGGCGCGGGGGGCTCGACGGCTCGCTGGCCGGATGGCGCCTCGGCGTCGGGCGCGGGCTGCTCGGCAACGGACTCGGGCGTGGTCTGCGGCTGGGCGGGCTCGACCGGG
>JAOPZW010000179.1 GCA_025963905.1 Solirubrobacterales bacterium | reverse complement strand
TACCGGGCGCTCGTGCTCGACGGTGCGCTGGACGCCGACCAGTACGTCAACCACCCGACCGAGGGCCTGCAGGAGCAGTCGGCGGCATTCGAGCTGGCGCTCAGCCGCTTCTTCGAGGCCTGTGCCGCCCACAAGGACGTCTGCCCGTTCGGCGGCGACGACCCAGAGAGGGCGTTCGACGATCTCGTCGGCGGCCTGAACGTCCAGCCGCTGCCGGCGACGGGAAGCGACCCGCGCCCGGTCAGCGGCGAGGACGCGCTGGTCGCCGCCGCGATGGCGATGTACTCCAAGCGGCTTTGGCCCCCGCTCGCCGCCGCCCTGACCCAGGCCGCGGCCGGCGACGGCGCCGGGCTGCGAGTCCTGGCCGACGCGTTCTACGGCCGCACTGACAACGGCTCCTACGACCCGATCAGCGACCGGTACTTCACGATCGGGGCGCTGGACCAGCGCTATCCGCTCAACATCGGGTTCTATCTCGATGCCGGCCGGCACTCGTGGGGCATGTTCGACCACGCGTGGTGGAACACGGGCTACATCGAGCTCAACTTCGGTCTCTATCCGGTCCGGCCCAAGGGCGTGTTCTACGGCCCCTTCCGCGCGAACCCCCGCGCGACCACGACGCTCGTCGTGGCGACCCGGTATGACCCGGCCACGCCCTACCGGGGCTCCGTGCAGCTGGTCACGGAGCTGGGCAACGCGCGGCTGCTGGAGATGCGCGGCGACGGCCACACCGCCTACCCCCGCAACTCTCCGTGCATCGACGCGGCCGTCGACGCCTACCTGAAGGACCTCACGGTGCCGGCGAAGGGAACGGTCTGCCAGCAGGAGGTGCCGTTCCAGGCGCGGGAGCCGCAGCCGCCAGGAGCGGCTCGTCGCATCTCGTGGAGCTCGCCCGAGCGCTGAGCGCGTCGCGGTCCTCAATGGCCCTGGTGGGGTCGATGCATCGCCGCGACGGCCTACCTAACGGGGTATGGGAACCGCAACAGCCGCGCATCATTACGCGACCATCAACCCGTACACCGGCGAGGTCGTGCGGGAGTTCGAGTCGCTCGACAGCACGGAGGTCGACCGGGCCGTCGAGACCGCCCACGAGGCGTTCGGGTCCTGGCGTCGCCGGCCGATCGAGGACCGGGCCGCCATCGTCCGCCGTGCCGGGGAACTCCTCGCAGAGCGCCGGGACCGCTTCGCGAGGCTCGCCACGCTGGAGATGGGCAAGCTCATCGGCGCTGCCGAGGAGGAGGTGCACCTCTCGGCGAGGATCCTCGTGTACTACGGCGACGAGGGGCCCGGCTTCGCGGCGCCGCGGCCGCTGTCGACCGATGCCGGTGACGCGGTGCTCGTCAGCGAGCCGCTCGGCGTGCTGCTCGGCATCGAGCCGTGGAACTACCCGCTGTACCAGGTCGTCCGATTCGCCGGCCCCAACCTCGTGCTGGGCAACACGATCCTGCTCAAGCACGCCGGGAACTGTCCGCAGACGGCGCTGGCGCTCGAGGAGCTGTTCCGCGACGCCGGCGCGCCCGACGGCGTGTACACGAACATGTTCATGGAGACGCGCGACATCGAGCGCGTGCTCGAGAGCCCGGTCGTGCAAGGGGCGGCACTGACCGGCAGCGACCGCGCGGGCGCGTCCGTCGCCGAGATCGCCGGCCGCAACCTCAAGAAGACGGTGCTCGAGCTAGGCGGGAGCGACCCCTTCATCGCCCTCGACGGGGAGCGCCTGGAGCGCACGGTCGAGGCTGCCGCGATGGGCCGGTTGGAGAACATGGGCCAGAGCTGCGTGGCGTCCAAGCGGTTCATCGTGCTCCCTGAGCTCTACGACGACTTCCTGACCGGCATGCGCGACCGGTTCGCAGCGCTGGAGCCGGGCGACCCCGCCGATCCCGAGACGACGTGCGGCCCGCTGTCCTCGGAGCAGGCCGTGAAGACGCTCATGGAGCAGATCGAGGACGCGGTCGAGAAGGGCGCGACGGTGGTCATCGGCGGCGGCCGCCCCGACCTGCCGGGCGCGTTCATGGAGCCGACGATCCTCACCGACGTGACGCCGGACATGCGCGCGTACCATGAGGAGCTCTTCGGACCGGTCGCCGTCGTGTACCGGGTGGCCGACGACGAGGCGGCGATCGCCCTGGCCAACGACACCGAGTTCGGCCTCGGCGGCTCGGTCTTCGCCAGCGACCTGGACCGCGCGCAGCGCGTGGCCGACCGGGTCGACGGCGGGATGGTGTGGATCAACCATCCGACGGCGTCGCGGCCCGAGCTGCCGTTCGGCGGCATCAAGCGCTCGGGCTACGGGCGCGAGCTGTCGGATCTCGGGATGCAGGAGTTCGTCAACAAGAAGCTGATCTGCGCGGTCCCGCCGGACGCGCCGATCCGCGGCTTCGCGGGCTGAGGGCCTAGAGGACCTGGAGCGGGACCGGGCGGGGCGGCGGCGGGAAGGCGGCGTCGAGCTCCACGATGTCGTCCTGGTGCAGGACGACCTGGAGGGCACCGAAGTCCTGGCGCACGTGGTCGGGCGTCCCGGCCTCCGGGATCGCGCAGACGCCGGGGTGCGAGACCACCCAGGCCAGCGCGACCTGCGCCGATGTCGCCTTGTGGCGCACCGCGATCCCGCGCAGCACCGGATGGCCGACAAGCCGGCCCTGCTCGATCGGCGAGTAGGCGACGATCGGCACGCCGTTCTCCTGACACCAGGGCAGGAGGTTCCACTCGATGCCCCGGCGGGTCAGGTTGTAGAGCACCTGATCGGTCTGCACCGCGCCGCCTCCGGGCAGGTCGGTCAACTCGATCATGTCGTCGATGTCGAAGTTGCTGACGCCCCAGTGGCGGATCAGGCCGGCGCGCTTGAGCTCCTCGAAGGCGCCGACGGTCTCCTCCAGGGGGACCGGGCCGCGCCAGTGCAGGAGGTAGAGGTCGAGCCGGTCTGTGCCCAGGCGGTCCAGGCTCGCCTCGCATGCCGCGATCGTCCCGCGGAATGTCGCGTGGTGAGGCAGGACCTTGCTGACGAGGAAGACGTCGTCGCGGCGCCCCGCGATCGCCTGGCCGATGAGCCGCTCGCTGGCCCCGTCGCCGTACATCTCGGCGGTGTCGACGAGCGTCATGCCGAGGTCCAGGCCGGTGCGCAGCGCCTCGATCTCGACCTCTCGCGGGTGGCGCCCCTCGCCCAGGTGCCACGTCCCCATGCCGAGCACGGGCATCGTCTCTCCGGCCGGGAGACGCACAGCGCGCATCGTGGCGACCGACATGCCCTCCCCCATAGGACGCGCGCGGTCTTCGTCCAGGCCGCCTCGGCCCTTCGGGCCTCAGTGGGACAGCGCTGCGCCCTCCGCGCGAGACAAGGCGTTCACCACCGACACCGACGGCTTCCGGACTGTCACCGCCTAAGGCTCTGCTCGCTCGGAGAGATCATGCGCATTAGCCCGCCTCGATCGGCACCCTGGGGCATTGATCATGACCGCCCCGGGCTGGCGGTCAGGAGCGGGTGACATCAGCACCATCGAGGCTGACATCAAGCGGCTGCGCGCACGCTCGATGCGCGCGACGAGCCAAGACTCGATCGGCCCGCGTCAGCGAGGTCCGGCGTCGCCTACGCCGCGGCGGGCAGGATCGGCGCGCCCGACGCGGGCAGCCCGCCCGCCCCGCGGAGAGCCATGTTCTGATGCTTGGTCACGTACCAGAAGTGCAAGAAGTATGGGATGACCAAGAGCGCCCCGGGGAACATGAGCAGCAGTGCGACCGTCGGGTTGATCTGGTCGCCCTTCGGCAGACCAGTGAGGCGCTGGGCACGCTTGATGCGCTGACCGTAGTTGTAGACCGAAAGAAGCGGCGGGACGATCACCCATCCGCCGACGAGAATGGCGACCACGGACATCGACGGGCTGGACTGGGCGAGGTTCTGATCGCCCTTCTCGATTCCGACGTCCTTCAACTCATCGTTGACGAAGTAGTACCAGCAGAACCCGTAGATCCCGAATGTGATGACGGAGAGTCCCAGGCCCACCCAAAAACTGCGGATCTTGCCGGTGCCGCCCCGGCCGAGATCGACCTCTTGTGCCATCCGTACCCCTTTGCTCAAAAGAACGGTCTGCCGGACATCATCGGTCTTACGTCGACGACACTTGAGAAGCCCCGGCCACCGGCACGCGCCGGTCAGCTTCCTAGCCGGTTCGCGCCGCGCCGCGTTGTCCAGGCAGGGTCCCGTCCGCCTGGCCTCGCATAAGAACGCCCTGGCCGTCGCCGACCCGGCCGACATCCCGACGCATTCGCCGCGCGGCGCCGGTCGGGCCGCAACCGTCTTGCACCCACCGGGGTACTTTGGGCGATGCCTGGCCTCGCCGATCCGCACACGGGCTCGCAGCCACGCAAGGCCGTCGCCGCTGCGGGCGCGGTGCTCGTGCCGGCACTCGTCCTCATCTTTGGCGCCTGGCTGCGCTGGCGAATGAAATGCGACGAGGGCTGCTACGACAAACCGGCCGGAGCGCACGAGCCGGGCCACGCTTGGACGAGCTACACGACCTCGTGGCAATGGGACGCGCAGTTCGCGCTGGCCGCTGGTGGTGTGATGGCGGCGGTCGCGACCGTTCTGGCTGACCGCGAAGGGACGCGGCACGCACGCCACCTTCGCGGTCCTCGCTGCGGTCGTCCTCTGCGGCGCGTGGATCGTCTGGTACTCGGCCTCGCCACCCCTCGAGTCCTGATCCACCCAGGTACGAGTCTCGACGCACCTTCGGGGCTTGCCCCGCGCGTCGGCCGGCGTTACTTGGCGGCGTAGCCGCGGTCTGCCTTCTGGATCTCACCCGACTTGGCGAGCTGGGACAGGCGGGTCGAGACGCTTCCGCGGTTGAGGTCCAGGCCCTTGGCCACGTCACCGGCCGTGCTGCCCGGATGCTTCGAGAGGAAGTCGACGATGCGCGCCTTGATGTCGACCTGACGCGTCCGGGCGGTCGCGCGCCGCGTGCTCGCGCGCCGGGCCGTGCCACGACGCACCGAACGAGCCGGGGCTCCGGGGGCTGCGTCACCGTCGTGGGCGTGGAACTCGTTGATCTGCTTCTCGAGCCAGGCGAGGCGCTCCTGCAGATCCGCACGCTCGGCCTCGAGCGTGTCAATCACGTGCTGAATGCGAGACACGATGCTGCTCCTTGAGTCGATGGAACCCACGCCGGCTTGGACACGAGCACCCACCGAACCGGCCGCATCAGCGCGAGTCAAAAGTTGTCACTGGCGCTCACACGTGAAGGACGTGACACGCACCGCGACACATGCTAGCCCAGCCGCCACCACCGGCGTTGGCTCGGACGCGGAGTACCCTGCAAGGCAGCCCATGTACACCGATGGCGCCTCCCTCGATGGCCCCGGCAGCGGGCGGCCTCGGCGCCCGCACCCCGTCCGCGGGGCGCTGGCCGTGGCAGCGATCGCGCTCGCCGCGATGGCCTTTGGCCCGTTCACGGCCGGCGGCCTCCTCGCGAACCCCGCGCACCTGCTCATCTTCACTGCGCGGGCGCCGATGATCCCCGGCACGGACTACCACCGCTGCGCCCGGGGCGACACGTGGGTCGCCTGCTCGACACCAGGCAGTCACCACGTCGTCCGCTGCGTCACCCCGCGCGCTCCACACACCGCCCACGGCTGCGGGAACAGCGACGCGCTGCCTGCTCGGTCCCACTAGCGGGAGCGGCCTGGCGTGCGCGAGACCCGCCAACTCACACGCAGACCGTTCATGGTCCTTCGTCTCGGCCTTTTGGCACCGACCCCTGCGTTGTCGCTCCTGGCGCGGGCCGGAGACGACCGTTGCCCGTGGACCTGTAACACGCCGGCGCATACGCCGGCGTCACATGAGCGGATCGTCCGCTCGCTGACCCTCTCGTGATCGCCTGCGTGTCGCTGTACACGTCACGCCGGCAACTGCTGGCAGCAGGTGCGGTCGCCCTGGCGGGTGGGCTGGTGGTGATCGACGCCATGGGCTCGAGCGGTGTCGACTTGGTTCGCGCGCCGTCTCACTCGCTGTACCTCGTACGAGCGTCTGGGCTGCCGATCGTGCCGGTCGCCGGCGTCGCGCTCACAGCCGGAGCGCTCGTCACGTCGGTCCATCGCCGGGGCCGCCACGCGCGGTGAACAGCGCCGCGTGTGCCCCGACAAACGATTCGACCGTCTGCGCGGGCCGCCCCGTGAGCGACTCGACGGTGTGCGTCACCCGGTCGTAGCGGTTCTCTCGGTGGAGGCGCGCCATCGTGAGGAGGTGCTCCTGCACATGCGGTGGGAGCGCGGCGTCGGAGGTGACGCGATCGGCCCACGCGTCATACGGAACGTCGACATAGGCCACCTCCCGGCCCAGCGCGCGCGAGTACTCCTCGGCGACGCCGGTCAAGTCCTGGGATCGAGGTCCGGTCAGCTCGTAGACCTTCCCGAGATGCGGCTCTGGCGCCTGTAGGACGGTGGCGATGACGCGCGCGACGTCGGCCGCTGCGACCGGCGACGTGCGGCCGGTGCCGAACGGCAGCCGGATGATTCCTTCGTCCGCGACGGATCGGGCGATCAGGGTCGTGAACAGGGGGTTCTCGAGGAAGACGGTCGGGCGGATGTGCACCACGCCGGGCCCCGACCAGTCGAGCACCTGCTCCGACAGCCAGTGCAAGCGTTGCTGGTGCGACTCGCTCGTGCTCTCGGCGGTCATCTGGGACACCGTCATCTGCGAGATGTCGACAAGGGCCTCCAGCGAACCGTGCCCGCGGACGACCGTCGCGACCGTGGCCGCCGCTTCCAGGTGCTCCGGAGACACGCTCATCGAGAAGAGCATCCGCCGGCAGCCCTCCAGGGCCTGCGCGACGTCCGCGGGTCGCGTGAGATCGCCGACGACCACCCGCGCACCAAGATCGCGAAGCGCCTGCGCGCGTGCGTCCTCGCGATGCACCATCGCCCGCACCGGGAGATCGCGCCCCCGCAGCAGCTCGACGACCGTGCGGCCGACGCCGCCGATCGCCCCGCCGGCCCCCGTGACGAGGATGGACTCGCCGGCCATGGCGCCCATCGTCGCCGACCGCGGCACGTCGCGGGACTGTCCAAGAGAGCCGCTCGGGAATGTCCCCTGTCCTAGGCGAGCCGCTCCTCGAGACGGACCGCGACCGTCGCGCCCGCCTCCTTGCCGATCGCCCTGCGCAGCGCCGCCTTGACGGGGAGCTTGTGCGTGCCGTCGCCCATGGCCATGAACGAGCTGCGAAACGGATGGCCGTCGATCGTGCCGCGGACCCTCACGAGGCCCCGCGTCCCGAAGAAGCGCACCGAGTCGGGCATGACCACGTAGGTCCAGCCGCCCTCGCTCGGGCTCTTCTCAAGGACGGCCTCGAAGGACTTGTCGAGGACCACCGCGCTCGCGGTCATGACGGCCTGACGCGGTAGCCGATGAACGTCGCGAAGGGCGACTGGCGCACCCCGAGCTGGTCGAGCTCGAGCGACTCCGAGAATCCGTCGAACAGCCGCTTCCCGGCGCCGAGGACGACAGGCGCGATGATGAGCGTCAGCTCGTCGACGAGCCCGGCCGCGAGCGCCTGGCGGATGATGTCGGCTCCGCCCATCAGGTGGACGTCCTTGCCGTCCGCCGCCTCGATCGCACGCTGCACCGCCGCCTCGAGGCCCGCGACGAACTGGAACTCGCCGCCCTCCGGCTCCTCCTCTGGCCGGTGCGTGACGATGAAGAACGGCAGTTCCCAGGGGTTCTCGTCGCCCCAGTGTCGAGCCGCCTCGTACGTCCAGCGGCCTCCGACGACGGCCCCGATCCTGGACGTGACCTCCGCCAGCCACGCCGCGTCTTCGCCGGTGGCCGCGGGCCGCGTCTCGTCGCTGTAGGTCCACGGCCCGCCGAAGACCCAGTAATGCAGCCGTTCGCCGCCTTCGCCCAGTCCGCGGCCGGGGCCGTCGTCCGGTCCCGTGATGTAGCCGTCGATCGACGTCGTGATTGCCGCAACGAGCTTGGCCATCAGGAACCACCTGTCTGTGCCGGAGATGGAGTCATGCCCCAGAGATCGGTCGAGGCGCGGAAACTCATCGTGGCGGCGGGACCGGGGTGAGATAGCACCCGGCGACGGTGGCGGACCGCGTCGATGCCTTGACAGCTATATGCGGCCCGACCCGCTGCGCACGATGGACGAGTGGCTGGCGCCCTACCGGCGCATGTGGGCGTCACGGCTCGAGGACCTCGAACGCCATCTCGACGAGATGCCCGAAGGCGAAGACCGCGGCGAAGGAGCAGACGATGTACGGAACGCTCGAACGGCTCGATGACGGACGCTCGCGGCTGCGCTTCACGCGCACGCTCGCCCATCCGCCGGACAAGGTGTGGCGGGCGATCACCGAGCCCGAGCACCTCGGGCACTGGTTTCCGACCACGATCGAGAGCGAGCGGGCTGCCGGTGCGCCGCTGCGGTTCTCGTTCCCGGGTGGCGAGGCGCCGCCGTTCGAGGGCGAGATGGTCGTGTACGAGCCGCCGTCGGTGATGGAGCTTCGGTGGGGTCCGGACATCGTGCGGCTCGAGCTGCGCGCGACCGCCACCGGCACCGAGCTCACGTTGCTCGACACCCTCGAGGCGCACGGGAAGGCCGCGCGCGACGGCACCGGCTGGCACACCTGCCTCGACAGCCTCGCCGCTCATCTGGGCGGCGGGCCGGCCGCCCGGGAGTCGATGGCTGCCTGGCGCGACCTCCACCCGCGCTACGTCGAGCGCTTCGGCCCCGAGGCGGCCACGATCGGACCACCCGAAGGGCACCCCGCGGCGTCCTGAACACCGACCGGCTGGATGCGATTCAGCGCACTGCCGCCTGGGGGGCCTTGGCGAACTGCTCGATGATCGCCGGGCAGAATGCCGGAAGGTCGGCGGGCGAGCGGCTGGTGGTGAACTGGCCGTCGATGACGACCTCTTCGTCCACGACCTCGGCGCCGGCATTCCGCAGGTCGGTCCGCACGCTGGGCCACGAGGTCATGCGACGACCGCGCACGGCGTCGGCCTCCACCAGTGTCCAGGGGCCATGGCAGATCGCGGCGATCGGCTTGCCCGAGGCGACGAAGGCCTTGATGAAGCCCATCGCATCGCTGTCCATGCGCAGCTTGTCCGGATTGACCGTCCCGCCCGGGAGCAGCAGGGCGTCGTAGTCGTCGACGGACGCGTCCGCGACGACCCGGTCGACCGCGATCGTGCTTGCCGACTCCATGTCGAACTGGCGGGCCTGGATCTCACCCGGGTGCGTCGAGAGGACCTGGGTCTGCGCACCGGCGCCGCGCAGCGCGCCACGCGGCTCTTCCAGCTCTATGCGCTCGACGCCGTCGGTGGCGACGATCGCGATGTTCTTTCCCTGCAGGTCTTCGGCCATCTCGGGTCCTTTTCCGGGTCGACTCGTTGTCGTTTGGGCGCACACCTGGAGGTAGCCCGGGGCGTGGCGTCGTCAAGCGCGCGACCGGTCACCGGAGCCGCGGTACCCTCGCGCCATGAAAGGTGATCGGGTCGAGATCGTCGTCGCCGCAGACGACGGCTCTCGGACGTACGAGATCGTCGCGACGCGCGCGGGGCGCCGGGTCGAGGTCACGACGGGGCGCGGCATCGTCGAGGTCATCGAGGTGACACGCACCGGCGAGGCGGTGCGCACGGCCAGGTTCATGGCCAGCCGGGTCCTTGCGCTCGTCGAGCACCCGGCCAACGAGCAGCAGGGGATGCGCGAGCCCTCCGAGGACCGGTCCTAGCGGCCCTTCACGCAACGTGTCGCCGGGAATCCCGGGCGCCGATCACATGCATGGTGCGGTAGGCCGCCGGGGCGTGAGCGCACACCTGCCCGCGCGCCAGGCCCGCTTGGCCAGCCGGGATCCCGGCCTACCGACGAGCCTGGACCTGCGTATGGACGACCATGAGTTCCTGAGAATCGTGCAGGACACCGCGCGGATCAGCCACGAGGAGGCCGAGCGCGCGACCCGGGCCACGCTGCAGACGCTCGCCGACCGGATCACCGCCGGCGAGGCGCGCGACCTCGCCGAGCAGCTGCCGCCGAGGATCGCCGCGTGGGTCGCGACGAACAGCGCGGCGCAGCGCTTCGATCTCGACGAGTTCGTACGCCGCGCCGCCGAGCGCGCGGGGGTCGACCCCGAGCGCGCCGAGCGCGAGGCGGCCGCGGTGTTCGTCGCACTCGGGCGCGCGGTCAGCCCCCGGGAGCTCGCCGACGTGGCGGCCGAGCTGCCCAAGGACTTTGCGCGGCTGCTGCCGCGCGGCCCGCACGTCGACATCCTGCCGGCCGAGACGTTCGTCAGGCGCGTGGCCGAGCGCGCGGGGCTCGATGAGCAGCGCGCGCGCGCAGCGACGGCCGCCGTGCTGGAGACGCTGGCCGAGCGTATCGCGGGCGGCGAGGTGGACGATCTCGTCAGCCGGCTCCCGGTGGAGCTGCACGAGCCGCTGCAGCGCGGCCGGGCCCGCACGGGCGACCATGCGACGCGGATGTCGCTGGAGCAGTTCCTGGCGCGCGTGGCAGAGCGCGAGGGCACGAACGCCTTCGAGGCCCGCGAGCACACGCGCGCGGTCCTGGCGACCCTGCGCGAGGCGGTCGGCGACGACGAGTTCTTCGACGTGTCAGCCGAGCTCCCCGGCGACTTTGCGCCGGTCCTCGCACGCCGCTGACAAGAACGGTGGCAATTCCGGCTGAAACGCGGCCGGCGTGCGAGTCCGGCGACCGTCCGTCCGTTCCTGTCGTGTGAGGGCGAATCTCGTCGAGGATGGGCTGACGAAGAGCGTCGCGGTCATTCACCGCGACGTGCCGACCCGCGCCGGACCGAGAAGGCGCGGGGGTTGAGGGGAATGGCCGGCCTGCGCGTCGTGCGCCCACTGCTCCCGGGCGTGCACGCGCGGTCGGTCGGCCTGCTGGCGGCGCTGCTGCTGTGCGGGCTGGCCGGCCCGAGCATCGCGCTCGCGACGCCCGTCGCGACGTTCACGGCCAACCCCGCGGCCCCACAGACCGGCCAGACGGTGACGCTGACCGCCGACCAGCCCGACAACCCGCCGCCGCTCCTGCCGCTCGCGTACACGTGGAGCTCCGATGGCGGCACGCTCGACGCGACCAGCGGGCGGACGGTGCACATCACGTTCGCCACGGCGGGGACCTACCACGTCACGCTGACCGTCAACGACCCCAACGATCCCGTCGCCGGCAGGGCGACGGGCGCCCAGGCCATCACCGCGACCACTCCGCCGCCCCCGAACCGTCCCCCGGTCGCCTCGTTCAACGTCAATCCCGCCTCCGCGGTCGTGGGCGACACGGTGACCTTCACGTCCACCTCGACCGATCCCGACGGGGACCCGATCACCTTCGCCTGGGCCCTGGACCCGGACGGGCTGTTCAACGACGGCACCGGCGCCACGGCGCAGAAGGCCTTCTCCAGCCCAGGAACCTATTCCGTCAGCCTGCAGGTGACCGACAGCCACGGCGCGTCCTCGACCGCGACCCGACAGGTCAAGGTCGTGGCCAACGTCCCGCCCAACGCGAGCTTCGGCTTCACGCCGTCCGAGCCCCGCGCGGGTCAGCTGGTCACCTTCAGCTCGACGTCCACCGACCCCGACGGGACCGTCGCGGCCCTCGCGTGGGATCTCAACGGGGACGGGCAGTACACCGACGCCTCCGGTCCGACTGCCCAGCGCGCCTTCCCGGCCGCCGGCAGCTACACCGTCTCGCTCCGTGCCACGGATGACAGGGGCGCCTCCTCGATCGCCTTCAGGACGATCTCCGTGCTTGGGTCCGCCACCCAGGGGCAGGATGCTCCAGCGGGCTCAACGCCGGGGACCTCGGCGCCGGGCGCCCTCCCCCCGGCCGCCCCGGTGCCGAGCCCCGGCACCTCCTCCGCCCCCACGATGATCAGCCCCTTCCCGATCATCCGGATCCGGGGCCGTGCCGATGCGACGGCCGTCCGCGTCGACCTGCTGAGCGTGCTGGCGCCGCGGGGATCGAAGATCAGCGCGCGCTGCCGCGGCGCCTCTTGCCCTCGCCGCGCGATCGCCGCCACCGCGATCTCGTCCTCGCGCCCGGTGCGCCTGCGCGGCCTCGAGCGCCGGTACGGCTACGGCGTGGTGCTCGAGATCTGGGTGACCAAGAGCGGGCGCATCGGGAAGTACACGAGCTTCTCCATGCGCCGGGGGAAGGCACCCGTCCGCCGCGACCTGTGCGTGGGGTCGCGCACGACCCATCCGACCCGATGCCCGACCCAATGAGGCGCGCCGGGCCGATCGCGGTCGTCGTGCTGGCCCTCGCCGTCGGCTGGCTCGTCGCGGCGTCGCTGCACCGCGGCCCCGTGGACGGTCCGCTTCAGCCGCTCCCGGCGGGCGCGGCCGCGGCGTCCGTGGCGGCGACGACCGCCACGTCTCCCGCCCGCGCCGCCCCCGCCAGGCAGCGCCGTCCGGCGACCGCGCGCGCGGCGTCCGCCCGGCGCCGCCAGGTCCATCGGACCCCCGCGCGCAGACACGTCGTGCACGCACCGGCCGCGACCGCGCCGACGGCCGTCCGAACGGTCAAGCCGGCCCCGGCGCGCCGGGCACCCGTCAAGCCCAGCACACCCCCGGTGCAGGTCCCGGTCCAGCAGGCTCCGGCCCCCAACTCGACGCCGGCACCCACCCCCGCGCCGAAGCCGGCGCCGGCCCCGAAGCCCTCGCCCGCCCCCAAGCCCGCCCCGGCCCCCAAGCCCGCGCCAAGCCCGACGACGACCTTCGACGACTCCGGCTGAGCCGCGGACCGGTCAGTCGACCGGCGTGAGATCGGCGAGGGTGAAGGCGACGTCTTCGCCGAACGTCGTCAGCATCCGCTGGCGCAGCGAGCTGTAGCGCCGGACCGCCTCGGTCCGGCGTCCCCGCCGCAGGGCCAGTGCGATCAGCTCGCGATGCACGTCGACGTCGAAGGGCTCGAGCTCGATCAGGCGCTCGAGCGTGGCCGAGGCCGCCGGCAGGTTCCCGTGACGCTCGTGCAGCGGCGTCAGCACCCGCAGGGCCTCGGCGCCGAGCGCCCGCAGCCGATCACGCTCCGCCTGCGCCCAGTCGGCGTAGGGCTCCTCGGCCAGGAAGTCGCCGCGGTAGAGCGCCATCGCGGCGCTGAGCTGCTCGCACGCACGCTCGTGGTCGTCGCGCCGCGCGCAAGCGAGCCCAGAGTCGACGAGCCGCTCGAACTCGTCGGCGTCGATCTGCACGTGACGGCGGTCCAGCTGGTAGCCGGCGCCCAGGTGCAGCAGGAACGACGACGGATCGTGCGCGCGCCGGCCGGGCTCGAGACGGTCGCGAAGCTCATGCACGTAGTAGCGCACGCTCTGCAGGCCGCCGCGTCCGACGTCCGGCCACAGCTTCTCGGCGATCTCGTCGCCGTAGACGCTGCGATGACGCTCGGCGATGAGGAACTTCAGCAGCTGGCCCGGGCGGTTCTCCAGCCAGCGGCCGCCGATGTCGCCCTCGGCGCTGTCGACCTTCGTCCGTCCCAGCGCGGCGATCCGCAGGCTCGGCCCGGACGTCCAGTGCGGCTCGGTGCGCTTGCGCCGGTCGTTGACTGCGCCGGGACGCAGCTCGAGGATCACGTGCGGGCTCCCAGGCCGGAGCCGTGCCGCCGTCACCCACACCGCCGGCGCCCCCGCGCCGGCCGGAAGGTCGACCCGCACCTCGGGCAGCGGGTCGTCGAGCGAGGCGGCGCGCTCGAACAGGCAGATGCCCTCGAGCGGCCCTCCCTTGACGCCGCAACCGACCAGATCGCAGGCGAGCCGCTGCCGACCCACGTCGAGCTCCGAGGCACGATCGCCGAGCATTTCTGCCGCCTTGGCGTTATGGGCGAGCACCGTCCCATGGCGATCCACCAACAGGATCCCGTACGGGTAGTGCTCGAACACCTCGAGCCCCAGAACCGCACGATCGACGCGGGATGACGCCCCTGCCCCCATTCCCCCTGACGGCTCTTCCCCCCGAGCCTTCACGGCGAGAATCTACTCCCTTCCACAAGCTCGTGCACGACCTGGCTTCCCGATCGGTCAGTGCCCAAACACCGGCCGTCCGGGACGTGCCCCGCTGGGCGTCACGGGCCACCGAACCGGCGGAATCGTCCGGACGGCGACCGATACAGACCGCTAACGCGATTTAAACAGGGGGTCCAATTCCGCATCCCCTGGCCTGTACCTAGCCTGCTCGCTCCACTGGGGAAGGGCCGAACGGCGGAGTGTTCCGGGGGGCTCTGGGACACACGCAAGGGGGAATGATGGACTCAGCCAACAGCTGCCGCTCGTCCGACGGCGAAGAGCGGCGCATCCGGCGCCAGGTCGCCGCGGCGCAAGCCGGAGACCGCGAGGCGATGCACGCGCTCTACGTGCACTACGC
>JAOPZW010000457.1 GCA_025963905.1 Solirubrobacterales bacterium | reverse complement strand
ACGGGGTCCTCGCGCACTCGCCTGTCATGGGCGATCCAGGACTCGAACCTGGGACCTCTTCCTTATCAGAGAAGCGCTCTAACCGACTGAGCTAATCGCCCGCGCGGCCGTGCAGTGTAGCGCCGGGGTGGGGTCCGCGCGGTTGCGCGGTGGATGCCTGTGGGGCCTCGTTCGCGGGGGCTCCCGGAGCGCTCAGGCGACCGCTCGCGGCCGCAGCCGCCGGGCCAGCGCGAGGGCGGCATCGACGTCGTCGAAGGCGAGCTCGACCCGGTAGCCGGTCCCGCGGGTCCGGACCCGGACGTCGGTGCCCAGCGCCGCCCCGAGGGCGTCGGCGATCTCCCTCGCCGCGGCCTCCTGGTCGGGGTGCAGTGCGGCGCGCCCGCGGGTCGCCGGGCGTGTCGGGGCGTTCGCGTCGCGCGCCCGGGCCTCGGTGACGCGCACCGACCACCCCGCCTCGGCGGCGGCGCGGGCCAGGCGGCGCCGATCGGCGTGGTCGGCGGCCAGCAGCAGCGCACGGCCGTGACCCTCGCTGAGCCGGCCGGCCTCCACGAGCTCCAGGGCCTCGTCGGGGAGGTCGAGGATCCGCAGGAGGTTGGAGATCGCGACGCGGCTGCGGCCGACCCGGCGGCCGACCTCCTCGCGCGTCAGTCCCAGCTCCTCCACGAGCGCCGCCACGGCGCGCGCCTCTTCGACCGGGTTGAGGTCCTCCCGGGCCATGTTCTCGATCAGCGCGACCTCGAGCGACGCGGCGTCGTCGCGCTGCTGCACGAGCGCCGGCATGCGCTCCAGCCCGGCCAGCTGGGCGGCGCGCCAGCGCCGCTCGCCGGCGACGAGCTCATACGTCCCCCCCGGGCGGGGCCGGACGAGGACCGGCTGCAGCACGCCGCGTTCCGTCAGCGAGTCGGCCAGCGCCTGCAGGGCGTCCTGGTCGAAGCGCTTGCGCGGCTGGCCGGGGTTGGGCGCGATGAGCTCGACGGCGAGCTCGCGCAGCTCGCCGCCCTCTTGGCCGTCGTCCTGGGACACGGACAGGATCGCGGCCAGGCCGCGCCCCATTCCACGCTGCTTCTCAGCCACGCGCGGCCACCTCCTTGGCGAGTTCGAAGTAGGCATCGGCGCCGGCGCAGTGCGGGTCGTGATGGATGACCGGGCGGCCGTAGCTCGGCGCCTCGCTGATCCGCACGTTGCGCGGGATGACGGTGTCGAAGACCAGCGCCGGGAAGTGCTCGCGCACCTCGCGCTCGACGTCGCGCGCCAGGCGGGTGCGGCCGTCGTGCATCGTGAGCAGCATGCCGGCGACCGCCAGCCGCGGGTTGAGCTCGCGCTGGATGAGGGCGAGGGTGTCCAGCAGCCCGGCCAGCCCCTCGAGGGCGAAGTACTCGGTCTGCACCGGAACGATCACACGGTCGGCGGCGACCAGCGCGTTGACGGTGAGCGGCCCCAGCGACGGGGGGCAGTCCAGGATGGTGTACGCGAAGCGCTCACGGATCCCCACCAGGGCGTCGCGCAGGCGACCCTCGGAGCCGGCCTGGCGCGGCAGCTCCATCGACGCCCCCGCGAGGTCGGGATGCGAGGGCAGGAGGCTGAGATTCTCGATCGTGGTCGGGACGATCGCGTCGAAGGCCGAGGCCTCGCCGGAGAGCACGCCGTAGACGTTGGGCTGACGGTCCTTCGGGTGCCCCAGGCCCACCGTGGCGTTGGCCTGCGCGTCGATGTCGACGAGCAGCGTGGGGTAGCCGGCTTCGGCGATGCACGCCGCCACGTTGACGGCCGTGGTCGTCTTCCCCACGCCGCCCTTCTGGTTCGCGATGGCGTAGATCGTCCCCATCCGGGCTCTCAAGCTAGCGTCAGGGCCGGTCGAACCATCGCCCTTGTGGTTCGCCGCCGAAACACCTCATCCTCCACTGGAGGCTCGGATCGGTCGTTTGCGGGCTATTCCCGCTCGGCGCGGGTACCCGGCGGGCGTCTCCATCACCTTCGAGCTGACGTAGAGGTGGCGCTCGTCCGCCCCCGGGCGGGGCGGAATGGGGACCACGCCGGGGGCGCTCAGCCCCAGGCGCTCGGCGGCCGCGGCGCCGTCCCGCTCCTCCGCCGGATCGCGCCGGCCCTTCCACGCGACCACCGACCCCCCCAGGGCGAGCAGCGGCGCCGCGTACTCGAGGATGACGTTCAGGGGTGCCAGTGCGCGCGCGGTCACGAGATCGTGGGCACCTCGCCCCGCGTCCCACTCCTCCGCCCGCGCATTGACGACCGCGACGTTCTGCAGGCCGGCCGCCTGGGCGGCACGGCTGAGGAAGGCGCACTTCTTCGCCACGCTCTCGACCAGCGCGACGTGGGCTTCCGGCAGCGCGGCCGCCAGGACCAGGCCGGGGAAGCCCCCGCCGGAGCCGAGGTCTGCGATCGCCCGCGCCGAGCGCACGGGGGCGGTCGCCACGCCGGCGAGGGAGTCGGCGACGTGCGCCTCCACGGCCTGGGCCGGGTCGCGGATCGTGGTGATGGACGTCGGCTCGCCGGCGACGAGCTGGAGGATCGTGGCCAGCTGGGTCACCGCGGGTGCCGGGAGGTCGTGCTCCGCCACCAGGGCCGCGAGCCGTGCGTGCACCTCGTCGTTGCTCATGGGCGCCCGAGCCTAGATGGTTGATTCCGAATCATTCGTGGTCGGGGTGGCGTGGATCGTGATCCGGTCCCGCCCACCCGGCGTCCGGTGGCGCAGCCCATGGCAGCGCCATTGGCAAGTCCGCCGGACGGCGATCCAGAGCGCCGAGGCGCGTCAGGGTGGGCGGGTCCGTTTCGAGAATTCGGAATCGACCATCTAGTGCCACCAGCGCCGTGATGGCGTTCACCGGCATCCCCGTCCGCGAAGCGCTCGACAGCGCGGTCATCGCGATCTCCGCGGCAGGCAGCGACACCCCGCGCCTGGACGCGGAGCTGCTCCTGGCGGGTGCGCTCGGGGTCGACCGCGCTGCGCTGGTCATGGACCCGGCCCGCGAGGTCGCCGGCCCGGCCGCCCGCGCGTTCCGCGACCTCGTGCGACGCCGCTCCGCCGGGCGCGAGCCCGTCGCCTACCTGCTGGGCACCAAGGGCTTCCGCCACCTCGAGCTCGAGGTCGACCCGCGGGTCCTCGTGCCGCGCCCGGAGACCGAGCTGCTCGTCGAGGTCGGGCTGGACCTGCCGGCGGGGACGCGCGTCCTCGATGTCGGGACCGGCAGCGGGGCCGTCGCCCTGGCGCTCAAGCACGAGCGGCCCGACCTCGACGTCAGCGGCAGCGACGTGAGCGACGGCGCGCTCGACGTCGCCCGGGCCAACGCCCGGCGGCTGGGGCTCGCGGTGTCGTTCACCCGTGCCGACCTGCTCGAGGGCGCGCCCGACGCGGACGCCATCCTCTCGAACCCGCCGTACGTCG
>JAOPZW010000173.1 GCA_025963905.1 Solirubrobacterales bacterium | reverse complement strand
GGAGCGGCCGGGCGGGTGCCGGCGGGCGCCCGTGGGCCTTGACGGGGACGACGCGGACGGCCGCGGGCGGGTGCTCGCGCGCGCCGGCCGGCAGGGTGACGGGCAGGGCGGTGACCGCGACGGTTGCGATCGCCGCCACACCCGTCGCGTGGTCGGTGACGGGCGCCGCCAGCAGGTCGAAGCAGCGGCGCAAGCGCGCGGCGAACAGCGCGATCGGCGCGCCGGCGGCCTGCAGCTGGGGCTGGGCGGCCAGGGTCCGGCGCGCGCGGACGAGCAGCGACTTGACCGCGCCGACGGTCGTGCGCTGGCGGTCGGCGAGCTCCCGGTAGCTGCGGCCCTCCAGCTCGCGGCCGACGAGCACCGCGCGCTGGGAGGCGGGGAGCTCGCCGATCGCCGCCACGACCCGCTGCAGGCGGTCGTGCTGCCCGGCCCGGTCGGCCGGGTCGGTCCCTGACGCGGACAGCTCGTCCCCGAGCGCGTCAGTCGCCGGAAGCCCGCGGGCCAGATCCCAGCAGCAGTTGCGCACGATGACGAACAGCCATGCCCGAGGCGCCTCGGGCAGCTTGCCACCGCGCAGCGCGCGCAGGGCGCGGACAAGCGCCTCCTGCACCGCGTCCTCGGCGTGGTCGCGTGAGCCGCCGAGACGCCGCGTCGCATAGCCGACCAGTGCGGGCCGATGCCGAGCCGCCAGCTCGGCGAAGGCCCCGTCGTCGCCGCCGGCGATGCGCGCAGCCAGCGCCCGGTCGGACGGCCATGGGCCGGCGACTGGCGGGGTGGTGGGGCTGGCGGCCAAGACGGTCCTTTCGCGAGGGGAGGGCGGACGCTCAGGGCTGAGACGCTCGCCGCACCATGAAAGTTGCGCGCGCCGGAGGGGCGGCGTCGCCGGCGCCGCGGATGCCGCCCGTGGGCGATACTCGCGCCCATGGGCGCAGGCCGGGGGCTGGGCGCAAGGATGCTGCTGGGCGCGATCGCCTGCGTGCTGGTCGGCGCGGCGCCCGCGGCGGCAGCGCCGCGTGCGGTGATCACGGGCGGCCCCCCGGGCTCGACGCCCGACAGCGCCGCCACGTTCGCCTTCGCCGCGTCGGAGCCCGCGATCCTGCCGTCCTTCGAGTGCCGCCTCGACGGCGCAGTCTGGGTCGCGTGCTCGTCGCCGCGGCGCCTGGACGGGCTCGGCGGCGGCGGGCATCGCTTCGAGGTCCGCCTCACCGGGCCGCTGGCCGACCCGACGCCGGACGCCCGCGACTGGACGGTGGAGCTCCAGACGGTGGCGACGCCCGGCGCGCCTGCGTCGCCGTCGGGGCCGACCCTGCCGCCGGCCCTGAACCCGCCGCCGGTCGCGCCCGTGCTCGGTGACGGGACCTGCGCCGATGGCGGCGCGCGGCCGGGACAGGTGTCGAGCGGGGCGCTCGCGCGCGCCGTCCTCTGCCTGCTCAACCACGAGCGGCGGCTGCGGGGGCTGGGGCCCCTGCGCCAGAGCGCCGCGCTGACGGTCGCGGCCCGCCGCCACGCGAGCGACATGGTCCGGCGGCGGTACTTCGCGCACGTCTCACCGGCCGGTGAGACGCTCGGCGATCGCGCGGCCCGCACCGGTTACCTTCGTGGCGCGTCGGGCTGGTCGCTCGGCGAGGTCCTCGCCTGGACGGACCGCGCCCGCGCGACGCCCCGGACGGCCGTGCGGGAGCTGATGCACAGCACCCCGCACCGGCAGATCATCCTCACGGCCGCCTTCCGCGACGTGGGGATCTCCGTCATCGGCCACGCCCCGCTGGCGGGCGTGAGACGAGGAGCGACGTTCGTGGCCGACTTCGGGCGCGTCGGCTGAGCTCAGAAGTCCTCGGGGACGATGTGCCCGTCGTGCATCGCGCGGGCGAAGCGGTCGATCCGGTCCATGTCGGCGGAGACCGCCAGGAGCTCGATGGTCTCGACCATCTGCGCGGTCTGCTCGTCGAGGACGCGGTCGAGGTGCTCCAGCGCCGCGTGATCGTGGGCGGCCACCTCGGACCAGCCGCAGTTGTCGCAGGACAACCGCACGCGGTCACGGGCGAGGCCGGCGGCGCCCAAGCGGGCGACCGGGACGATGAACGGCCGGCGGCAGGCTGCGCACACGTGCAGCGAACCGACGGCGGGGTGGGGCGCGAGATCCTCGAACATGCTCCTCACAAACGCGCACTCCCCGGAGCAGTTGCGGCTTGAAACCCGGTGCATCGGAAATGTCGACGGTGGAGAGCTCAACCGGGCATGCTCGGGTCAGCCGCGGGCGTCGGCGAACAGGGCGGCGACGTCGGGCGTCATCGCGTAGTCCGTGCCGCCGTCGGGGCGTGCCTCGGTCACGATGGGGAACGAGCGCCCGAGTCTGCGTGACCAGCGACCGGGCCATGCCAGCAGCCCGGCGATGCCGTGCGCGCCCTTCTCCAGGCGCAGGCGCGTCGCGACATCGTTGGCGGAGAACCGCTCGCCGGGATGCTCGATGAGGAGGTCGAAGAGCTCCCGGGCCTGGCCCGTGAGGCGCCCGTAGAGCCACGCGGCGGCGTCCCGGTCGTCGGCTGTCCAATCTGCGCGATGGTCGTCGCCGTGGTGCGGTCCGCGGGGGCCGAAGCCCCCGCGGCGTGAGCGGTGGCGCGGCGGCCCGGCCCCGGGCTCCGAGGCCAGGAAAGCCGAGAACCAGAGGTAGAACTCGGGGATCCGCTCCTCGGGCACGGGGACGGTGACTTCCTTGTCCGCCACGGCGGTCAGACCTCGGTGACCGGCCCTGCGGGCGTGCCGGTCTCCGCCTCGCGCTCGCCGGGAGCGTGACAGCGGTGGCCACGGTGGGGCGGGCCCATCCTGCGCCCGCGTCGTTCGCCGGCGAGGAAGCGGCCGTAGAAGGCGTAGAACTCGGCGAGCCTCGCCTCGGGAACCTCGACGGTGACCTGCTTGGTGGGGGTGGTGTCTTGGGCTTCCAAGAGAACTCCTTTGTTGGTTTGGTGCATGCTAACGCAAGTATTTACTTAAGTAAAGCGATGGCGCGGTGCAACCTGCCGGGGCGGGGAGGGGAGTCCTGATAGGACTCATTCGGTGAGCGCCGAGCACCTGTACGTCACCGAGGGCGGCGAGGGAGTCCCCGTCGTGCTCCTCCACGGGCTCACGGCGACCCACCGGTACGTCGTGATGGGGTCGCGCGCCCTCGAGCGCGCGGGCCACCGCGTCATCGCCTACGACGCCCGCGGTCACGGGCGCTCCGCACCGGCGCCGGAGCCGGGCGCCTACGGCTACGAGGATCTGGTCGCCGACCTCGAGCGCGTGCTCGATGAGCGCGGGGTGCGCCGCGCCGTGCTCGCGGGCGCCTCGATGGGCGCCCACACGTTGCTGCGCTTCGCCATCGAGTTCCCCGAGCGCGTCGCGGCCGTCGTGGTCATCACGCCCGCCTACGACCCGGTGACGAACGACGATCCCGAGCGCCTCGCCGAGTGGGACCGCCTGGCCGCCGGGCTGCGCTCGGGCGGCGTGGAGGGCTTCGTCGAGGCCTACGGCGAGCCCGCTGTGCCGGACCCGTGGAAGGCCACGGCCGTGAAGGTCATCCGCCAGCGCCTGGCCCAGCACGAGCACCCCGACGCCGTGGCCGATGCCCTGTCGGCCGTCCCGCGGTCGCGGCCCTTTGCCGACCTGCACGCCTTGGCCGCGATCGAGGGGCCCGCGGTGGTCGTCGCCGATCGCGACGAGGCCGACCCTGGCCACCCGCTGAGCGTGGGCGAGGACTACGCCCGCGCGATCCCCGGGGCGCGCCTCGTCGTCGAGGAGGAGGGCAAGTCGCCGATCGCGTGGCAGGGCGGCCAGCTGTCCAAGGTGATCGCCGAGGCGGCCGCGGAGGCGGCCTGGTGAGCGCGGGCTACTCCGGCACGCCGCTCG
>JAOPZW010000415.1 GCA_025963905.1 Solirubrobacterales bacterium | reverse complement strand
GCCTCGAGGACGACTCCGCCCCGGGTATCGCCAACGCGCGCGGCGGCCTGTGGAGCGACGGGTGGCACAGCGGCGGCCAGGACTACGCGTTCGACTCCTCAGATAACGCGGGAGTCCGCGAGACCCGCGTGCTCATCGACGGCAACGTCGTCACCAGGTCGACGAAGGGCTGTGACTTCACGCTGACGATCCCGTGCCCGAGCGGCGACACCGCAGGCACGGTCGATACGCGGACGGTGCGCCCGGATGGCAGCCACTCGGTGGTGATCCAGAGCGAGGATCCGGCGGGCAACGTCGCGCAGATCGGCCGCCAGGTCTCGATCGACAACACGCCCCCCGGCCCGCCCCAGCAACTGCAGGTCGACGGCGGCGACGGCTGGCGCAACACGAACACCTTCACGTTGCGATGGCAGAACCCTGCCCAGACGAACACCGCGCCGATCGCGGGCGCCAACTACGAGCTGTGCCCGACTAGAGGGACCGCGGCCGACTGCAAGCCGGGTAAGACGGACGGCGCGAACATCACGTCGATCTCGGGGCTCAAGGTCCCGGCCTCCGGCGACTGGCAGTTGCGACTCTGGCTGCGAGACGCGGCGGGCAACGCCGACCGCTCGACGGCCGGAGACGTGCTGCACCTGCGGTTCGACGATCAGGCCCCGGACTCCGCCGCCTTCGCGTCACCTGACCCGGCCGATCCCACGAAGATCGCTGTGCTGGCGAGCGACCCGGGCTCGGGCATCGCCGGAGGCGCCATCGAGTACAGGAAGCAGCGGGCCACCGCTTGGCACGGCATGGCGACGCAGGTGGACGGTAACTCGCTCGTCGCGCACGTCGACGACGAGCATCTCAGCAACGGCACCTACGAGCTCCGCGCCCGAGTCGACGACGCCGCTGGCAACGAACGCTCGACGAGCTCAACCACGTCGGGGGATCCAGCGACCGTCACCCTTCCACTGCGTCTCCCAACCCACCTGGTTGCCGGACGGGCGCGTCACCGACACCACCGGACGCGTTACCGCACTCGCCTGCACGTGCCCTTTCACCACCGCATCCGACTGCGCGGACGTCTGACGAACGGCTCGGGCGTTCCGTTCGCCGCGACGCAGATCGAGATCTTCCAGCGCGTACACGTTGCGGGCGCCGGCTGGACTCCGGCGGGCGAGCTGCAGACGTCGAAGACCGGGCGCTTCAGCTACCTCGCGCCGGCTGGACTGAGCAGGACCCTGCGGTTCCGGTACGGGGGCACGGCGACGATCCGCGCGGCCGATCGCGACGTCGTGCTCAAGGTGAGCGCGCGAACCACATTCCACGTCAGCCGCCATTCGGTGATCAACGGTGAGACCGTCCGCATGCACGGGCGGCTCCGCGGCGGGCACGTCCCGGATGGCGGCAAGCTCATCGCGCTGCAGGTCTTCCTCCGCGGCGGATGGCACACGTTCGCCACGACGCGCTCCCACGCCCATGGACGGTGGCACTACGACTACCGGTTCGACGGGACCCGCGGGCGCCAGACGTACCGGTTCCGTGCGATGGTCCCCCACGAGGCCACCTACCCGTACGCGACCGGAGTCTCCAACCGCGCTCGCGTCGTGGTTCGCGGGCTCTGACCAGGGGGAGAAAGCGGATGCGTGGATCCTCAAGGGTCCGACAGAACAGGAGGACTAGAAGTGATCGCCTTCATCCGACGCCACATCAGCTACGCGAACGTCACTGCGACGCTCGCGCTCGTCGTCGCTCTCGGCGGGACGAGCTACGCGGCGTTCAGTCTGCCCCGCAACAGCGTCGGGTCAGCGCAGATCCGCAACAGCTCGGTCAGGTCGACGGATATCCGCAACCGGACGATCCGCCTTACGGACCTCGCCAACAGCACGCGCGCGAGCCTCCGCGGTCAGCAGGGCGTGCCCGGCCCTCAGGGGCCTCCTGGCCCTGCTGCGGTCAGGTACTTCGCGGCCGTCAGCGCGAATGGACAGCTGGTGCGTGGCAACGCGACCTCGAGCGATCACACGAACGCCGGCTCAGGGCTCTACACCATCGGCTTCGGCGCGTCGACCAGCGCGTGTGCCTACTCAGCCACGCTTGGCACGACGGATGGGAACGCGGCACCGGCCGGGCGTGTCACCGTTCGGGACGACGGCGGCAAAGTGGGTGTTCAGACATTCGACGCGAGCGGCGCGGCAGCGGACCTACCGTTCCATCTAATCGTGGCCTGCTAAGTCGTCTGGCTCGCAAGTTCGCACACGTATGTGGGTGCGGGACCGTTTGCTCCTCCGCCGAAAGCAGGCGCGAGTTCGGCGCCAGCGGGGACGACCACGCGTTTTCCCGAATGAGCGCCTCGGGCGCGCCGAGGGAGAGGCTCGCATCCACGCGGAAGCAGCAGTCAGCGGCGATCGCGCGGAGCCTCATCCGTGCCGTCATCGCCCACCAGGCCGACGCTGTCATGGCTGACCACCACGACCCGGCCATCGGGAATCTGGACAGCATCGCGGGGCTGCGCGCGTAGGCGCCGCGGATCGTCGAGCAGCGACGCGCGCAGAATTTCAAGGGCGGCTGCCGGCTCGGCTCGCGCGCCGCCGAGCTAGTGGAGTCAGACGCCGAGCTCCAAGCGGACTTCGCAGGGGCTTCGAGCGCTGGGAAGCCTTGTTGCGCCGAGGCTTGCTGACAATCCAACAACGCGGCGACCTCCGTCCTGACGCGGACCCTGACGCGCTCGCCTACTCGCTGCTTGCTGCTCGATCCTGCAGGCTTGAGGACCCGGGAGGTGGCCAAAATGAAGGCGATTGTGGTGACGGACGAGGCTGCGGGAACGGCCGGGATGACGCTGGTAGAGCGGCCCGAGCCGCCGGCGGCGATAAACGACGTCATCGTTGAGATTCATGCGTCGGGATTCGTCCCGACTGAGATGGAGTGGCCCTCCACCTGGGCCGATCGCGTCAACCGTGACCGAACACCATCGATCCCTGGGCACGAGCTGGCCGGCGTGGTCACCGCCCTCGGCTATGGCACGACGGGGCTGTCGGTGGGACAGCTGGTGTTCGGCCTCACGGATTGGTATCGCGACGGCACCCTGGCGGAGTATGTGGCCGTCGAGGCACGCGACCTCGCGC